>NZ_JMMA01000002.1:1939333-2262555 GCF_000686125.1 Ruminococcus sp. NK3A76
CTTGTCCACTCAAAACGGTGGTCGGTGTGGCGGAGAGTATTTTCTTTCATATACTCATAGTTTGCGTTGTATTCTATATTCGGTGTAGTGACTATTACTGTTCTTGGGTTGGCAAAGCCGAACACCGAACGCTCAAGCGCAGGTAATCTCATAGGCTCGATATGCTCTATGACTTCGATTATGCAGGCGCAGTCATACCCCGAGAAGCGCTCATCACGATATGTAAGCGATGCCTGCATAAGTGTGAGCTTATCACGCAGGTATGGCGACATTCTGTCAAGGTGCATACGCTGCGATGCCTTTTCAAGTGTGCCTATCGAAACATCGCAGGCGGTGACTTTGGTTATCTGCCGCTCGGTGAGCAGCATTGATGTGAGTTTACACTCGCCGCAGCCGAGGTCGATAACGCTCTTTGCACCGCTGTCATGCACGGCATTCTTCACCGCCTCCATACGCAGTGTGTTAAGAGGGGTAAACTCTTTCTTTTCCTTTTCAGGTGCAGGCTCTGTGTCTTCATCTTCTGCCTCGGGGATATCATCATTTAGCTTGCCTATCGCTCTGCGTGCAAAGCTGCGTTTTGCATAGAAATATCTGTTTACTATCTTCTGCTTCTGCGGGTGAGTGCCAAGCCAGCCCTCGCCGTGAGAGAGCAGCTTTTTTATCTCCTCTTCCTGTATGTAATAATGCTTCTGCTTATCAAAAACAGGTATCAGCACAAAGATGTGATTGAGCAGTTCAGAGAGCCTGACAGTACCGCTTATCGTCAGGTCGATATACGGCGATATGCCCCATTCAGGGAACTTGTCATCGAGCTTGCGGCGTTCGGCCTTTACCTCATAGCCAAGCGGCTCGAATATCTGTCTGGCAAGCTCGGTATCGCCGTTGTCTTTAAGAGAATATATGCAGGCGGTAAGCAGCAGCGGTGTGTCGGCAAGCTCGGGGCGCTTATCGCACCTGCCGCTCATAGCCGTACCAAATACCCTTGCAATAGCCGTGCTCATAAACGAAGTCGAGGCATAAGGGCGGTCGTTAACATAATCAAAAAGGCCGCCGTCCTTACTGCCGACTTTACCTCTTGCAAGGTCGATAGGGTCGATGTCGAGCAGCAGAGCGGCGGTAGTTTTCTCATCGCTTACCTCGGGGTAGAAGACATACGCCTGCCCGTAGTTAAGCTCAAACCGCTGTGCACGCTCGGGGTTTTTATGCAGCAGGAAGCCAAGCTCCTGCGTGTTGTGTCCGGTATATGTTATAGTGAGCAACATTCTGCCGCCACTCCTTTCAGGTCATTTTTATTTATGTTAGCATAGTTTAGCGGGTATGTCAATTATACCTGTGGTTTAGTGTCAACGATTATTTATCTGTATAATAGTCGTTCAGCGCATTGAGCACAGTACGATAGACCTTCATATTCGGTTTATATAGTGCATTTGAAAAAATATCCTCATCAGAGCAATACAAATAATACATTATTGCCGCAGCACAGCCTGCCGAGCGAGACATTCCTGCACCGCAATGAACGATCATGCGTGTGACCTTATCCTTGACACGCTTAACAAACTGCGCTATCTCAAGGCCTTGTCTGTGAGATATACAGCGTCTGCCGTTTTCACTGCCCTCATCACAGTCAACATCATCAAAACATACACGCAGTATCTCAACAACGTTGTTTCCAAACACTCCGTCTGATATAGCTTCTTCATCTGTGCCGTATATCGAGACCATTGCCGTAAGCTCGTCGTTAACTTGTGAGAGATACGCTTCAGCATTTTTACGGTTCATTATTGTGACTTTGCAGGGATTCATTTGCTGCACCTGACCTTTCGTTATTATATACACAAGCTATCATCTGAAAAAAGTATGATGTGTATGCCATAATTCATCAAGTTCAGCTATCTTTAAACGCTGATACTTATCCGCATCTACATAGCAATCTCTGTTCTTTATATTACCCCACGAATAGTCATAAAGCAGATCCTTCATAGTGTAATCGCTGTCATCATCAAGCGCCATGGCAAGATATTTCGTGCCGTAAGTCACATCACCAAGCTCACTTATTTCAGGGTAGTCAATGTCAAGAGGCTCGTAATCGCCGCTGCTAAGATAACCGCCTGTTATCTCCGCATCTTCCTCAGAAAAGCTCTCTATCGGATAGAGCATACTGTAACGGTAACCTTTTTGGCGGTACTGCTCACGCTTATCCTTGAATTCTTTGAAATTTTCGTCATCGGGCTCGGTAAACACACCGTATTCTGTTTGCACCTTCTGCCCTTCACGGCAGGTCACCTTTACAAGATCACCTTTTTTAAATGGCAGCGGTATCCACACAAAATATCCCGAAATATTTAGCTCATAGCGCAGTTTATCATCTTCTATCACAGGCTCAGCACTGATAAGGCGTAGGTTCTTGTCATATATATGGTCATAGCCCCAAATACACCCGCTTGGTACTAACGGAACTGCCGATATTATAAACTCGCAGAACTGATCAGGTGCATAGAATTTCTTATCCTTTTTTATATCCTCAAAAGCATCTCTGTATGTAGGGAAGTATTTGTTCGGGCAGCCTAAATCATCGTCTTCATCATTTATCGTTTTTATAAAAACATAGCCCTGTGATAAATCTCTGAGTGCGAGTGACTTCTTCATATAGTCGATATAAGCTCTGAGCTTTTGCCGGAATGAATTTTCCGTACATTTCCAGGGAACGCCTGCTATTTCTTCGCCGAACTCATCATCTGCATAGGTATTAAATAGATATTCAAGAGCGGCTATCTTTTCTTCGGGCGTTTTACCCTTGCTTCTTGTTATGATCACCGCCTGCTCAGCCGGGGTAAACTCATATCCGATTGATCTGAGATGTCGTCTTATCGCCTTTGAATCAATAAATGAAAGAAAATCATAATCCATTTTGTTCTCCTATCTTTTTTCGCAGATAATCATCTGCTTTGTCGAGATCTCTGCACCTGAAATATCCACACGAATAGTCACTTAGCAGTTCTTTCAGGCTGTAACCGCTGTTATCATCAAGCGCCATTGCAAGGTATTTTGTGCCGCAGTTTACCTTATCAAGCTCGCCTATTTCGGGGTAGTCAAGATCAAGCGGATAATAATGGTCGTAAGTAAACGTTCCGCCAACCGTTGAATCTTTTTCTTCTATGAAATAATCTAACGGGTAGAACATATCCGTATAGTCGCCCTGCCTGCGGTGCTTTTCACGCATTAGCAAAAAGCGTGCGTTTTTTTCATCAGCCTCCCACGAAAAGACTGCGTATTCCTTCTTAAAGCACCAGGCATCGACATAACGTATCCTGACAAGGTCGCCCTTTTTAAAAGGCAAAGGCAGCCATACATAGTATTGCGATATGTCAAGCTCGGGCTGCTCGTCATCGATAGGCAAAACTGCATCGGCACTCACAAGGCGAAACTCGTTGTCATATGTATGGTCATAACCATATCTCTTGCCCTCGGGCTTAACTGTTATCCTGTACTCGCATCTGCAGTCGGGGATATCATCGGTGTAATACTCTTTCTGAGCTTTCAGATACTCAAACGCCTGCTGATAAGATGAGAAATAGATTTTCTCACAATCGGAATAATCATAGCCTTCCTCGCACACTGCGGCAATGAAGATATATCTCTGCGCCGACAGCTTTAAAGCAAGTGATCTGTTCATTCCGTCGATATAGCACCTGAGCTTCTGACGGAATGTCATTTTCGACTCGCCGTAAAACATACCGACCTTTTCTTCTCCGAAATCTTTGTCGGTGTATTTATCATAGAGATATTCAAGCGCTGAGAGCTTTTCATCGACCGTCTTATTATAGCTGTTTGCTATCAGCACCGCCTGCTCGGCAGGGGTGAATTCATAGCCTGTATATCTGATGTGAGCCCTTATCGCCTTTGAGTCGATAAAAGATAAAAAATCAAAATCAGTCATGCTTTTCTCCTTATCCTGTGTTACTATGACTGCAACAGGCTTTCCCTGTCTTTCCATATCCTCTGTATTACAGCGTGTACCCTTGCTCTTTCCGTTCCAGAACATCAGCGCACAGTCTGCATCATTTGCCATAGCGATATCCTTCTGCCTGTAAAACTCAAATCCGCTCATGCCCTCTGCATTGATGTGCCTGACAGGGTATGTACCAACATTGTTTCTCACCCTATCGCCGCTAACATATACCGTAACATTTGTATAGCCTTGCTCGTGCAGATACTCCTGCACTAGCCTGTCAACACCGCCGCAGTCGCCCACAAGCACTTCATACCCCTCTCTGCACACACGGTCAAGCTCCTTTGTCATGCATGGGGAAAGCTCTTTTATTGTCTTTGAACCACCTATAAATATCTTCATATCATTCTCCTGTATCAAGCGCACATTGATAATGCGCAGAGCCGTCCGCTTTTAGTGTCACATCGGTTATCCCGTTGTCTGCCGTCAGCCCGAACTGCGCCGTCACTGCAGCTTTGAGCTTGTCTGTGCAGATATACGGCGAGCAGAAAATTATCGCCCTGCCGTGCCGCAGCTCAACTCGCCCTCTCGGGTAGTAATTATACGGGTGGCCGCCCGTTATGCTGCTGTCAAGCGTTGCCCAGATGCGCTTATGATTAATGTCCTTTGAGATAATTGCGGTATTATAAAGCACGCCGTTTGCATCGGACGGGAAACTGACTGTTACAAGGTCGCCGATATCGGGAGAGATCTGCCAGAATAGGCCTTTGAAGAGCATTTATCTATCCCCTTTCAATCGACAATATCATCCTCTATCGTTTTATATTTATCCTTTATCATCAGAAAATAGCCCATAAGGTGTTCACCGGTAAAAGAATCTCCACATTCTGTGTCAAAGAATCTTACACCGTATTCGTTTGTATCGTTCCAGAACATAGCGCCGAAATACTCTATATCCTCTTTACTGTATTTATCCAAAAAGTCTTTAAGGACATCTGCAAAAAGAACGCCGTTATACAGATGCCACACCTTGTCTTTGGTGACACTGAAAAATCCAAAAACCTCATTTTTCAGATCATAATCTTCAGGAAAAGCTGTATCTCCTTCTTCAGACAGCAAATGCAGATACTCTTTGTGCATAAGAGCATATATTCTTGATATATTCTGCTGTTTATCAAATCTTGCTCTGCCTGTCCTCAGACTGTCTATATCTATATCATCACAAAGCACTTTCATACAACACAGATCACAATAGAGTTTTTCAAAAACAATCATATTTAACGCATATTTTCTATTCAGAGTTTGTGAATAGAAACTTAGTCCGCCGCCTGTAAAAAACTCAATCACTGCTGCCGCACAGGAGGCACCAATATCATCTGCGGTAAAAATGACCTCTCGTCCTTCGGCAAATGCTTTTATGACCATATCTGCAACAGCATCAGATTCTTCAAAATAACTGTATATAGTTCCATAACGCTCACATATCTCATCATATCCGATATTGTCACATTGTACACATAGATACTCGGCACAGGCATTACGAAGATCAACAGGAGATTCATCAGAGCCATAAAAATAGATTATCGTATCATTTCTGCGAAATACAGGTTCTGCTTCAACACTGTGTATCTTTTCTTTTGACCATAAAACGATATCTCTCATAATCAATTCTCCTTATGCTCTGTGTTGTTTTCTCCTTGTTCTGTACCTTTATTATATATCAGGCCATGTGCAAAATCTTGCACATGGCCTATCTGCCACGAACGCTGAATATACTCTTTTCACCGCTCAATATGATGTCAAATTCATTTATAGAATGAACTGTATTATAGAGTGCCGCCATCCTTCTTTCAGGGACTACCATATCAATATGAAAATGTCCGCAGAACCACTTGTCAAACTTCACCTTATCAAGCACAGTATCAAGGAACCGGGCTGTGCGGCATGGCCATATTTTATTTGCAAATCTCGGTATCTGCGTTATAATGCTCTGAGGCAGAGTATGAGTAATAATATAGTCCACCTGCCAGCCTGCACGTTCAAGGTTTTCAAGAGCAAGTTCAGTTTCGGCATATGTCGGTTCTTCTCCGCTCCACCAGCTGTAACCCTCGGTACGGTATTTCTTGTCAACACTTGCCGCACCGCCGAAGGTAAAAAAGCTCCTGCTTTCTATCTCATATATTTCTCCACGCATAAGGTGTATTACATTCTGTGCGTGAGGGTGAATCTGCACTCTGCCGCCATACATTTGAGTAACAGGCTGTCTGCTCCACCAGTCGTGATTATCGTGATTGCCGTCAACAAACAGCACCTTGTACGGGCGCTCGGCAAACCACTTCATATATGTGGTGTACTCGCTTTTAGCGCCATTTTCATACTCCTTTATATCATCAGGCGCGAAAGGAAAACCGAAATCACCTGTGATGATAACAATGTCTTCTTCGGACAGAGAGATATGCAAGCGTTTAAGCTCTTTTCGTGTGAGCTTTTGCATATCAATTCCGCCGTGTGTATCACCTGTAATGTAGATCATATTCTCTCCTTGTTTTTTACAGCTCATAGAACCTTCCGTCTTTGCATCCTATCATAAACCTATATGGTTCTCTTTTGTGTACTCTGATACGGCATTTTAGCGGGATCTTATCATCATACTTATCCTGATATTCCGATACCTTACTTAGTATTATTTCAGCATCTGCCTTGTCAAATCCACAACCTGAGACCATATCCGATATTGTATCATCTCTGCCACCAACAATTCCGTAATCATTTATAGACGGCAACAGATAATTCAATATTACAGTTACATTTAGTTTTTCTGCAGTTTCTTTCAGTAAACATATTATCTTTTCGAATGACTCCTGTAAAGGCAGGCAATAATCAGGCATCAACTGAATAAAATCCACCACTATCATTCCAAGATTCTCTATTTCTTCTGCATCTTCGATGATACGTTCAAAAGGTCTGCCAATATAACTATCATGATCATCATATATGAGCAGCGGAACATCTGAGAGTGTATCAGAAATACCCGATAACATCCAAATAGTTCTCGCAGCTATCTGCTCTTTGCTGTGCTCATAAGGTATGAACAAAGTCTTCTTGCCTGTCACCTTTGCTGTATTATACGCAATATTCAGCGAAAACTGTGTCATTCCCGTCTGCGGTCTTGCACCTAAAAGGATAAGGCTGCCTTTTTTCATATCTCCCAGTATCCTGTCCAGAGAATCAATGCCTGTTACTATATAGTTATCCATTTGTCCTTTGATGTACAGCTTATCGACCGCATCTTTTATTGAAACTATCCTGTCTGATACATTATTTCTATTCATAGCTATATCTCCCTACTTTTTTCTGTCCTTATCATTTATCTCCTGAAAACCTCATCAGTATAACTTCCACCGGTAGTCATATATCTTCCTGTAACCACCGCCGCTTGAAACATTCTCGGTGCGGCGCACCTTGCGGTTTGCTGTCATACGCAGTAACCTCTTGTCCTTCGGGGCATAATATGTCCTCACATATCTGTCATTCCTGTCATCATACCATGTACCTTTTATTATGCCCGATGTTTCACGGCTGAGCTTTTTTAGCCTGCGCCTTGTTTCACGGCTTCTTTTCCAGCTCATTCTATCACCTCACAGCATTTGTCGCAAAGCGTTTTCAGCCAGCGCCCGCCTCTGAGCTTTCTGAGACTTCCCTCTTTTCCGCAGTACTCGCAGATATGAGCACTTTTTTCCTCGTATTTACGCACACACTCTTTTATCTCTGCACGCAGATCTTTTACATCTTCGGGCAGATCTTTATCATCGGGCGACAGGCGCAGAGTGCATGAACCTAAAAAGTCTATTGCCGACACCCTCTGCGGCTCGCCCTCAAAGGTGTAGTAAAACCGCAGTTTTGCAAACTTCTCCTTTACCTGCAATACTATTATATCAACAGGCAGGCCCCGGCTTGTATAAGCGTCTTTTATCTCAGCACAAAGGGTGTGTATCAGTTCATACCACCCGTCCCGGCACTGACAGCCAAAGCGGCGGTATGGGCTTCCGCTTTTCTCATCATACTTCATAAAAGGAAACTCTTCACCGAGTGCTGTTTTAAGCTCTTTATTCATTATCCCTCCCGATATATCGTTCTATATCATAATCTCTCCAAAGGCGGCGCTTTGCGATAATGTCCTCAATACCTGCCTTTTTGTAGCAATCATCGGTATAATCCCAGAAGGGGAAGCACTCTCTGTATTCCCTCTCCTTGCGTATAGCATCATTTGCGATAAGCAGCATATGCGGATCTATCTCGCCTTTGAGCAGACCGCTCACAGCTTTGAGCAAACGGAGATCTCTGTATCGGTATGTATGTTTTTCGCAGATGCAAAGCTCGCCGTCAAAATATTCAAGGTTATGAAGATCGTGTACGCACTCATCATAAAGATGCCCGTCATCATCTACCCAGTAACCGTATGCGACCATATCCGATGAATCAGAGCTGACCTTACTGTTTTCTATCCATTTTTCGTCCTTATCCCAATAGCATATGTTGTTAAGCACCATAGGTTCTGACTGGTATTCTGTTCCGCAGGGGATAAGAATATCTCCCTTTTTAAACGGCGTGGGGATATACACCCATATCTCATCAAATAGCGGCACACGCTCTTCAAGGTTATGCTCTATCGAGCTTACTTCAAGATCATCATTCAGGCAGCCTGTTATATACTTGCCTGTGTCAAGCTGTTTTCCGGTTATCCTGAAACCTGTATATTCACCCGGCTCGCAGTCTTTTATTCTTTCTTTAAGTGCCGCAAGCGCACGGTCATAGGTCGTGTAGATATTGCTGTCTTCAAAGTATTCACGCTTACTGCCCAAATGGAAGCCGAACTGATAGACCATTTTATATCTCTCGCCGTTTTTATAATACTGATAGGCGTGTATATAATTATCGTGTATAAAGCCGTGCCTCAGCGCTCTGAAAAAGCTGTCATCTCCCATATAGCTTTCAAGTCTTTTGTGGGTGACATCGGGCATTGTGTGCATTATCTCGTCAAAGAGGCTTATCTTTTCTTCAAAGCTGATGCGCTTGCAATCGTTGATGATAAACGCCGTTTCATATGCGTTGAACTGATGCCCTATCGAGCGACAGTATTCGCCTACTGTTTTTGAATTGAAATAGCTGTAAATATCAATTTTGTTATTCCTCCGTTTCAAATACGTTTATTATCGTCAGACCTTTCTTCTGTGCAAAGCCCACCGTCTGCCCCGTGCCGCTTTTTACCGTCTTGTCATAGTAGCAGACACAAAAGCTGTCGACCTGCTCGACAAGGCGTGCATTGCGTATCTTCATACAGTCTTTGGTACGGCTCGGTGAAGTTATTTCCACGCTGTCGGCACGCTGGAGGATTATGCGAAAGTCAAACTTCTCCCCTGCCGACCAGCCCTTTGTCTGCTCGTCATTCGGGCAGGGCAGAACAAGGTGCAGGCGTATATCCTTATACTTTTCACGCAGCGAAAGCACACACTTTGCAGCGATAGTATCAAACCCCACCGCACCGCCTGCATAAAAGTCGGTGGCATTTTCTGTTGTGATAAGATTTTCAAGGCAGGTGTAAAGCCTGTTGAAAAGTGTTACTGTGTTTTCCGGTATCTCTCTGTGGCCTGTAAAGCAAACCGAGCGTTGCATTTGTATCATCTCCTTCTGTTATTATAATAGCACTATGACGGTGCAAGATTTTGCACACGGGGTGGTTTATAATAATTGCAATAACAAGTATTGACAAATCTATATACCATGTTATAATAGTAAAAACGGAGGTAATTACTATGGCAAAACGACCTGTATATTATATAAAAAACAGCATAGTGTGTGAGCGTGAAGTCAAATTTGAGTGGTTTGCAGGCTTTGCAATAAGCCAGAAGCAGAAGTCGATCAACAGCCTGCATTCTGCGATCAAAAAACTCGCGCCCGATGCAAGACCTCTCGAGATAAGCACGAAAGGCACCGAGCCGCTCGGCGTAAAGCTTAGTGCTTTCAATCTTAAACTGGACGACTATCCGCTTGAATGTGTTTTCCAGTCATCAAAGGTGTTTGACGATACAAACGCACCGCACACCGAATGGCTCACACTCCACCCGAAGGAGGCAAAAGGCAAAGCCGCCGAGCTTCATTCTTTGGGACGTAGGCTGACAGGCTTTTTGTACAACGGCATTAGCTTTCCGCTTCAGCCGACAACGGCGTTTTATGACTATATCTATATGTGTGCGGTCATTGAGTCGCTGAGTGCTGATGAGATAACAAAGCTATCGCAGTTTGACCATTTTACCGATATTGAGTTCAACCCCAGAAAGAGCCTGAACACTCAGGCACGCACGGCGGCATTGCTGCGGATAATGCTTGATGAGTCCGGCACTATAAAACCGCTCACACCCGAGGAATTTATAGAGTATCACAAACAGCATATAAAGTAATGCCGGCACACACCGGCATTATTCTTTATCTGCTTTTATTGCCGTAAAACATATCCGCATGGGAACTTCTCATGCGGATATTTCTTTTATCACCCTGCAAAGCCTATCCTGCGCTGAACAGGTTTGCTATTATTTTCTTTAATATCTGTTTCTATCTGTGTAAAATCATCACCCGTCAGAGTGACTATGTCATCACCCGTGAGCTTGTCAAATTCACACATAGATAGCCTTGCTGCCTGTGCGAGCTGTGCCTGCTCGACTAAATTTCTTGCAAAACGCCCGTTTCCGAAATCATCAGATTCAAGTGCCTTATCAAATATCGGCACAAGCGAGTCGTCAACGTCATCTGCCAGCTTATAGCCGTTGTCTTTTGCGATGAGCTTTGTTATCTTAACAAGCTCATCGGTATTGTAATTCGGGAAATCGACATAGAAGGATATTCGTGAGCGCAGACCGGGGTTTCTGTCGATAAACTCCTTCATTTCCTTTGGGTAGCCTGCAAATATCACCACCATATCTTCTCTGTGGTTTTCCATTTCCTGAACGATTGTGTTTATCGCTTCATCGCCAAAACTGCTCCTGTGATGATCAACAAGAGAATACGCCTCGTCGATAAAAAGCACCGAGCCTTTGGCTTTTCTGAACATCGCTTTTACCTGAACAGCCGTCCAGCCGACAAACTGCCCGACAAGATCACTTCTGCCGCATTCGACAAGCTCGCCGACAGAAAGCACACCGTTATCTTTGAGTATCTGTGCAAAAAGCCTTGCAACAGTTGTTTTTGCCGTACCCGGGTTGCCTGTGAATACCATATGCATAACACGTTTAGCATTAGGCATTCCCCTGTCTGCAAGAGCCTTGTGCAGCCTTGAATAGTTTATCGCCTGATCAATAATCTTCTTTACGCTCTCAAGGCCTATCATTTCCTGTAATCTGTCATAAGCGCTGCCTTTGGGCTTTTCGTCCTTTTCAAGCTCGGCGCTTTTCTTGAAATCGGAGTACTGCGGATAAATGGAAGTTTTGAGCGCATTTGAATACCATATGTCATAGAGCGTTTTAAGGTCTTTGGAATAATAACCCTTGTCTTTTGTGACATACGAGAGCAATTCCTTGTCAGCCTTTACCTTATCTCTGCGGCAGTATGAACGCAGGAGTTTCTTTGCATCGTTATTAAAGGCAAGACGCTCGGTTATCTCGACAAATGTTATTTCGGGAAGAGCATTTTTTATCATTCCGACCTTGCTTTCAAGCTCATTTGGCATCGTGAATATCACAAGCGACCTGTGCTTGTTGTCTTTTATAAGCTCAAACATTTCCGTATTTAGCACATTCGATATTGCAGCACCGCTGTCTTCTCTGCTAAGATCTGAAAGGTCAATTACAACAGTTCCGCCCTGTGCAGCAGCAAAAACGCCCTCGGAATCAGCGCTTGCTCTTATATAGTCCATATTAAGGATAGTATAACGGTGTGAACCGAGCCTGTTAGCCTTGTAAAGAGTATCAATAAGCCTGTCACATATCTTCATGGATTCACTTGCCCTGATGATATAATGAACAGGGTGCCCCTTTGCGTTTTCTATTACAGACGGTTTGCTGATGCGTTCTGTTTCGGGGATAAAGCTCTCGTCATACAGCCCAAGCTGTGCCGCCTTTTTAATATCGGCATAATTGTAGCTTTTTGCAAGTCTTTCCGTTGGTGTTATGCGGTGGCTGTTGAAAGCATCCATACTGAATACATCAAGATAATCATCATCAAATCTGAAAGTGGTTCCCGAGTACCTGTTAAGGGTGCATATCGACTTTACCATTATCTCTTCGGACTCTATCTTGCCTGACAGACCTGCATCTTTGGAAAAACCGCTGATAATATCCTCAGCACGGCTGCCGTCAGAAACAACGATTCCAAAGGAAAGCTTATTCCTGGTATCACCGCAGATAAAGCAGCATCTCTTGCCGACATATTTGCTGTTGATCTTGTCTATTGCTTCATTGATGCGCTCAACTGCTTCCTTGCTGTAATCATTTCTGCTGTACTTATCTTTTTCCTCTGTGGGAAGCGGCTTGTCGAGCTTTAAAGTTGCCTTATAGCAGATCATTTTTCTTTCCTCCGTTTCGTTGTGTTTCGGTTTGTTTCTCTTGGGCAATACCACACGACCATTGTGTGTCAGATACGCAGTCATATTTTTTGTCAGATTACCTAAATTTGACGCAGGCGGGCTACCGCCCGGCAAGGAGAATTTGGGTGATATGACGGAAAATATGAAAGCAGATGACATACAAAGGCGTAAGCCGTTGGTCGTGCGGTATTGCCCTTTATTTACTGTCTTTATTATACAAAACGCTTTGGGTGAAATTTTGCACACGGCAGTTTTCAAAGTCTGCTTTTTTTGTTTCTGTAAGTCAAGCATAACACATCAAGAAAGGCATTTCGTCAACAAATTATGAACAAGATGAACAAGTACATATTTATGTACATATAGAATTATAACATAAAAAGGCAGACGACTCACATCACCTGTGCATCGTCTGCAAAACAAATACTATTATACGTCGATATGGTAGATATAGCTCTCGGCTGTCTCGCCTGTCAGCTTATTGAATGCCGCCTTGTATGCGCTAAGCTGTGCTGCATATTTATCATCAAGGGCGGCGGTTTCGTAGTTTGTCTTGTAGTCGATAATAAACCACTTGCCGTTCTTTTTGTAGATAAGATCTATCACGCCGTCAACAAGCTCATAGCCGTTATCACTCTGCGCCTTGTAGCAAAAAGGCACTTCGCAGCCGATATTCTCGGCATCTTTCAATTCTGCAATTATATCATCGGGCATACCGTTTTTCTGTGCAAAGCCGCCGCTTTTCAGCTTATCGTAAACGCCGTTTAGTATAGCCTTATATTCGTCATTTCCGTCAAGCTCATATATCACCGCCGAAACGACATCTTCCTTTTCGGGAAGCGTGGGTGCTGATACTATCCTCTCCATAAGCCTGTGTACAAGAATTCCCGTAAACCTCGGGTCTGTTCCTTCCCTGCGCTTGGGCGTAGGAGTATCGTCTGCACCTGTGTCTTTTGAAGCCTTTGTCTCTGCCTTTATCTTGCTCGGCAGAACTATTCTGTAGCTTTTTTCAAGCGAAGGGCTGTCTTTAAACGGTTCGGCGGCTTTCTTTGCGATATCCGACGCCTTTATCTCATGCTTTACAGAAACTGTGTCTGTGTCGGGATAATCTATCACCTCATCGGTATTCTCCGCAAGAAAACGCCATCTGTTTGGTTTGTTTGTACCCTCTGCATCAGCGACTATCAAAGCACTGCGAGCTCTTGTTGCCGCAACATATAAAAGCCTTTCACTCTCGGCGATAAGTGCCTGCTTTTCCTCGGCATTTTTATCTCCATACAAATCTGTATGTATATATGCTCCTTTCTCGCTGCAATTAAAAATGTAGCTGTTGTAACCGTCCTCTGTGCGCTCGACTCTTTGCTCCGGATCGTGTTCACTCTTCAGCCCGTCTGCAAGAATAACTATGTTTTCTTCAAGCCCCTTTACCTTGTGAAGATTGGCTATCCTCACAAGGTCACCTGCACCTTCAAATCTCAGCGTGCGCTCGTGCTTCTTTGTGTAGATCATTTCTTTCAGCTTGTCTGCCGCATCGTTAAGGCTGCTTATCTCGCCTTTTGTTTCTGCATCACGCAGCAGATCAAGCGCAAAGAACAGGCTCTCTAGGTTATCCGCAGGCAGCTTTTCAAGCAGGCCAAGCTCCTTTATGATGATACTACAAAGCACGCTCGGGGCATATGCATCTTTCTTTTTATAAAGCTCATCAAGTGCTGCAAACGCCTTGTCTATCCGTTCATCGCCTGTGGGATTGAAGGAATGCAGCGAGAACACAGGCTTTGCACACGAAAGCTCATACTCACCGATACCAAAGCAGCCGCCGTTAATCGCCGTGAATACGGCTATGCTCTCATCAGGGTGTGCAAGTGCCGTGACTGCCTGATATAGTGCGACAAGCACAGGACATTTGCCGAGCAGATTGCTGCCCTCGGCGCTGAAAGGGATACCCGCTTCTTTCATAGCGTGCATAAATTTGTTTATGTTGGTTTTGTAGGGCACGATTATCATAAAGTCCTTATAGCTGATATTTCGCTTTTCTTTGCTGTCACGATCAATAACAAACTTGTTTTTGTCACCAACAAGCCCCTTTATCAGCCTTATGACATCATCAACATCGCTCTCCTCGTCGGTATGGTATTTATACATTCCCGAGAAAATGTCATCGTTTCTTTCTTCATCGGCATCAATGGGTATCTCCTCAAACCTGCTCTGATCCTTCGTGTCCTCGGGGAGCAGCTTTGTAAACAGCTCATTGAACTTTTCCTTCAGCTTCGGCACTGTACGGAAATTCCTTGTAAGCCCAAGCAGCCTGCCGCCCGATCTTTCAAACAGCTCCTTTACTGCCGTGAATGCCGAAGTGTCTGCCCCTCTGAAACGGTAGATAGACTGCTTCGGGTCGCCCACCACAAACAGCGAGCCGTCTCTCGGAACACACTTCGTCCAGTCAGGATCGGGCTCCTTTGCCGCAAGATAGAAAAAAATCTCCGACTGCACCGGGTCGGTATCCTGAAATTCGTCTATAAGAAAATAGCTGTGGCGCTCACTGATATGCCTTATCAGCCTGCCGCCGTTTGCAGCATCTTTTTTAAGCATATCACGCAGGCACATTTTTGCATCATAAAAGCTGAGCCTGCCGTTTGAAACGTTGACATCACTTATCTCCTTTATAGCCGCTTCTATAAAGTCTATTGTTGCAGAATACTTGTATTCTTTCAGCTTGCCTACAAAGTCACTCTTTTCAAAGATGAGCCTGTATGCATTTTTAGGATTACCCGATTCAATAAACAAATGCGAAAGTTCACAGCACATTGCATCGGGCGTACAGGTTATGAGGTATTTTTCAGCCTTATTAAGAATATCTGTTATACTTGAAAATATACTCTCCCACGGGCACTTTATCTCTTCAAGAACAGTGATTATTGTCTCCAGCTTTTTTATATTCTTAGGGCCAATCTTTCCAGAAGTGTAAGCGACCTCCGGGTGATCAATTATCCTTTGTAAAAGCTGTATCAGCTGACGTTTTTCTTCTTCAAGGTCCTTTTCGATATCGCCCGAATACTCGGTGTGTATCATCTTTGTATGCCTGAGCTGCGAATACTTTTTGCAGGCAACTTTAAAAACCTTGTCGGGATCTTTGTTTACAGCTGCAAAAAGAAGATATTTTCTAAAAAGCTCGGCGCTGTACCTTCCGTCACCCTTTGCAATCTGGGATAATGCAATGCCGTAAACGTCGCCCATTTCCGCTTCTTCCTTAACAGTAAAATCAGAGGGCAGCCCTGCATCTGTCGGGTGCTCACGAAGCAGCAGCTCTGAGAATGAGTCTATCGTGCCCATAAAGCACAGGTCAATGTTGTCAAGTGCCTTGCGATAGCGTTCTGCTTTCACGCTGTCAGGCTCATTTACAGCAAGCTGCGACAGCTTGGTCTGAAAGCGCATATAAAACTCCCTTGCCGCCGCTTTTGTAAATGTTATTGCACATAAGCGGCTTATGTCAACACATGCGCCAACTGCCGCTGTCATTCGCTCAACGAGCTGCCTTGTCTTGCCCGAGCCTGCGCCTGCCGAGACAAGAATATTGCAGCCGATATCATTTTTTATAGACTCTCTTGCGAGCTGATCGTTGTCTTTTTTCATCATTCATTCCTCCCGCAAATGTCTTTAAAATCACAGTATTTGCAATCGCCCTTCTTCTCGGTGCGCTCGAATATGCCGTTTTCTATCGACTCTGCAATATCTTCAAGCAGCTGCCCGACCTTTTCTCTCATCTCATTAGTATATGTGCAGCTAATCAGATTTCCTTCCTTGACAAAGTGATATTCACCCCTGCCGACAGTTATACCAAGGCTCTTTTCTAAAATGTAAGCATACACCATAGTCTGCGTGCAGCCATCAAAAACATCATCTTTATACCCCTTGCTCTTGCCCGTTTTAAAATCGACTATCACCTGTACGCCGTTTTTCTGCCTGACGAGCCTGTCGAGCCTGCCGCCTATCTCAAAGCCTTTTGAGTGGGTAAACGAGATATTCTCCTCGTTCATCACAGACTCATACTCAGCAGACCACCTGTAGGCTGTTCTTGCCCATTTCTTAAAATCAGCGCCCTGCTTATTTGCTTCTGCCAGCTTTATCGGCGGGTGTTTTAAGATGTATCGCTGCCATACCTCACGGGCTTTCATAGCAAGCTCATCTTCGCTTAAGCCCATGAAACCGTACTTCTGCATGACCTCATCATGAAACAGCGTTCCTATTTCCCACGGCTCGATAACTTTGAGCGGATCTATCGGGCTTTTCTTTCTAAGCCCCAGCACAGTATTATAATAAAACCTCTTTTGGCAGGTTAAGTATTCGCCTATCTTTGAAGGGCTTATCTTTATTCTTGACATATCAATGCCGGCAGGCTCACTGTCATCCGCTTTTTCGGGAACGATATCAATGCCCTGCGAATACTCGCTCGCAATAAGCTCTGTTTTATCGAACACACTTGAGAAATAGCCCCTGCTGTCCATAGCACTCATAAGCTCGTTTACAGATGCACCCTCGCCTTTTATCTCACGGAATATCTCAAACAGCACAGACGAGGGGTTGTTATCCTTTAGCTGTGCGGTGTCATAGCCGCTGTATGAAAGCCCGATATCACACCCTGCCGAAGCCGCAAGCGTTAAAAGCGATTTGAGCGCACGCTTTTTGTCGGCAAGTATCTTTAATGATGTGGGCGCATCATCACTAAAGCGCTGCATATCTTTGTCGCAGATAAGATAATTCTCCTTCGGCTTTCCCGGGAAATCTGCCGTAAGCCCAGTTACAAACAGATTTTTTCTTAGGCACGCCGCAGCCTGCGAAATGCCTGTTATATGAAGACAGCCCTCGGCGCTGTTTTCGCAGCAAACGTTCTTTTTGAGAACGTACTGTATCATTCCGATAACGCTGTCGGTGTCGTCAAACACATCAAGCTCACGACATATCATATTCTTTGCAGCTGTGTCAAAAGGTGTCATGGTTTTTCTGATTACGGCGTATTTGTCAATTATATAAGGTATGCCCTTTTCAAACTCGGCCGAGAGTTTTTGAGCAAAAGCGAGAACCGCCGCTTCTTCGCTGTCCTCTGCAATATTATCTGCAAGTACAGATATCCTTTGCTCGTTGATATCATGCGAGAATGAAAGCCTTAAACCGCCTGCACATTCCACGGCCTTGTGAAGCAGCTTGCGGTCACAGCCAAGAGTTTCCGTAAGCGCATTCGTATCAAACCAATCGGAAAAGACAACGCCGTTTAAAGCGTCCACTCCGTAAAGGCCGTTCGTACACCATTTCTTTATTGCCTTTAAAAGAGCTGCAGGGAACGAACGGCTCGCAGGCAGGCCGCAGCCCATAGTCACTTTGAGCCCATACTGCTCGCAAAGCTCATAAAACATCAGTGGCGTGGCAGAAACATCGGCGCAGACGATAACGCAGCTGTCAAGGGTGGCATTGCTGTTTATTATCCTGCTTATAACGTCCTTCGCTTCATTCATACTACCCCGTGAACGGATAAATGACACATCACTGAGCGGCTTGTCGGCAAGTCCGAGCATAGCCTTCATTGATGAATATGTAACACCGCCCGAGAGCTTTTCCGCAAGCGCTTTTCCGATAAGTGACACGGGGAAGTCATCAAGCACGATTATTTCCTTGCCAAGAGGCGAAGCCTTTTCCAAAGCCCTGCGCACATAGCCGATACTGTCTGTCAGGCCGTCTTTTTCAAGACGTGATATATACTTATTATACACTTCAAAAAACGCTTTGTTTGCCTGCGGAAATTCGCCGCCCGAGAGCAGAGAACGCATAGTCTCCCCCTCGTTATCGGTTATCAGCCCACGCAGGCTTTCAAGCGTGCGGCAGAAATTCTGTGCATCGACATACGACGAGCTTGCGTAATACGTCGTATCTTTCATTATCTCATACATCATCGCCGCCGAATCCGTCGGGGCAGCAAGCGCATAGCCTGCTGTAAGCCCGCTTTTCATCAGCGCATACTCGGCAAGCGAGTTTACGTTCATAACACGCACGCCAAAGGTATCGAGCCCATGCCTTGCAAGCGTTCGCAGCAGCTCGGCCTCGTTTATCTGCGGTGCGAGAATAAGTTTGTTTATCATAGGGAGTCACCGTCCTTGATATGTATTCTTTACCAAAACAATACGATAAATATCATATGTACTTATTTTTTGAAGATTTTTGACCTGTGGAATCTAATAAAAAATAGCATTTCCTCTGAAAAATACTTTTCATTGATTCTCATATCTGAATTTATGTTTAAGAACATTTTATTTGATTCATCTATTTTTGATGAAATAATTATATTGCCTGAATCATCAAAAGAAATATAACCCGAGTCAAATAATCTATCGTGATTGGGACAAAGCAATAAACCATTATCTGATGATAGTTTTTCGTTTTCATCACTATCGCTCCATGGTTTGATATGACTTGCAGTAAGCAATTCAGGCATATTTACTCCGCAAAGACAGCATTTACAATCAAACTTCTCTAACAGTTTTTCTCTGAACTTACTCTGATTGACACGAACCTTTACAACAGCTTCTTTTTCTTTGCCGACAAGCTTTTCTGTAGTATCATCTACGTCATATATAAAACTGGCTCTTTGGCTTTCATATGATTCAATATACTGAATTGTTCTTTTATTAGTTGCCTCATCACCGTACCATGCCGAACGACCTCTAAAACCACTATCTTGAGTTCTTTCTTCTTTGGGAATCAGCACAGCATACTTTGTTGTAATATTATAATCACTATGGCGCCTATTTTTTGTTATCTCATCGGGCGTAAACTGTAGATTCCTGTAAACCCTTGCATTTTTATAGTATCCTATTATTTTACCGTCTGCCACCCAAATAACCCAGATATTATCAACATATTCAGCATTTCTATCACACCCAAATTTATCCGATATAGCAAACGTTTGATTTGTGTTTTGTCCATATCCATAATATACTCCATTATGATTTGTAAAATTGTTTACCTCATGTTTATCACTATAAGAACCGCCGCCCTTGATACTATCATTTGCCATTCCGTTATAACTATTCATTTCTCCAATATTGCAATACAGTATTTTCATATGCAGTCCTCCTTTTGTCACTATAATATAGTTTTATTATACCACCTCCGAAACATTTTGTCAACATTCACCAACAAATTGCATATTTCTTCATTGTTCTTTTCTGACATTTATCCCCGGCTTATCTCCACTAAACACCAGCTCGTACAGGCTCGGGTCTTTCGCAAATGTGTGCGCCTGCTTTTTGTCAAGCTCAAACCTTTCGGGAATATGGCTCATATCCTTAATCCCAAGCTCGCAGCAATCAAGCTCAATATGCGGCTCGCAGCCCCACATACTAACCTCACGGATAGTATAGACCTTGCCGTCTTCTATGATGACCCTCACCGCAAAGTTGCCCTCTATGTAGTGGACAAGCTCCCCGTTTTCTGTGTCCCACACAAACACTATACCGCTCTGCCCAGAGCAGATGTCGGCACAGCAAGCGACTAAGCCGCCGCAGATGTCTGCACCTATGTACTCGATATCAACAGCATCTTTTCCTGCAATATCTCCCCACACAGCGGCGAGGGTATCAAATGTAATATTCTGCCGCCTGCCGTCTATGGTTATCTCAATAAGGCTTGTCCTGTTATGTGTTATCCTTGCGCTTATCATAATAAACCTCCTCACTCACGCCGTATTTGCTATAAATAAGCTCAAAGTATCCTTTCATATCAATGTCTCCCACGCCAAAGCTGCACACACCCGATTCGGTGTCAATGTAGATATTGTTTAAAGGCGAACTGCTGCTTTTGCCGTGATCGGTGCTTAAAAAAAGTATCTGCTCATCATTGTAGCTTTCATAGAACTCGCCTAAGTCCGAACCCGTCCTGAAAATATGCGCTTTCTTGTCAGAAGTTATGAACCTGCATTCACGAAACGGCTTGTCTTTCCCTGCACGCATATCTGCCAGTATTCTCTGCTTGTCGGGCTTAACTCTCTCTGCTCTGAATATATCAACATCAACTCCCGTCACCTCAAGCCTTGCACAGCAGAGCGCATAATACAGCTTGTGGTACACCGCAAGATTCGGGCAATAGCGCTTATCTGCAAACACGAGCATACCACGCCCCTCAAAGAATTCAAGAATAGCCGCCGCACAGCCGGCACTTCTGCTCATGCCAAAGTCGCACTGGCAAATGATGTCCTTGCCAAGTGCAAGTGCCTTGATGATGAACCTCGCAACACTTGCCGCATTCGGGAAAAAGTGCTCGTAATCGTAGTTGGTCTGCATCTCGGTAATGTCGTTGTCATTTAACGGTATCCTCATCACCATAACATCACTTTCACCGAAAAACACGGGCTTTGCATACTCATCATAAAAACTTATAACAGCTGTGTTTTCAGGCAGACCCTCTGTCTTTATGAGCTTTACTATCTGTCTTCTTGACATTATACTTATGTTCACTGTCATTCTCCTTTCATTGGTTGCTGTAATAAAGGATAGCACAAGGGGCGTGCGTTTTTGTGCACACAGCACGCATTACAATAATATATAGAAAAGGAGGCATCTTCATGAACTATACTGATTTTAAAAAGATGACCGGAGCAATTCCTGAAACTCAAGGATTTAAATACAGCCTTGTCTTCTTGTGGCTTTATCCTTCAATGCTGCCGTTGGGCGTTGTGTCTATAAACGGCTGCAATGATAAAATCGTCAGGATACCCCAAATGACAGTTAATTCCTATGGCAACAGTGTTCCTGTGATAGCTGTAGGCAATTATACTTTCGGTAATAACAAAAATGTCAGCGACATAATACCAAGCCCACAAACAATAAGAATAGCCGGTCATGCGTTTTCCGGCTGTACTGCATTAGAGAGGATATTCATTCCGAATTGTATTGAGATGATTGGAAAGAACGCTTTTGAAGGCTGCACCTCACTTGCATATATATATATACTTCGGCGGCAGCCCAGATGATTGGAAAAAGATCAAAACCGGACCGGGTAATGATCCTCTTCTGCACGCAAAAATACATTACGGCTGTGAATATCCTGAGTGCCAAATACAACAAGGGTGAAAATTCGTACTCGGAAGTTTTGTTCACAATTTGTTGACGAATTAGATTTTCAGATATGCTATGATATACACAGAGGAAAGAAAACGACCTTGATAAAGCGCTTTAGGGGCTGTGTGCCTGCACGTACAATGTGCAAAATTTTGCACATTGTATCATTTATAATAAAAACATCAGCAAAAGACACAAACCAACCTGACCGAAACGGAGGTATTTAAAATGAACGTAAGAAACTTTTTATTATCCATTGACAGAGAAGAGCTTTACAAGGCAGCCGATTACTATTTTTCCGACTATGGTAAGCCTGACGAGCTTATCGATGACCTGCTTGAGGAGTATAAGCACACTGAGCTTTCCAAAAGAGTCGGCAGGATAAATGCAGAGATAGATAAAAACGGCTCTGTAAATACCAAAATAATCTACAGCGAGAATGATTATGAAGCTGTTGATGTGGCAAAGTGGTATTATACATTAAGTGCCGAGGTGGACGATGAGCTTGCAGACAAGATAGGCAGAGCCGGACTTGCAGCAGCACTACTTGGTGATATGACATATTACGGCGTTGATGAAACAGAAAGAGATAAAGAGATAGAAAAAGTATTTGAAGAAGCAGAGAAAACTAAAACAGAGAAACGTTCTATTCTATCCGACATAGGCAGTATTGACATTCCTATTGAGATACAGATAGTATAATGATACCGGTCAACAATAGAAAACAAGCATAAAGCCGAAACGGAGGTATTTAAAATGAAAGATCTCAGAGATGCAGAACTCACTCACAAGGAAGCGGCACTTTTCATAATCATTGATTTCCTGAGAAAGTATGTACCCAAGGACAGACAGCTCACACAGGATATGATCTGCCGGGAGATCGAGCGTATCTACGGCATGAGCATAAAAAGAAGAACTCTCGCCAAGAATCTTGAAATACTCAGGAAAGTCGGCTATGTGTTCGACGAAAAGAATCCTTACTATCTTGTCAGCGGTGAATTTACCGATGACGAGCTGCTTGTGCTCATCGACAGCCTTATATATACAAATGCCCTTTCGACCGACTCTGCGACCGAGCTTGTTGAAAAGCTGACAGACCTCGGGAGCAACGAGCTCGCAAAGAATAAAAAGCATATCCTCGCAAAAATGAAAGCCTGTTCTGACAAAAAAGGCAAGGACGTACTCGGCACCTTTGAAGAGGTAAACAGAGCGATAACCAACAAGCACAAGCTCAGCATAAACTATAAATTCATCGACAAGGACCTCAGAGATGTGCTGAAATACCGCAAGGCAGTTATGGCAAGCCCCTATGAGCTTATTCTTTCAAACAACAGATATGTGCTTATCTGCGCCATTGACGGTGAAGATAAGCTGACAAACATCTACCTCGACAGGCTCACCGTAGCGACCGAATCGGAGAATGAATATATCCGCCCGATAACCAGTATCCCCGGATTTGAGAAGCAGGGGGCTTTGCTTAACTACATCAAGGCCTCCCCTGTTCTCAGCTATAACCGTATGGAGCGCTTCACTATCAGATGTGACAATGACATAATACCGCAGTTTTTAGAGGACTTCTACGGCGAGGTAAAGCTCGACAAAGCCAGCCCCGAGAACGACTGCTTTTATACGGTATTCAGAGTATATACCACAAGGCAGTATCTCAAGCTGTCAATGCTGCCTTATCTTGACAGGATAACTGTGCTCAATAAAACAGACTTCACAAATGACCTTAAAGAGACATTCAATAAAGCAATGCATAATATGCGCTCTATCAACGTTCCAAGAGACAGAAGATATTTATTTGCTGATTTTGATGAAGCTTTCAAACTCACAATTGCTGATCGCCGCAAATTCTTTAACGGGCATAATCTTACCCATGACCAGATCAACAAACTCAAAGAGCTTGATTTCATTGAAACTCTCAGAGTTCTACACACAGATCTTACAGGCACAGATTATCTTGAAGGGCTTGACTGCCTTGAAAACCTTGCACTTATCGACTGTAAATATGAGCCTGAATATCTGCTTAAATACAGGCAGATCAAAACACTCACATTAACTAATCTCGATGAAAAGACAGCAAATGTTTTAAAACAGCTTACTCAGCTCGAAAAGCTCGAATTAGATAGTGACTACCGTTTTCGAGGAGAAAGGAACCCCACCTCGTTGATTGAAGACATTTCGTTCATGGCTGATATGACTAACCTTAAAAGCCTTAAAATCAATGGGTTTATAATCAAAGATGCAAGCGCTTTCTCACAGCTTAGAAATATAAAACACCTTAGCATTGCAGAATCTATTATTTCCGAGCAGACATTGGAGGAGATAAAAGCACTTCTGCCGGACTGTAAGGTAAATGCTTTACGCAATAAAAGTATAGACTAATAAAACGGAGGTCACATTATGAAAATACTTAACATACACGGATACCATGGAAGCACAGAAAACAGCGCATACAAAGCTCTTAAAGAACTCGGCTGCGAGATAATCTCTCCGCCTATGGACTACGACGGCAAACGTCCGGGCGATATTGCAGGCGAACTAAAAGAGCTTTATGATGAATACCGTCCCGATGTGATAGTCGGGACAAGCCTCGGCGGTTTTTTCGCATCTGTTCTCTGTGCAGAGCGCAGCTGCAAAACCATTCTTGTAAACCCGTGCCTTATGCCTTTTCTGATGTTTGACTTTGAGACAAGAACACTTGTGGGTATGTTCGGGGGCTTCAGCGATATCCGCACAAAGAATGTAAGCTGCATTGTCGGTGGGAACGATGAAGTTCTCGGCGATCACAAGTTTACGGAAAGGTTGTTTGGCAACGAGCGCTTCCGCCGTATAGAAGGCGCAGGCCACTCGGGAGCAACGTTACCTCTGAAAGAATACTTTGCGGAGGTACTTGTTTACTACAAAGGGCTGAAATGATAAATGCAAACAAAAGTTTAGGAGTGATAGTATTATGCCAACAAGAAAACTACACACCGTCAAAGAGCTTATAGCTTCATGCGACAGGGAAAAGCTGTGCAGGCAGTACCTTGCCTTGTATGAACGACCACCTGAATACACTACAGTGTATCTGCCCTACTTTATGAACAAGCTGTATGCTATTGAGCCATTCCCCTCGTCAGACCATATCGTGATAAACACTATTGTCTGCGAGGGCGGGCTTGATGATCTCGACACCGAGAGCTATGTGTTCAGAATAGACGATATAGTTAGATTTTTCGAGCCGATAGAAGCCTTTGACAAGCCCGATGCATCGCCCGACGAGCTTTTTTCTGCGCTGCAAAGCATACGGATCAAACGCCCCGAGAACGAACCAGGCAGATCACTCAGCTATCCCGGCTGGGTAGAGGGCTTCTCTTATGACTTTACCGAATGGGAGCATATACTCGGCTGGCGTGTGCCGGACTTTGCTTTCTCGGAGGATAACAAATATGACTATGCCACCGTGATACTTGCGCAGATGACGGCTTTTGGATTTGATGAAAGCGATGTCATCGAGCATAAAAACGCCATTGTAAACAGCCTTGAGATGATACATAAACTTGAAGCCGAGCCGCAATGCGAGCTGCCCGAAGGTGCGAGAGTATCCGTTTGCAGCGTAGAAAATGCAGACACTTTGCCGCAGCCAAGCAAAACAGACCTGTTTGAAGCGATAATGCAATACCGGGCTGTCAAGCAGGTATATAATGAACTGACAACGGACGCTGAATGATCAGCGCCCGTTGATTTTTTCAATATAATGGTTCAAATCATAGGTATGTGCAGAAAAATGAACACCGCATCATTTATACTTAGTATATCAATAAAGCAAAGGGGCGGTCGTTATGACGAGCAGTGCAGAAAAGACTGACTTATTCTCTGCATTTATTACAGAACTGAAAAAAGAATACGGGCTTCTGGAAACGGCAGACCTCAGAGGGCTTATACTTGACATCAAGCATATCCAGCGCAGTGCTGACAGGCTTGCCGATGAAAAAAGAGCCGAGATAGAAACCAACCGCAAAAAAGAAGAACATATCAGTCAGATAACATCTATGGAGCTGCCGCTTGATTATAACAATGCATACTCGACAGATGAAAGAGCATTGGGTGTTTTTGCAGAAACGATAGATGACGGGTTTATAATGTGCCTTAATACACTCGGCAAGGTGGATATTGAATATATCGCACAGATATGCTCGACCGACATCAAAACTGTTATCCTGAGCCTAAAAGGTGCAATATATCAGGACCCTGATACCTGGCATGAATGCTTTTATAAAGGTTGGAAGACATCTGACGAATATCTCAGCGGAAACCTTATGCGCAAATTGGAAACAGCCCAGGAAGCAAACATTAAATACAACGGTTATTTTGAGGATAACATAAAGGCAATAAAAAATGTGCTCCCTGCGCCGCTGCAGTATACAGATATCTATGTCACACTCGGTTCGCCTTGGGTACCTGCCGAAATGATAACGGATTTTATAGAATATATTATAGGAAACAATCCACGGATAGTGCATTATTACGATAGTACATCAGGAGAAAGAAAAGTCAGGATAAGAGATTGTGTTATCCACGATGAGATAACAGGATACTGGAAGGTAGAAAAAATCTATCAGCCGTGTGTATCACGGTACTGCACCAACAAGCTTTCCTTTGAACGGTTAGTGGAGCTTATGCTCAATATGCAGGAGATATGTGTTTATGATACTGTCACAAGAAAAAAATCAAAGAAAAGCATTCTCAACGAAGCAGACACTATCGAGGCAAATGAATGTGCCGACCGCATCAGAAAAGAATTTGAGAAATGGATATGGTCAGACACCTCACGAAGATACAAGCTCGTAAGTATATATCAGGAGAAGTTCGGCAGCCTGCGCAAGCGCTGCTATGACGGCTCATTTCTGACGTTCCCCGAGCTTTCTTCCGATGTGCAGCTATATCCGTATCAGAAAAATGCTGTCGCACGGATACTCTTTTCCCCCAACACACTTCTTGCACACGAAGTAGGCGCAGGAAAGACGTACATAATGATAGCCGCAGGTATGAAAATGAAACAGACGGGCATTTCAAAAAAAACCTGTATGTTGTTCCCAATAATCTTACAGAGCAGTGGAAAAGCATCTTTCTGAAGATGTACCCGAATGCAAATCTTCTATGTGTCACGCCCAAAACCTTTGTTCCAAAGCGCCGTGCGGATATTCTCAGCAAAATACAACATCAGGAATTTGACGGGATAATCATGGCATACAGCTGCTTTGATATGCTTGAGATATCTGATGTTCAGAGCGAAAAAATGCTGAAAGAAAAACTGACGGAGATAGACAGGTATCTTAACACCCATTCTGCCGCCAAAAGTGCTGTAAGAGTGCGTGAAAACATAATAAAGTCACTTGATCATCTGTCACATAAGATGATAAACACAGATGTCCTTCCCGGTTTTGATGAGCTGGGCATTACAGGATTGTTTGTTGACGAAGCGCATAATTACAAGAATATACCGCTCAACACAAGATCAAAGTTTAAAGGCATCAACACAACAGGCTCTGCAAAATGCAAATCCATGCTTGAAAAGATACGCACGGTGCAGAAGCAGAATAACGGAAGAGGTGTTACTCTTGCTACGGCCACACCCATAACAAATTCCGTTTCCGACTGTTTTGCTATGCAGACATATCTTCAGCACGGAGAGCTTAAAATGCTCGGGCTTGATCATTTTCACAGCTGGGTGGGAATGTTTGCCGAAGCTAAAGAAGAATTTGAGATAGATGTTGATACTTCGCAATACCGTATGTATTCAAGGTTCAACAAATACAATAATCTTCAGGAATTGATAACGCTTTTCTCCATGATTACAGATCATCAGAAGACCGACATTTCAAATAACCTGCCAAAGCTCGGCGGATATACAAACTGCGTTGTCGCCAAAACTCAGGCTATGCAGATGTATTTAGATAATATATCACAGCGTGCAGATGATGTGCGTTCGGGGCTGACAAACCGCAGAGATGATAATATGCTGAAAATAACGACCGACGGCAGAAAAGCCGCCCTTGATATACGTCTTGTTGAGCCAGTGATAAATACATATGTTAATGTATTTGCTACCAAGGTATACCGCTGTGCGGAAAATGTATTTGAGATATGGGCAAGCGACCCCACACAGAAATACACACAGCTTGTATTCTGTGATATCTCCGTACCAAAGCAGAGCTTCAATATCTATGACGAATTAAAAAGGCTGCTTATAAATATGGGTATCCCGGATGAACAGATAGCATTTATCCATGATGCTGATACAGAGGCCAGACGAGCATCGGTATTAAAGAAAATGAACGATGCAGGCATAAGAGTACTGATAGGCTCGACATTCAAGCTCGGCCTTGGCGTGAATGTCCAGACGTATCTTAAAGCACTTCATCACCTTGATGTTCCGTGGCGGCCTGCGGATATGACTCAGCGTGAAGGAAGGATACTACGTCAGGGAAACACAAACAAAGAGGTGCAGATATTCAGATATATCACAGAGGGCAGCTTTGACGCTTATTCATGGCAGCTCCTTGAAAGCAAGCAAAGATTCATCTCACAGCTTATATCGGGCGACTATGCACAGCACAGCGGTGACGAAGTAGATAATACCGCCCTGTCATACGGTGAAGTCAAAGCGCTTGCCGTTGGTGACCCGATGATAAAAAAGCGTGTTGAAACGGCAAATGAGCTGACAAAATACACGGTACTCCAAAAGAAGCTCACACAGCATTATGAAGACCTTCGTATCCGTGCTGCAAATATCCCTACCGAAAAAGAAAAAGCTGTCGCTGCCCTTGAAAAGTGCTTTGCAGATATTGAGTATTTAAAACAGCAAACAGCACTTATATCAAAGGAAGAACGGCGAGCCGTTCGTGAAAGCATTGCAGCGGCCATTATAGCTAATGCAAGATCTGAAAAGGAAGTGTATATATGCAATTACAGAGGTTTCTCGCTGTATGTGCCTGCATACATGATAGAGGAACGACCGAGGATAAAGCTGAGTCATAAAGGGCAGTACCGGGTTGAGCTCGGTGAAAGCTCGCAGGGCTATATAGTGCGCATAGACAACCACCTTGAAAGCCTACCGAAGAATGCCGAAAAACTCAAAACAAAGATCTACGAGCTTAACAATGAGCTTGAGCAGGCAGACTACAGCCTAAAGCATCAGGAAAGCTATGTCACACAGATAATAGAAACAAGAAACAAACTTGAACAGATAGACAAAAAACTAAGGAGGAACAAATGATAAATATGGATATGCAGACGATACCTCTGCTAAGTGTTAATGAAATGTGCGATCAGCTGAGCCGTGTTTATATTTCGGTCATTAGTAAAGGTGAGCCTTTTAAGCTCATTCCCTCTATAATGCTGTGGGATGCTCCGGGTGTCGGAAAATCACAGGGTATCAGACAGCTGGCTGATACGATACAACAGCAGACTGGAAAGAAAGTCTGCGTCACAGATGTGCGGCTGCTTTTGTTCAACCCAATCGACCTGCGAGGCATACCTGCCGCCAATGCAGACAGGACGCTGGCCGTATGGCTAAGACCTAAGATATTTCAAATGGACGATAGCAACGATATAATAAATATACTCTTTCTTGACGAGATATCAGCAGCTCCGCAATCGGTGCAGGCTGCTGCATATCAGATCACACTTGACAGAACAGTCGGAGAACACAGACTCCCCGACAACTGCATAGTCATTGCTGCAGGAAACCGCATAACAGACAGATCTGTTGTGTTCAAAATGCCCCGTGCGCTTGCAAACAGATTATGCCATATAGAGATATGCTGCGATCATCAAAGCTGGAAGCAATGGGCACTCTCGGCAGATATCGACCCGAGGGTCATCGGGTTTATTTCGTTCAGTCAGAAGAGCCTGCTCACAGAAGACCCTACCGAACTGCTTGCTTTTACAACACCCCGTTCGTGGGAAATGGTAAGCCATATACTTGATAATTCCGGCGGCAGTATTGATGAAATATATCCTATGATAGCAGGCTGTATCGGCTCGGGGGCTGCTATAGAGTTTCAGAGCTGGTGCAGGATATGGGATTCACTGCCTGATATTGACCCGATCTTTGAAGGTGCTATGCCGACTATCCCACAGAATACCGATGTAATGTATGCTGTAAGCGCAGAGCTTACCTACCGTGCAAGAAAACGCCGTGATGACCTTGCCGCAATATCAAATTCGATACGCTTTATAGGTACGCTGCCGCCTGAATTCGCAACAATGATACTTCGTGACTATATGGGTTTTGAGGAAAACTACAGATCAAAGCTGATAACGATACCCGAATTTGCTGATTGGATACGAAAGAACGGGAGGCTGTTGACAGATGCATGACCAGAAAGCATTTCAGGAGATATGCAGCAGGATCCAGCGCTCAAGAATGCGGCTGCTTGTCGAACACGGGTTTTACGGTTTGCTGCTAATGCACGTAAAACTACAGCTTGATCCCAGTATCAAAACAGCCGCAACAGACGGAGACAGCATTTTCTTCAGCCCCGTTTTTTTAAGCGGTTTGTCCGACACTGAGCTTGACTTTATCATGCTGCATGAGATAATGCACATAGTTCTCGATCATCTGACCAGAGCCCGTGAGTTCAAAGACAGGGAGACTGCCAATACAGCGGCGGATATCATCGTCAATTCCTACATATATGAGGAATACGGCAATAAAGCAAGCGCTGTATCTATCAATGGGAAAGAATCATTACATCGGCTCCCTGACGGGAGCGAGGGCAACAAACACTCCTTTGAAGAAGTATATCAGCTCCTGAAAAAGCAGAAAAAATCGGGAACTGCTTTATCCTCTAAAAAAAGCATAATGGCGGCAAATGCTCACGTCAAAAGGCGGTAGACGACCATACAAAATGGGATAATGCAAAAGATGACACTAAGATGAAAACAAAATGGTGCAAAAACATCTCCGATGCGGCTCAGGCAATAGAGATGCAGAACTAGGCACTTGGCTGCGGCGGTCTACCAATGCTTGCTCAGATAATACTCAAGCGGCTGCGCAGTCCTGTACTTGACTGGAAGACGATACTGTATGAGTTTATACAGCAGCAGATCACCGACTATTCCTTTTTGCCGCCTGACAGAAGGTTTTCCGACAGCGACCTCTTTCTTCCTGATTTTAACCTTCCCGAAGATTCGGTGAAAAACATACTTTTTATGATAGACACATCAGGCTCGATGAGCTGTGAGCAGATCACAAATGTTTATTCCGAGGTAAAGGGCAGTGTGGACCAGTATGACGGGAACCTCAAAGGCTGGCTCGGGTTCTTTGATGCACAAGTCGTTGCGCCGATACCTTTTGAAGATGCAGATGAGCTTCTTTCGATAAAACCTGCAGGCGGAGGAGGCACTTCATTCCATGCCGTTTTTGAATACGTCAGGGATAATATGCAAAACGATCTGCCTGCCTGTATCATAATAATGTCCGACGGCATAGCTGAATACCCTGATGAGTCCGCTGCACTCGGTATCCCTGTGCTATGGATCATAGTTAATGAATCGTCACAACCGCCTTGGGGAAAAGTGATACACCTTCCTGCATGATCTCATATATACTAACAACGGACGCTGAATAATCAGCGCCCGTTGTTTTTTGTGTAGCTGTAAACAAACACCTTTATCCCCTTTTTCTCTGCAAGCCTTATCGTAAAGCCCGTGCCCCTGCTCTCGCCGTTCCAGAATGCGATAACGGCACGGTGTTCGCTTTTGAGAATGTAGTTTATCATATCGGCATTGCGCTTTATCCCTGCGGCCTTGCCAAACCTTTGCCACTCGGGGAGAAACTGCGCTATGCTGAAGCCGTGCTTTTTTGCGTAGCGCTCGCCTGCAAGGTCAGCACCCCTGCAGCCGCCGCTCACTATCTCGCAGTCATCAACACCAAGCGAGGCAAGCGTCTGCGTTATAAAGCCGTCATACACCGCCTTACCAAGGTCTTTCTTGCCGCCGTAGATAAGTATGCGGCATTTGCTATTATCACTCATTATCTGTCACCACGTCTCTTATGCCTTTGAGCTCACGATAACGCCTGTGCAGCAGATATCCATACGCCATAGCAGGAATATGCCCCATTTGCTCTGCATTTTCCGTGCTGACAACAAGCTCGGGAAACGCTGTCATATTGCCGTTTGCATTGACGATATATTTCTTGCTGCCGCTTATATAGAAAAATGTATCCACGCCACATACAGATGCAAAACGGCATATCGCATTAACAAATCGTTCTTCATCATCATATGGAGGGCAGACAATATGAGCATTTTGGGCAGCAGCATTACCGTCAACCCTTATTTCTGTATTCTGTATCACTGTATAATCCGGATTCATTACTTTCAGCTTATGGCTAAGATCGTTAACCGCCGCCGTTGGGATAATTGCATAATTCGTCATAGCCTTGCCTCCTTGTCAAACATAAACATCACGCCCTGTCACTTTATATTTTCTCAATAGATCGTTGATGATCCAAAGGTACGCCTGATAATGATTGTAGTTGTATTTTAGCCCGCTTTCAGAATCAATATCATAGCTCACAGCTCCCCAAAAATCTTGACAATCAAAACCTAAAAGATCATTAATATCACAAAGGCCAAGCCGGGCATATACCACCTGATCATCTGTGTATTTTTCAAGAAATCTACGCACAGCAGTTTCATGATCAAACATAAAATAATGCCATATACCGTCCGAAGTGATTATAATGTATTCTTTTACATCAAAATATCTGTGTTCATTGTGTATTTGTTTTATCTTCTGCATTATCTGCGAGATCAGGGTTCTTTCGTCTATCTGCCTGTTAAGCGGAAGTATTGAGTTTATCTGTTCGGTCGACATAAATACACGAGCCTCACGCAATGCATAGTATATCTTATTGAACATCAGCCTGTCAGGGTGATAGTCTTTATCTGCAAACACCATCAGCCCGATGCCGAGGAAGTATTCATATATTGCCGCCGCACAGGCAGCACTGTATGTCTTGCCGTCAAGGCACTGACAATAGATCGTTTTATTTTTCAGCAAACTGTCCATTATGAATTTCGCCACCACCTCGTCCTGATCGCTATGATCCAAAAAACTACTTGCAAATATGTTTATATCATCATCAACATTCACTCTCAGAACAGTTGCCTTGCAGCCGCTGAGAACAAACGGCTTTTCATTTTTCCTGTAAAAGCTTATCACGGCATGATACTCTTCATTAAACCAATCGTCCTTAATCATTTCCAGCAGCTTTTTTCTGTTTATTATTTCGACTTTCATCGGTAAGCCTCCTTATCAGCCGCATAGAATTCCGTCGGGTAGTTTATCTTGTACCAAACGCATTGAAGTATATGCTTCGTTATAGCGGCACAATACGATTTTGACCAGATGTGTAATATCTTTTTCATTGATTCTATATACCATTCGGGAACACTATTTTTCCTCATGATCTCAAGCTGTTCATCGCTGAATCCTTTACGGCTCGCCTTGCCGAACTTGACGTATTCAGAGAATGCAAACGATGTTTCATAGTCTATCCCGTATTTCATAAGTGTGAGCATAATATCCTCACGAGATGAAATAAGCTCTTTTGCTGTATGCCCCTGCCTGATAAGCTGTTCTGCATTGTTTTCCCAGGTCTGCGTTCCGTGAACAAAACCTGCGATCTTTACAAGATCATTAAAATCTGCCGGCTTTACTGCTGCAATTACTTCTTTTATAAATGGGGTATTGAAATAAAACCCACCCAGACTGTCATTTTCAAAGAATGATTTGATATCAACACTTCCGATATCAATTCTGTCGGACGGAATACCTGTGTACTTTTCAAGCTGTTTCAGCATTGACAGCAGCCTACTCTTGAAAATATGCAACACTTTATTATTGTGCCCGTAAACCAGTAAACCATTTTCCATAAGAACGACGAGCTTTTTGCCTTTATTCGCATCTTCAACTGTCGAATATCCGACCGGGGTAAAGTCATATATATCAAAACTATCCGGCACTATGAACAGCGATTTCGGTCCTGTACCATACGAACTATTTACAAAGCGCAACCTTTCCGTCACACACTCTATCTTTTCGTAACTCAACATAGCTTTATCTTTATTACAGTACTTTTCTATCATTATACTGCTGTCTTTTTCACCGATCGTGCTGTCGGGAGCTCTGTAAAAGACTTTGTCTTTTCCGAACAGGTCATCTATATATTCGACCATACCCTTATAGCTATCCTCGGATACCGACAATTCAAAATGTGTTTCTCTTTCTCCGTTATAGCCCATAAAAAACTCGCAGGGAGAATTGATTCCTTCGCCCCTGAATGCTATGCTGCATTCAGGGCATAGCTTTTTTACGGTACCGTACCCCACAAGGTCAAAGCCGGTAGGATATTTCCGTTCATCGACAAATTCAACTCTTTTGCATTTCGGACACCAATAGTGTGGTGGAAGCGGGTTTGTATCCGTTATCCCAAGAAGATAAGCAGCGAATGAACTGTTTGCCGTTCCTCTGCATATGTGCAGTCCGCCAAGCTCGGCGCATTTACCCGTCAGTTTTGAAGTCAGGAGAAAATATGCCCAGCTGTTTGATGCTTCGATCTTTCTGAATTCATCAGCTAATCTTGCTTTAATGATATCCGGCAGAGGCTCGCCGTATTTATCCTTTGCCGCTTTTAAGCAGCGTTCTTTGACCTCATTCTCCGCATTGGGAAATGTGATCCTGCTTTCCTCGGGAATAGATGTAAGCTCAAAGGTTTCTATACTGTCGGCTATAAAAATAGTATTATCAATGACTATCCTTTCTGCAAGCTCACCTAAAAAAGAATACTCCTCAAGCATATCCTCGGTAGTTTTCATACAGCCCGGTTTGTAAGGCTTGTCTTTATCGTCCTGATGCAGTATATTCCAGCAAAGCTTGTCCTCCTCGGTGATACAAGCAGCGCTGCTAACTGCCACAGGAGTTTTCCCTATTTGCTGCAGCAAATCGATAACAATATGTGCAGTACACTTTAACATATCATTTTCTGATATTGACAAGCTGCTTTGACAGAGCGGTGTGATCTCGGCATAATCTATGTTTTCATATAGTTTATTCAGTTTTTCTTTCAGCACAGCTTTGTCTGAATTACAATTATTGTTTATAAACTCCCAAGTGCATTCTCTCCCGATAAGGATACCTTCTCTGTTTTGCAGTACATACTGCCAGTCGGCGCAGGGCCAGACGTCTGTATTCAGCACATTACAGTAAGCTAATGAAATAATGCGATACATATTCTTTAGCCCTGTCTTATTCTTAGCAAGCAGGGTGACATAAAAAACCTCTCCCGAAACATTCAAACAATGCAGACGCACTCCGTAGATCGGTTTTATGTTCAGATCATTTTTCTCAATGACCCTTGCCATCTTCGCCGCAGAACTGACAGAGTTCAAATCTGTTATAGCTACCGCATTCGAGCCGTTTCTCACTGCAAAAGCAACGATATCCTCCGGAGTTATTACCGTCTCATATAACGCTCCGTTTGAATGTACATTCAGTTCAATGTGTCTTCTGTCGATCATAGCTTCCTCCCGAGTATACTCTATTATCTGTAATACAGTTGGTGATTTATCTAACTGTTATTAAAAAACGGTTTCTCTTTTCTTCGTTCCGATATCATTTTATCACAGATAATGCTCATTTTTTTGCACATAGCTTCTTCTTTCATCCCAAACAAAGCAAACCTAACAATCCTGCACAAACAATTCAGGGCCACATTTGTTTAAAACTTGGAATTATCAGAAAACCGCCATAAGCCTTTAGATTTTTTCTCAGTATCTCAGAATAACTTATGAATGACAAACCCTTTTTGTATCAAAAAAATCACTGCTTTCGCCATAGGTCATTCCATATCTGCTCTGTTAAAACTATCCAAGATTGCTCACCCTTATCTGAACAACATCGCAAAAAAAGGTTACAATCTAATCAACCACTGCAAAAAACACCTTCCATATGTCCGCAATGTATGAAAGGGCAATAATAAATGATCGAATAATATTTTTCCATTTAAAGATCAGCAAAAAAATGCCTGTCCTGTAAAATATGTCAATTGCAGAATCCTATACAACACTCGACTTATACAATTCAGAGAATATATTTCGGGAAGCCTCATTTTCACTTAAAAATAGGCTTGATTTTGTAGTGTCGTATGAAGGGAAGTTTATTGAAATACAATCTGTCAAAAAGTCAGACCTGCACCACTGAAGCCAAATATACAAACCATACATTTTTCATAGGGCTGTTTTGGTAAATACGGAGATAATTATCACAGTCTCCTTGAAACCGCTTATACTTTTACCATTTTTTGTCGGAACTGTTACAATAAAGATACCGGATAAATCCATGCCTTCCAGTCATGGTTTATTCGTTCTCATTATCTTGGTATAATGGAAGCAGCAATCGGACTGACGTGTTTTCGGTACGTGGGCTTTTACACCCGTCCATAAGAGTGTCATCCGTGCTTTCGTTATGCCGTCCGGTTTGGGCAGTTTGTTCCGTCCGCAAGGGCGCGTCCGTGTTTTCCCGACAGTTTGGTTCCGTAATGAGTAAAAGTATGGGTCCGTTTGCATTTTTTTCAAAGGAGAGATCGTTATGAATGCAGTTGGTATTGATGTGTCTAAGGGAAGAAGTACCGTGTCGATCATTCGTCAGTTTGGTGAGGTCGTTCGTGCGCCTTTTGATGTATCTCATACCGCCGAGGATCTGAAAGAGCTGGCTGCGCTTATCAAGTCGCTGCCGGGCGAAACCAAGGTCTTGATGGAATCAACGGGCAATTTCTATGAGCCTGTTGCAAGGACTTTAAGTGCTGAGGGTATCTTTGTTTGTGTTGTGAACGCCTGGCTTATCAAGCAGTACAACGTCAATCATATGCGCCGGGCAAAGACTGACAATAAGGACTCTATGAAACTGGCAGCGTTCTGCATCGACTGTTGGCTGGAGCTCGTTGAATACCGCCCCGAGGAAGATATACGACGCGATCTGAAGCTGCTGAATCGTCAGTATCAGCTGAATATCAAGGCTCAGACGCAGGTGCGCTTGCACCTTATTTCTCAGCTGGAACTCACATTCCCGGGTATCAGGGGGCAGTTCACTTCTCCAATACGCAATACAGACGGGCACGAGAAATGGGTTGACTTTGTGTCGGCGTTTCCTCACCGAGATCGTGTTGCAAAGCTGTCATTATCTGTTTTCAAAACAAAATACCGCAGCTTCTGTAAGAAAAAGGGCTATCAGTACACCGAATCCAAAGCTGTGCAGATACATACTTTTTCAAGGAGTGTTGTTTGCTCTCTGAACCTTGATGATACAGTCGGATTCGTTATCGGAAACCTAACTTCACAGCTGATCATGTTAATGGAAAACAGCTTTGAGATACGCCGCAGGATGACTGAGCTTGCAGTACAATTGCCCGAATATGATACCGTTCTCGGTCTGTTCGGAGTCGGCAAAACGACTGCACCTCAGCTCATTGCGGAAATAGGTGACCCCCGCCGCTTTCACAGTGCGAAGGCTATCACTGCATATGCTTGGTTAGACACCGAGCCCGATGATTCGGGTCAGATAGTGAACAAGGGTGAGAGGCATATCACTAAGCGTGGACCTGCCTTTCTTCGCAAGACCCTGTTCATGGTGATGACTACATATCTCGAAATGAAGCCGCAGGAAGAGCCTGTGTATCAGTTCCTTGACAAGAAACGCTCCGAGGGGAAGATGTATTACGTTTACATGATCGCTGCTGCTAATAAGTTCCTGCGGATATACTATGCCCGAGTACGCGATGCGCTGAAGGAACAATAAAATGCCTATCTCAATAGCTGCTAAGTGACCATTTTGAAAATCTAATTCAATATGGTCTTTTGAAGTACGCCCTGAATTCAGTTGTTAATTGTTTGTGAATCTTTGGATTTGGGGTTGACTTTTCCTTGGCAGTCTTATGAAGGCTATGTTGCACTATCTACTTCCTGCATATATTTTGCAATAACTTCACACCAACACACTTGCCATTTGTGCAATCTAACGATTTTTCCAAAATCCCATTAACTTTTCCGTTTGTCATTCAGAATTAACTTATGAAAGGCACATATTTCTTCCTGCCTCGCCAGCAGAAGAAAAAAGTGCAAAGTCACACATCAAATCGTTCAGACCCGAAAGGAGGAAACAGCAGCATACATTAAAACCATACAAAACAAAAACCATGTTGACGCTTGACCTATCGCCAAGTCAATCAAAACAAAGATCAGAAAGGAGAATGACATTTGAATTTAACTAAAAAACAACAGATCATTTCACAGATAGTCCTGCTATTGGAGCGGCTTATCGAATCGCAGTCACCCGAGCCTGCGCCGCAGCAATATCAGAGCGAAACTCAGCATCTTGAAATGCTCACAGTCAAGGAGTGTGCCGCGCTTGTAACCGGCTTATCCGAGCACACAGTCCGACAGCTTGTTGCACAAGGAAAGATTGCCTATGTCCGTGCAGGCAGCGGTGTGAGGGGCAAGATATTGGTGAGCAAAGCGTCGCTGCTAAATTATCTTGGAGTAACAGATTGAACGCAAAAGAATGACCCTGCCGAGGACGGCAGGGCAGAACGTGTAAATGCATTTTTTTGAATTTTAAGTTTTCATAATTACGCAAGTACAGAAAGTCCCGGCAAAATACCGGCACTTTCCCGCAGTGATCAACGTGGTTGACCTCTGCGGTGTTTAGAGACTTTGCAGCCCTAAACGCAGGCTCGAAAAAAGCGAACCATTAGAACGATAATCAAAAAGAAAGGATTGATGAAAATAGCAAGAAAAAACAAAACGCTCCGCCGCAAGGAGATAGTGTATTCGACGAAGGAATGGGCACAGATTGAAAAGCAGGCTGCCGAGTGTCACTTGAAAACCTCAACTTTTATTAGGGCGATGTCGCTGAATGGTGAGGTGGAAGCTGAGGGAGGACTATACCGAAGAGCCGCTCAATGCGAGGATAAGTATGATTCAGGTTTTTGCAAATCCTGCGGAAAATCAGCTTGATGTTTACAAACTCTCGGAGATGTTAGCTGTCATAAATAAAGATCATATTTCGTCGATCGGTGATCTGGAGGGGAGGATACTGCGGTTGAAAAAAGAGTATGAAAAGTCTGAGAGTGAGAAATGTCGGGAGAAGCTGAAGGAGTATTTGGATATTCGGGATACTTACAATGAGATTTCTAAGGGTGACTATATCTCCAAGCTGGCAGAGGAAGAAAAACTCCGCAGGGAGAAGGAACAGAAAAAGCAGCCATACAAAAAGAAACCGAACAAAAGGCGATAGAAAAAATGGCGTGTTCCGATCACACACTCTTGACAATCTCGATTTAAAGTGCTAAACTAAATATAACGGAACACGCCATAAAATCTACACATCAAAAGGAGAGATGTTTTATGGCAAACGTGACAAAACGAGGAAACTCTTACAGAATTAAGGTATCGTGCGGATATGACGTACACGGAAAGCAGGTAATACAATCAAAATCATGGAAACCGGATGAGGGAATGAGCGCAAGGCAGATCGAAAAAGAATTACAAAGACAGATCGTGCTTTTTGAAGAGGAATGTCTGCAAGGGAATGTCATAGCGACTATTAAGTTTGAAGAATTTGCAAAGCAATGGTTTAAAGAATATGCTGATAAAAAACTTAAAGCGCAGACGATAAGGGGCTATCACTATTTAGAACCCCGCATATACAAAGCACTCGGGCATTTAAGGCTTGACAAGATAACGCCACGTCATGTTCAGAAATTTGTTAATGAGCTTTGTGAAATGAAGTGCGGCAATAATTCCGAAAAGAAATTATCCTCCAAAACTGTAAAACTGCACCTATCGCTTGTATCGACGATTTTTGACTATGCGATAAAAATGCAGATGATAAAGGATAATCCATGTAAAAATATTACACTCCCCTCTCCCGACAGAAAAGAACGTAAAATATACACAGTCGAAGAAATAAAGCAGATACTTGAGCTTTTTGATTCTGAGCCTATAGGCAATTTTAAATATGTAGTGTTTTTTACTCTTGCGCTTTACACAGGTCTTAGGCGTGGTGAGCTTTTAGGACTTGAATGGAAGGATTTTGATTGGAACAAAGGAATAATGACTGTCAGCCGAAACTCACTTTGGACAAAAGAAAAGGGTATGTACACAGACACACCCAAAACCGAATCAAGCATCAGGAGCTTAAAGCTTCAGCCCGAATTGATCGATATATTAATGCGCTACAAAGATTGGCAGAACAGCTACATAATTGATTTAGGTGACAAATGGCAGGTCACAGACAGGCTCTTCACCACCTGGAACGGATCACCTATGCACGTTACCTCCCCTGCCGATTATCTCAAAGAGTTTTGCAGGAGAAATAATATACGTTACTGTTCACCGCATTCATGGCGGCACTTAAACGCCACGCTTATGATCGAAAGCGGTATCGATGTAAAAACTGTTCAGGCGTGTTTAGGGCATTCCGAGCCTACAACAACAATGACCTGTTATTTACATTCATTTCAGTCAGCACAGGCAGCAGCAATGGACGCCGTTGCAAATGCTATCAGGATCAAAACAAAAAAAGATACAGCACAGAAAGATACAGCAAGCTGACTATAAAATATCTGGTCATTACAGTTTTGAAATAATAATGACCAAACAAAGACCACCCGCAGATAACAGCAATAAAAAATCGGGCGGAAACAACGCATTTACGTCATTTCCGCCCGATAAATATGGCTCCCCCTGTTGGACTTGAACCAACGACAACTCGGTTAACAGCCGAGTGCTCTACCGACTGAGCTAAGGAGGAATATACAGATAAAGAGGATATTATTATCCTCTTTATCTTTTTTTATTCCGGCGACTACCTATTTTACCAGGCCGTTGCCAGCCAAGTATCGTCGGCGTAGATGAGCTTAACTTCTGTGTTCGGCATGGGAACAGGTGGGACCTCATCGCTATAGTCACCGAAAGTAGGTTGATAACAACCTCAAAATTGAATAAAGGGAAGGATCTGAGAGTTTAATTAATCAAGGTCAAGCCCTCGACCGATTAGTACTCGCTGGCTAAATATGTCACCACACTTACACCTTGAGCCTATCAACCTGATAGTCTTTCAGGGGTCTTACTCTGTAAACAGATGGGATATCTTATCTTAAGGGCGGCTTCACGCTTAGATGCCTTCAGCGTTTATCCGTTCCGCACATAGCTGCCCAGCCGTGCCACCGGCGTGACAACTGGTACACCAGAGGTGCGTCCATCCCGGTCCTCTCGTACTAGGGACAGCTCCTTGCAAATATCCTACGCCCACGACAGATAGGGACCGAACTGTCTCACGACGTTCTGAACCCAGCTCGCGTACCGCTTTAATTGGCGAACAGCCAAACCCTTGGGACCGAATTCAGCCCCAGGATGCGATGAGCCGACATCGAGGTGCCAAACCTCCCCGTCGATGTGGACTCTTGGGGGAGATCAGCCTGTTATCCCCAGGGTAGCTTTTATCCGTTGAGCGACGGCATTTCCATTCACATACCGCCGGATCACTAACTCCAACTTTCGTTACTGCTCGAACCGTCATTCTCGCAGTTAGGCTCGCTTTTGCGTTTACACTCAAGAGCATGGTTTCCATCCATGCTGAGCGAACCTTTGAGCGCCTCCGTTACTCTTTAGGAGGCGACCGCCCCAGTCAAACTGCCCACCTAACAATGTCCCCCGACTTGATTCAAAGCCGCAGGTTAGAACTCCAGCACTCCAAGAGTGGTATCCCAAGGTCGACTCCACACGACCTGACGGCCATGCTTCCCAGTCTCCCACCTATCCTGTACATGAAATACCGAAGTCCAATATTAGGCTACAGTAAAGCTCCATGGGGTCTTTCCGTCTAGTCGCGGGTAACCGGCATCTTCACCGGTACTACAATTTCGCCGGGCAGGTTGTTGAGACAGTGCCCAGATCGTTACACCATTCGTGCGGGTCAGAACTTACCTGACAAGGAATTTCGCTACCTTAGGACCGTTATAGTTACGGCCGCCGTTTACCGGGGCTTCAATTCAGAGCTCTCACTCCTCCTCTTAACCTTCCGGCACCGGGCAGGTGTCAGCCCCTATACGTCATCTTTCGATTTAGCAGAGACCTGTGTTTTTGCTAAACAGTCGCCTGGGCCTATTCTCTGCGGCTTGATCACTCAAGCACCCCTTATCCCTAAGTTACGGGGTCAACTTGCCGAGTTCCTTAACAACCCTTCTCCCGTTGGCCTTAGAATCTTCTTCCTATCTACCTGTGTCGGTTTGCGGTACGGGCGCCTTAGAAATACACACAGCTTTTCTTGCCTCTATCTATGATGACTTCTCTACTTATTTTCGATCCCTTACGACCGGGTCAACCATCGCCCGGCTTCATCACTTCTAAAGTGTCCCTGTGCTTAACTCTTTCGGCGGCTACGGAATTTCAACCGTATGTGCATCGGCTACGCCTTTCGGCCTCACCTTAGCTCCCGGCTTACCCTGAGCGGACGAACCTTCCTCAGGAAACCTTGGATTTTCGGCCATTATGATTCTCACATAATTCTCGCTACTCATTCCGGCATTCTCACTCGAATAAAGTCCACCATCGCTTCCGCTATGACTTCACCCCTTATTCGACGCTCTCCTACCACTCATTCTTTTGAACAAAACCTACTAATACCTTTCTAACCTTATCGTTGAATTTGAACGCCTTCGGCGTTGTTCGGTACTAATCTGCTTTGTTCAAAAGAATGAATCCCAAGCTTCGGTGTACATTTTAGCCCCGTTGAATTTTCGGCGCAGGGTCACTCGACCAGTGAGCTATTACGCACTCTTTTAATGTATGGCTGCTTCTAAGCCAACATCCTGGTTGTTTATGCAACCCCACATCCTTTTCCACTTAAATGTACTTTGGGACCTTAGCTGTGGGTCTGGGCTGTTTCCCTTTTGACAACGAAACTTATCTCACGCTGTCTGACTCCCATGAATCGATTATCCGGCATTCTTAGTTTGATAGAGTTCAGTAATCTTTCGACCCCTAGCTCATTCAGTGCTTTACCTCCGGTAATCTGTCATGAGGCTAGCCCTAAAGCTATTTCGGAGAGAACCAGCTATATCCGAGTTCGATTGGAATTTCTCCGCTATCCACACCTCATCCCCGGTCTTTTCAACGAACGTGGGTTCGGCCCTCCATGGAGTTTTACCTCCACTTCAGCCTGGACATGGATAGGTCACTCGGTTTCGGGTCTATTGCATGCGACTTAACACCCTATTAAGATTCGCTCTCGCTTCGGCTCCGTACCTTAAGTACTTAACCTTGCCACATACAATAACTCGCCGGACCATTCTACAAAAGGTACCCGATCACACTTTGACGTGCTCTCGGTGCTTGTAAGCACAGGGTTTCAGGTTCTTTTTCACTCCCCTCCCGGGGTTCTTTTCACCGTTCCTTCACAGTACTATTCGCTATCGGTCATCAGTTAGTATTTAGGCTTGGAGGATGGTCCCCCCATATTCCCACAGGATTCCTCGTGTCCTGCGGTACTCTGGATACAGCTCGCTGTCTCGTCCTTTCGATTACATGACTATCACATTCTTCGGTATGTCTTCCCATACATTTCATCTAGAACTTGACAATGCTAAATGCTGTCCTAACCCCGAAAGTATTGCTACTCTCGGTTTGGCCTCTTTCGCTTTCGCTCGCCACTACTCACAAAATCTCGGTTGATTTCTTTTCCTCGCCCTACTTAGATGTTTCAGTTCAGGCGGTTCCCCTCACATACCTATTTTATTCAGTATGTGATGCATGGATATTGTCCATGCGGATTGCTCCATTCGGATATCTGCGGATCAATGTTTGCTTGCAACTCCCCGCAGCTTTTCGCAGCTTACCACGTCCTTCATCGGCTCCTGATGCCAAGGCATTCTCCCTGCGCTCTTATTAGCTTGACCATTTTGAATTATGCTCTCATTGCTTTTAAAAGCCTTTTACAAAGAATTTTTGCTTTAGCTTAATTGTAGTAAAAATACCCGACTTTTTTGTCGTTTATTTTCCTCATTTGCATTTACCTTTTCCTTTATTCAATTTTCAAGTTGCTATCTCAGAAGCATTTTTTTGCTTCCATGGTGGGCACAAGTGGACTCGAACCACCGACCTCACGCTTATCAGGCGTGCGCTCTAACCGGCTGAGCTATGCGCCCATTTTAATTTGCTTCGCAAATTTGAATGGCTAAGTTTGCCTCGGCTCGCTTCAATTCGCTTTACAAATTTCAATGTCCGGTTACATTCTACGGTATGTTCGTCTTCCTTACCCATTGGTGGAGATGAGGAGGATCGAACTCCTGACCCCCTGCGTGCAAGGCAGGTGCTCTCCCAGCTGAGCTACACCCCCATGTTCTAAGAAGGCAGGCTTATCTTTCCTTCCCTCTCTTCAGGGTTTAGGTTCCGTCTTATGCTTTCCTTTTCAAGATACCTTTCGGTATCTTCAAAATTGAACAATAACTGCTGTTTCTTATCCTTGCTGACCGGAGAATTCTATTCTTTTGAAAGAGTGTTCTCTCTTTCGCTTTCTCCATAGAAAGGAGGTGATCCAGCCGCACCTTCCGATACGGCTACCTTGTTACGACTTCACCCCAGTCATCAATCCCACCTTCGGCAGCGCCCTCCTTACGGTTAGGCTACTGACTTCGGGTGTTACCGACTCCCATGGTGTGACGGGCGGTGTGTACAAGGCCCGGGAACGTATTCACCGCGGCATGCTGATCCGCGATTACTAGCAATTCCGACTTCATGCAGGCGGGTTTCAGCCTGCAATCCGAACTGAGACTGCTTTTAGGGTTTTGCTTCATATCACTATGTCGCTTCTCTCTGTTAACAGCCATTGTAGTACGTGTGAGGCCCAGGTCATAAGGGGCATGATGATTTGACGTCATCCCCACCTTCCTCCGTTTTGTCAACGGCAGTCCTGCTAGAGTGCTCTTGCGTAGCAACTAACAGTAAGGGTTGCGCTCGTTGCGGGACTTAACCCAACATCTCACGACACGAGCTGACGACAACCATGCACCACCTGTCTGTCCGTCCCCGAAGGGATTTCACATATCTCTATGCTATGCGTACGATGTCAAGACCTGGTAAGGTTCTTCGCGTTGCTTCGAATTAATCCACATACTCCACTGCTTGTGCGGGCCCCCGTCAATTCCTTTGAGTTTCAGCCTTGCGGCCGTACTCCCCAGGTGGATTACTTATTGTGTTAACTGCGGCACGGAAGGGGTCAGTCCCCCCACACCTAGTAATCATCGTTTACAGCGTGGACTACCAGGGTATCTAATCCTGTTTGCTCCCCACGCTTTCGAGCCTCAGCGTCAGTAAAAGCCCAGTAAGCCGCCTTCGCCACTGATGTTCCTCCTAATATCTACGCATTTCACCGCTACACTAGGAATTCCGCTTACCTCTACTTCACTCAAGAACTACAGTTTCAAATGCAGTTCAGGGGTTAAGCCCCTACATTTCACATCTGACTTGCAGTCCCGCCTGCACTCCCTTTACACCCAGTAATTCCGGACAACGCTCGCTCCCTACGTATTACCGCGGCTGCTGGCACGTAGTTAGCCGGAGCTTCCTCCTCAGGTACCGTCATTATCGTCCCTGAAGACAGAGGTTTACAATCCTAAAACCTTCTTCCCTCACGCGGCATCGCTGCATCAGGCTTGCGCCCATTGTGCAATATTCCCCACTGCTGCCTCCCGTAGGAGTCTGGGCCGTGTCTCAGTCCCAATGTGGCCGTTCAACCTCTCAGTCCGGCTACTGATCGTCGACTTGGTGAGCCGTTACCTCACCAACTATCTAATCAGACGCGAGCTCATCTTTCAGCGATAAATCTTTGATAGTTGAACCATGCGATCCTACTATATTATGCGGTATTATCAGTCGTTTCCAACTGCTATCCCCCTCTGAAAGGCAGATTGCTCACGTGTTACTCACCCGTCCGCCACTAAGTTTTAAAAAGCAAGCTCTCTAAAACTCCGTTCGACTTGCATGTGTTAAGCGTGCCGCCAGCGTTCGTCCTGAGCCAGGATCAAACTCTTTAAATAGATTGTATCCTAATTCTCTTTCGAGATTTATGATCTCAGTTTCTTCACTGTCGTGTTTCGCTCATTTTTTAGTCTTTGCTTGACCTTACTTCTCGTTTCCTCAAAGCAATTTTCAAGGGTTTTGTGTTTCTCGTTATTGTTCAATTTTCAAGATACCGTGTCCAGCCTTTTAAGGGGCTGTACTCTATATTATATCACCTTTCCTCGATTTTGTCAAGGGGTTTTGGAGATATTTTTTACTGTCTTTGAGATTTTTTATCGTCTCGCCCGACAGCTTTATTATTATACTCCTTTTATCGACAAATGTCTATAGATATATATTTAACGTTACGTGAACGTTTTATGATGCTCCGCATTTTGTCGTCAAAGTGATGTATTTATCACATATTTGCTTGTGCAGAACACCAAAAGTGATGAATATATCACATTTTTTCTTGACTTTTGCCCGATAGTGTGATATTATTGTCACATGAGGTGAGAAATAGATCACACTACACTTAAAAATCACGTTATTTCACATATGTATAACACCACACCACCTATTACAGTATATATAAAGGAGAAGAAAGCTATGGATACCAACAAGATAAACCAGCTCTACAGAGCATCAAAGGACAAATCCCTCACCCGTGAGGAACGCAGACAGGCATCTTACGACTATGCGTGGGAGAAATACCGCTTGGACAATCGTCCGCCGATGACTTTCAGAAAGTCGTCATTTTATAATGCAATACTCAGTCTGACAATTGCACTGATGTTTGGGTATATGGGTCTGGCCGAGCAGTTTGATTTCAAGTCAAGCAGCCTTAACCTTATGATATTCCCATTCTTTCTTGTTGCTGAGATAGCTGCACTTGTATTTTCACTCAGGCAGCAGTCAAAGTACAAGACCGAGCCTGCTGACGATCTTGCCACCTCTAATATGAACCGTGCAGGCGTCCTCTCTTACGCTGCTATCATTTCTGTTATGGCCGTCACCCTGTTGGTTGTCAGCATTTTAAATGACGGCGACAGGTTCAGCGTAAGCTACAGCGCCATGATGTTTCTGTTCTGCGGCTTTGTAATCCTGCAATCGTGCATACAGAAATTCATCTTCCTTTTTATAGAAAGAGGCGACACTGTCGAAGCTGAGGAGGACGAATAATGGCTGAGCTTGTTACTAAACTGAAAGAATACCGTGCCAGGACAGGCATGAAGCAGGGCGACCTTGCCGAGCTTGTAGGTGTCAGGCGTGAAACGATAATCAGGCTCGAAAAGGGGGTATATAATCCCTCGCTGAAGCTGGCTATGGATATTGCCAAGATATTCGGCGTGACTGTGGAGGAGCTTTTTTCGTTTGAGGAGGGGTAGGTTGAAATAATACGCTCTCTGTGATATAATATAATCAACCTGATATATCTTTTATAAATAAGGAGGAATTATTTATGTTGCATCAAAATCTATGGTACATTGAAAATGGCAACGAGGTTGAAAGCATTACAATTGAAGAAAACAAACTTGAAAAGCTCTTTGTTAAAAATCCAGATATTCTTGACCGCAGCTGGCTAATTATCGGTGAACAAGTCTATACTGATGCGAAAAAGTATATTGACCTGCTTTGCATGGAGCCCGACGGTGATTTAGTTATTGTCGAGTTAAAAAAAGACATGACTCCTCGTGAAGTGACCGCACAGGTTCTCGATTATGCTGCAAGTGTTTCAGAGTATAATTATAATGATATATTAAATGTTTATAGCAAGTATGTTGAAAAGCACCCCAAAGCTCCCAAAACATTAGAGGAAGCATATCAAAAAAGATTCAATAATAAATTCACATTAGACGATGATACGTTTAAGCCTAATATCAAAATGGTAATAGTCGCCGCAAAAATGGATAAAAGCACCGAAAGAATCATTGGTTTCCTTCGTGACAAATGCGATGTACTAATAAACATTCTTTTCTTCAATGTATATGAGTGTAACGGAAAACAGTTACTTGGCAGAACATGGTTTGGCGACGACATTGAAGAAAGAGTATTAAAATCAGACAACGCAAAAATATGGAATGGCTATGCCTATGTAGCATATGGGTGTGGCGGACACAGAAAATGGGAAGACGCTTTAAAATATGGTTTTATTTCGGCAGGCGGTGGCAGCTGGTATTCAAATACTTTGAAAAACCTTGATGTTGGAGAAAAGATTTTTGCTTATATTCCGCAAAAAGGCTATGTAGGATATGGAATTGTTACCGATACGTTAGAACAAGCAAAAGATGTTACTTTTGATGTTAATGGCGAGTCTATTACATTTGCCGATTTTGAAAACGGAATCAACTATCTTTATTCATCAGACGACCCAGAACAAGCTGAATATGTTGTAAAAGTAAAATGGATTCACACAGTAGACGAAAGCAACGCTGTAAGAGAACCCGGCTTCTTCGCTAATCAGAACAGTGTTTGTAAGCCAACAGTTTCTGTATGGAATGACACTGTAAATCGTCTCAAGCAGATATGGAATATAAATGAGTAATGCATTGCTTTTTCTTTTCCTCTATGCTATAATATAATCCTCACTCGTTTGGTCTTATATAACAAAGGAGGAAGATACTATGGGCTTAAAACTTTTCGTTGACGACACCCGGCCTCAGCCCAAGGGGTTTGAGTGCGTGACAAGCTATGCCGATGCAGTGCTTTACTATGAGCTGTTCTCGGAGTTTGAGTTTGTCAGCCTTGACTATCACTTAGGAGAGGAGCACACCGGGCTTGACATCTTAAAATGGATGAAGGAACACGGCAAGCACCCGGCGCACATAAATATCCACTCAAACCACATAGAGGGCATGAAGCTGATGCGTAAATACGCCGAGGAGAACTTCCCCGGCTCAAAGGTCACGATGAACACACTATATAAATAAGCGGAGGACTGCAAATGAGGGTTCTTTTATTCCTTGCAAAAGGCTTTGAAACTATGGAGGCAAGCGTATTCGTTGACGTTATGGGCTGGGCAGGCATTGAAACCGTGACCTGCGCTATGCGAAAGACTGTGACGAGCACTTTCGGCGTGTCGGTCAATGCAGATGTGCTGCTGCAGGACGTAAATGTCAGCGACTATGATGCTCTCGCAATCCCAGGCGGCTTTGAGGAATACGGTTTTTATGAAGACGCATACTCGCAGCAGGCAGCAGAGCTTATCAGGGAATTCTGCTCCGCCGGCAAGATGATAGCCACGATATGTGTAGCCGCCCTCGCACTCGGCAACAGCGGCATACTAAAAGGCAAGCGTGCGACCACCTATCATTTAGGCGACGGCCGCAGGCAGCGGCAGCTTGCAGAGTTCGGCGCAATTGTCGTAAACGAGCCTGTCGTCAGGTGCGGCAATATAATCACCTCATACTGTCCGCAGACAGGACCTGAGGTAGCATTCACACTTCTCGGCGAGCTCGCCGGGCAGCAAAAGATGAAAGAAACAAAGGCCGCAATGGGTTTCTGATATTGTACATAAAAAAGGACTGCTAAACGCAGCCCTTATTTTTTTAGTTCAGCACAGCGATGCCGATATTCAGATAGCAGGCAAACATACACCAGAACAGATAGAGTATGTTCATAAGGCCTGCGAGCTTGTTTTTGCGGTAGAAATCAAGCAGCATTATCCCGACAGATACTGTGAGCGCTACGAGCACTATAGCCGCTATCCAGAGAAAATGCAGCCGGAAGAAAACTATGCTCCATGCGAAATTGAGTATCAGCTGAGACGCAAACGCCGCAACAGTTGTCTGCGAGCTGCTGCCTTCGAGCCTGAAAATGATATACGCCGACGCTCCGAGCAGGCCGTATATTATCGCCCACATTACCGGGAAAAGCCACGCAGGAGGGCTGAGCGGCGGAGATGTGAGCGTATCGTAAAAGCCGCTGAAATTGCCGCCGACAAGTGCGCTCACCGCCCCGAAAAGCTCGGCACCGACTATCCATATCAAAAGCTCTGTCTTGCTTATCCTTTTTTGCATACATATACCCCCATTGCGGTTTTTAGTATATTGTATGCTGTTTTGATCGCAGTATTCTTATTTTATGTATTTTCCTATGCCCATCATCCAGAATTTCATTATCAGTCTGTGCGGATAATACTTCGAAAAAAACTGCATCGTCTTTACATATGCCCCGTAGACCGACATATCCCTGCCCTTTCTTGCGTCAGCTATCGCCTTGCGTGCAACGTCGGCAGGCTGCGCCATGTGAGGAAATTTTATCTTAACACCGTTTATTTCCTCCTTTAAGAGATCGGTCTTTATCCACCCGGGGCAGCAGGCAGTCACGGTAATGCCTGTGTCTTTAAGCTCTACATTCAGCGCCCTTGAATATGAAAGAGTGAATGCCTTTGATGCCGCATAAAGATTTATATACGGCACCGGCTGGAACGACGACTGCGAGGATATATTCAGGATATGGCAGCCCTTTTTCATAAAGGGTATGCAGATATTGCAAAGCATCGCCACCGAGGTGTTATGTGTGTTGATATGCGAGGATATCTCCGATGCCGAAAGCTTATCAGAGCGTGCCATGCGCCCCGAGCCTGCATTGTTTATTAGCCACCTCACCTCATACTCGCCCTTTTCAAGCTCATCGCTTATCACCGAGAGGTTATCAGGGTCTGACAGGTCAACAGAAAAGCCCCTGACCTTGTCGCCGAGGGTTTTCTTGAGCGCATCAAGCTTTGCGACATTTCGCCCTATAGCCCATATCTCATCGACTTCATTGTAGAGCTGTTTTGTGAATTCACTGCCCAGCCCTCCGGCAGCACCGGTTATGATCGCTATTGTTTTCATTTTATCACCGCTTTTTCGAGCAATTCATTCTCCTTTTCTCAGGAGCTTACAGATATATCCTGATGTGACCGGAACTTCCGTGTCCGCCATTGGGAATACCCGGTCAAATCTTTTATTCTCTGACATGATATGTATCCTATGACTGCCGTCCTTCTCTATCCTGACGAACCAATAGTATACCTCATCATTAAAAATCACCTTTCGCTTACCTTTTGTATTTATTGCCACAGCTTTTCCTCCGGCTCTGTTTTTGCTTATGAAAAAGCCCCTTAACCAAAAGTTAAGGGGAAATCTGGAGGCGCCAGCCGGATTTGAACCGGCGATCAAGGTGTTGCAGACCTACGCCTTACCACTTGGCTATAGCGCCTAAAATATGGAGCGGATTACGAGGCTCGAACTCGCTACCTCCACCTTGGCAAGGTGGCGCTCTACCAGATGAGCTAAATCCGCTTGTTTAAAATATTAAATGGCGACCGGAATGGGGCTCGAACCCACGACCTCCAGCGTGACAGGCTGGCGTTCTAACCAACTGAACTACCCGGCCATTTGGTGGAAACTATAGGGCTCGAACCTATGACCCTCTGCTTGTAAGGCAGATGCTCTCCCAGCTGAGCTAAGCTTCCACATTTGCGCCCTACAGGCTTCCCTGTCAGGCGACTTATTTATTATACACTATATCTTTCGATTTGTCAAGGGGTTTTTCAAAATTTTTTTCATTTTTTTATAAGAGCCTCAACTTCGGCACTTGTGAAGCGGTATACCTTATCGCAGAAGTGGCACTGTACCTCGGTTATTTCGTCATTTGCCATCTCTCTGAGGTCGGCCTCGCCTATCGACTGGAGTGCTCTTGACACCCTGTCACGGGAGCAGTCGCACTTATAGTTTACCTCAAAATCATCAAGGATATTCGGCTCCAAACCTTCGAGAGTCTTCAAAGCTATCTCGTCAACAGTCATGCCCTGCGAATAGAGCTGCGTTACCGACTTAAGGTTTTTGATATTATTCTCAATCACGTCAATTGCACTCTCCGGCGCAAAGGGCAGCAGCTGGATAAGATAGCCGCCTGCGTTAGCAACAGTCAGGTCGGGGTTCACGAGCACGCCCAAAGCGCACACGCTCGGTATCTGCTCAGACACAGCAAGGTAGCTTGTGATATCCTCAGCTATCTCACCCGAAACTATAGGCACCTGCCCCGAATACGGCTCCTTAAGGCCTAAGTCCTTTACGACCGAAAGAGTACCGTTCCTGCCGACTGCACCTCTGACATCGAGCTTGCCGTAGCTGTTTAACGGAAGCTCTACCACTGGGTTCTGCACATAGCTCTTGACATTGCCGAAGCTGTCAGCGACTGCGATAAGCGCACCTGCAGGGCCGTCGCCGTTAAGACGAACCGTCACCGTGTCGTCCTTGCCCTTAAGCCCGAAGCCCATAAGCGATGCCCCGAGCGAGAGCCTGCCGAGTGCAGCTGTAACAACTGCTGATGTTTTATGTATACGCTCTATCTCGCCGACTATGTCCTTGCCGTCAATAGCCGAGCATACAACAGATGCGTCCTTGCTTATTACCCTTACTATCCTGCCCATTTATGCTCATTCCTTTATCTTCTTTTTGCACACATATACTATTCTCTGTGTAGTTTCCGTTACCGGCTTGTCTGTATAATCATCAAAGCTGTCAAGTATCTCAAAGCCGGCATCAATAAGCGCCTGTTCAATAACTGCTGCATCGAACGCTATCTCCGTAAAGCTCTCGCCAAAGCGTTCATACCTGCCGTCATCGCCCTGCTCGAAAAAGTCGAGCGTGATATCCACCGAGCCGTCACTTTCGCTGTATTCATTCTGCCACACACAGTAAAGCCCCTCGGTGTCAATGACATAGGTGTTGCTGCCAAGTATCTCCCTGTGCTTGTAGAGGGTGTTCATATCAAAAATAAACATACCGTCCGGAAATGCAAAGAGCGACACCTTTTCAAACGCCGTCTTTATCTCATCGAGCGAGCTCAGGTGGTTTATGCTGTCGAGCGTGCATACGGTGATATCGATCGTTCCGAACATATCAAGCCCGGTCATGCTCTGGTTGAGATACTGTATCGGCAGACCGCTGTCGTATTTCTTATCAAGCGCACAGGAGAGCATCTCATTAGATGCATCTGTGCCGATAACGTCATAGCCTCTTTTGGCCATTATCTCGCAAAGCGTGCCGGTGCCGCAGGCCATGTCAAGAAGTATCTCACGCCTTGCGCCGAACCGCTCTGCCTGCCTGTCGATAAAATCAGCGATGCCTGTATAATCGACCTCGCCCTGCAGCTTGTCATAAAAGTAAGCGAACTGCGAATATGCCATTACTTATCGCCCTTTTTCTTGCCCTTAAGTCTGTCAAAGGCTATGCAGTAGCCGCCTGCCCCGTCATATGAGAGCGAGCGGTTTACTCTGCTGATAGTTGCAGTAGATGCTCCTGTAGCCCCTACTATATCACTGTAGACGTGGTTCTCGGTGAGCATCTGCGCCACCTTGAAGCGCTGCGAGAGCGCCTTAAGCTCGGGAACTGTGCATAAGTCCTTGAAAAAGAGCCTGCATTCCTCTACAGTTTCAAGTGTAAGTATTGCCTCATAGAGGTCGTCAAGATTATTTATCTCCAGTTTTTCTCTCATAATAAAAACCTCTCTTAAAAAACCCTTTACTATTTCATGATGTAAAGCGTAAAAATCCTACATACCTATTTTAGCACATTACATTATGAAAGTAAAGGGGTTTTGAAAAATATTTTTTTCTTAAGACTCATATCTTTATCATATCATCTCACGCCAGCTGTCATAAAGCCCGGGTACTGCCGATGTAATGAGTATGAGCATAGCCGTGCTCATATCAAGCAGAGCGTGGCTTATAAGTATCGGCAGAGGGTCTCTTTTTCTGCGGAAGTATATGCAGAATATGACCGTCAGCGGCAGGAATGAGATAAAGCGGTATATCATATACCTTGCATCAAACACTGTCGGTATAAAGCAGTGCTGAAGCGCATAGAAAAATGCCGGCACAATGATGCTTGCATATTTGTTCTTTATGCACCCTACCCCGCAGCCGAGGTAAAGCCCGTCCTCTGCAAAGGGAACAGTCAATGGCAGAATGATAAGATTCATAACCGCCAGCGGAACTGCTATCGGTGCTGCGATATCGAGTGACACCTCAGGCATGAACGAGCCGTAGCAAACAAAGCCTGCAAGATACATTCCCGACATACCTATCATCGCAAGGCCAAGCGAAATAAGGACAGTCTTCTTAACAGTATTCTTGCCCTTTTCAAGAGACATTAGCTCTTTGAAGTCTGTGCCTGCCTTTTTTGCAAGCAGGACGATAAGCAGTATCGTCACGATATTCACAGCACTTGCCGCTATCGACCAGCAACTGCCTATCTCTTTGACCTGCTTGCCCGTGACAGCTGCGCCGACAATGAATATCAGCAGGAAAACTATACTGCGAAAGGGCAGCAGGTATTTAAGTCTGACGGTATTCTGGTTATCATTCATTATTTAAACTCTCCTCGTCTTTTCCGTCACTTCTGCCTTTTCTTATGCGTTCTTCGTATTCGTCATGCGGCATGGGCTTTGCAAAATAGTAGCCCTGTATCATATCGCACCCCTGCGATGCCAGGAATTCCACCTGCTCCTTGACCTCGACGCCCTCTGCGACAGTGCGCATATCAAGGTTCTTTGCAAGCCTTATAGCCTCGCTTACCACAAGCTCGCCTCTCTCGGTGTCGGCAGCCTCGCCACGGAAGAACTCAGCATCGAGCTTGAGCACATCAAGCGGCATATCCTTTAGCGAATTGAGCGATGAATAGCCAGAGCCGAAGTCATCCATAGACACAGCAAAGCCGTAGCCTTTGAGCCTGTTTATAGTCTCGACCATAGCGTCCTTGTCATCAAAGAACGCACTCTCGGTAAGCTCTATCTCGATGTACTCGTGCGGTGTACCTTCTGCGTCAACTATATCCCTTATCTGCTCGGCGAGGTCGCTCTCGATAAAATGCGCTCTCGAAACATTGACAGACACAGGCACGCACTTAAGCCCCAGGTCGAGCCATTTTCTTTGGTCTCTTGCAACATGGGATATCATGTAGTGGTCTATCTTGGTGATAAAGCCGTTGTTTTCAAATATCGGTATGAACTTATACGGTGAAAGGAAGCCGTATTCGGGCGACTGCCACCTTATAAGTGCCTCGGCACCCCTGAGCTCATGAGTGCGTGGGTCATACTTGGGCTGATAGTATACTATAAATTCCTCATTATCAAGCGCCTTTTGCTGGGTCTGCGTTACAGTGTTTATCCACTTCTGCTCCTCGACCAGCTTGTCGTTATAGAACATCACAGCATTGCCGCTATTGTCTGCGAGTGTTGCACAGGCAGCAGAGGCGTTTATAAAGTCTGTCTCTGTATCGACGTTCTTTCTTTTTGCGAAGAAGCCGCCGTCGAGTGCAGGCAGCAGGAACACACCTGCGTGGAATGCAAGCGAATTATTCTGCACAGTATCACTCAGAGCCGAAAGGATCATCTCCAGTCTGTTTTTAAAGCTCTCATCATCGGTGTATCTTAGCATGAGCGCAAAGCTGTCCTCTGCATTGTGAGCACAAAGCTCCTTTTTATCAACATAGCCTCTCAGCTTTTTAGCAACGTTTTTGAGTAAGACCTCGCCCTCGTCCACCGAGTTGCAGACACAAAAACGCCTGTATCCGATAAATTCAAGGTCGATGAGCGCAAAGTTCTTATTGGCATTTTTGTGCTTTGAAAGTGTGCTCTCGGCATTATATACAAACCACAGCCAGTTGCGGCCGTCTACCTTTATATCAGTAAAGAGAAGGTTGCGCATCCTGCGTATATTGAGCAAGCCCCTTATGATCATAACGATAAACGCTATAAACATTATAGCAATAACTACGCCGGAGAACACAAGCAGCTCGATCAGAAACGAGAGATTTAAAATATTCATGGATATAACGCATCTGAAATAAACAGTCTGTTCCTTTTCAGGAATATCCATCTGTACCCAGACAGGAAGCTGCACAGAATCCTTTTCTTCCATGATAGCCTTCATATCGACAGGCCGCTGGTCTTTGTTGTAGCCGTCCTTGAAGCCTTCGGAAAAGTCATCACTGCCATCTGACGGGTCACCGTTGACATCAGATGAATCCAAAGTGCGTATTACCTCTTTAAAGAATCTGAATCCGTTTATATCTATCGGGTCTGCCTCATCAAGAGGCTCATCCTCAGGCACTTCATCTATGCTGATCACATCATTCTCAGAATCGCCGTAAAGAGTATATGTATACTTCTTCAAAAGCTCATCATTACTAAGAGTTTCATCCTCAGACGAAAAGCTCGTTGCGTGAAGGAATTTACCGCCTCTTTTCTTTCTTGTATCCTTTCCTGACTGGCTTATCACATTCCCCTGCTTGTCAAGAAGAATATAGTCTATCTCGCTTTTTTCAAGAATACCGATGGCTTCGTCTCCGTCATTGGAGGCATAGGACCTTCTTACTATCGTTGCCTTGTCAAGCTCAGCGATCAGAGTGTTTTTTATCGACGCTTCAGAGGTCATTGAAGCCATAACAACAAAAAGTGATAAAAGCATCGCCGCAAATATAATAAACACAAAAAATGAAGCGACCACTCCGCCCTTTTTCGATTTGAGCAGTTTTTTTCTTCTCTTTTTTCTCTTTTTCAGATCAGTCACGCACACACCCCCAAACAAATATTTCCGTTTGAGTTTATTATACTATACTAACGCCGCCTTTGTCAAGCATAGAGCACTATATGATGCACAGTAAGACTTATTTACAGCAGTTTTTGAGCCGACATTTGATAATATCAAACTTGTTTGAGTAAAAATACCGAAATTTACACGATTGAGTGAATAATTTTATTAAAAAGTCAATTTTTCGGCCTTCTTATTATTGACAATACGAATTAAAAGTGGTATAATATTGTATAGTAACCGAAAATATAGCTGATCTGTTTCTATCTGTTTTTTAATACAGTTATATGATCCTTTATTTCAGATAAATCTACCGTTACAGGAGGAAAATGTTATGGCATTTATGCTTTACAGTATTGACGACGCTATCGACTGCAAGTATGTTGTTACAAAAACAATGAGCGGGCAGGCTAAAGCCGGTACGCTTGTTCATATAATGGATACCACCGAGAAATCTGATGGTATCATTGTTGATTACCGCGTTACAAGAACAGGGCAGAATTTCGTTGCAAGGTTTAATACGATAAAGGATTTCTGCAAGTGGGCTCACCCCGACACCTTCCTTGCAAGGCATTATGACAGCTTTTCCAAGAAGGAGATACAGCAGTATCTTAAAGTCAAGGAGAGGTCAGTTGTTTCGTTCTGCCTGCCTATAATCCTTATCTCACTTATTGTCATCTGGGGCGTTTCAATTGCCTTAGTCGGCGGCGGCGCAGGCATCGCAGTAGGTATAGTATGCTCGCTGATAAGTGTGCTTGGAACACTTTTTGCTTTCAAGATGACCAAGGAGAAAACGATGCTTAAGATGTACAGTAAGGTAAACGTCGGCATCAGTTTCAAATAGTAAGTTTTCAGCCGTCCCTTTCGGGGCGGCTTTTTTGTGCCTGTAAGAGTCATACAAAAACCGCCCGCAGCATAACACTGTGGGCGGTTTGAAATTACATTTTCTTTCTGAAAAAGAAGTTCGATTTTGCGACCTTCTTGCGTCTTTTGGCCTGCTTTAAAAGCTCCTCGGGTGAGATGAGCGGCTTTGCATCTATCTCGTCCTTGGGCTTGAAGCTGTCGGCCTTGCCGCTTGCAACGTCTTCAAATACTGCAAGCGTATCTTCAACAGGAGTTACCGCATCGCTCGTAGCAGCGAACGGGTTGTTTTCCTCAATGGATACCTTTTCTACACCGCTTGCGGCCTCGGCTGCCTTCTTCTCGGCGAGCTTCTTTTCAACGGCCTCCTGAGCGGCTCTCTGCCTTGCTCTCTTTTCTTCGAGAGCCTTTTCCTCGTCCTCGGGGGTAGTTTCCTGCTCCTCGGGTGCGGAGAAATCAAATCCGTCCATGAACATAGACATATCATCAGGAAGTGCAGGAATATCGTCCTCAGCGGCTTTGGCTTGTTCTGCCTCGGCTGCCTCCTCCGTCTCTGCTTCTTCCTCAGCTGTTTCTTCAGCCTGCTCAGCATCTGCCGCAGGCTCCTCAGGCTGTGCAGCTATCTCGTTCATAGCAGGAACAGTGAGTTCCTCCATCTGCGGCTCAGTGGATATCTCGTCCATCTCAGGCTGCTCGGGAGTCTCGGTATATTCTTCGTCAGCTATTTCAGGAGCAGTTATCTCAGGCTCCGGCTCGTCCTCAGGCTCTGTCAGGTCAACAGGCCTGTTGTCAACGATATTAAGAGAAGCACTCACAGTGATCTCCTTATCGGGGCCAAGGCAGACCATGCACTTTTTGTTGGCGCTGTTGAGTGCAAGCATTATATCCATACACTCGACAGACGGATACAAAAGCTCATCGTCCGAAAGTCTGATAACGCAGATATTCTTTGCAATATCATACCCTGCGTCCTTCATCATAGCATAGGCCGATGTGTCAGCAGGAACGTCAACGACGTCGCCGTTCTGTATCGTTATACCCGAGATACAGGTAAACACCTCGTCCTTCTCGTTTGTAACAAATGCTGCGTTACAGTCTGCAAGCTGCGGTCTTGCAAACCTCATTCGCATAGCATTTTCTGTTGCGTATTTATAAAAATCGCCTAATTTCAAGGCTAACACCGCCTTTTGTTGACTGTCTTCCTTGACAGTCCGTTAATTTGTACTAATTATCTTTTCAGCACGCTTGCTCGTCTCTCGGCTGCAAGACGCTTGTTCTCAGCGATCTTTGCCCTTATCACGTCATTATTAGACTTTGCGAGCTCCTCGTCGTATACGCACGAGAGGGATATATCATCCTCTGTGCCGAAATGCGAGCGCTTAACGAGGTTATTCTTAAGCGAGCCCATGAACGCGTCAGGATTTGCGAGCTGACCTGCGATTATCGTGTGATAGTCGAGGAAGTCATTATCGCTGCCGAAGCTGGTATAAAGGCCGTCGGTAGAAACGCATATACAAAGCAGCTTCTTGTCCGGAACATAGAACGAATCAAACATATCCGCAGCAAGAGCATTACACATACTTGATGTAATGTTTGCCGGGTTGGATTCCTCGTAGTCCATTATCATAGATGTCTCGCCGTCTTCAAACACAGCTACAAGGCTTCCGTCGCCTATCTGGAAGCCGAAGGTATAACCCCTTGCAGCAACAGCAGCGACAAGTGTTGTGCCATAGTATGACTCAGGCGGGATCTCCTCAAACTCCTCAGGGCTGAACTTATTGAGCTCATCAGAGGTAAGGGGTGTCTTTGCAAGGTGGTCGAGCACCTTGTCGTTCCAGCGCATTATTATCTGCTTTTCTATGCATTTCACAATGCTCTTGTGTCTTTCCTTAAAATTGCGGTCGAACTCGTCGGGGTCGGCATAAAAACGCTCTATTGTCTCAACAGCTGCTTCAACAGCGCACTGCGAGCCTATGTTTGATCTGAAGTGCTTTTTACTGCCGTGACCGTCAGCGACCACTGCTGCGGCAAAGCCGTTGCCGACCTTGAATGCCGAGCTGTCCTGACATACAATATTTCTCTTTTGGTGGCTCGCACCCATAACTGAGTGGCTAAAACCATTGAACATGATCGATCAACGTCCCTTCTATGTCTATAAGTTTAGGTGTCATCACCAGCCTGTATCGAAGGAAACGTCATCTGATTCGTTCTTATTTACAAGCTCCTGGATCTGCTGTCCGAGCATCTTCTGCTTGGAAGCATAAACGTCCTCATCGCTGAGCTCAGCGTCATTCTGGTCAGCAAGAGTCATACTCTTAGAGCCGATCTGAGATGCTGTAACAGCAACGATCTTGATCATCTGTGCGAGCTGGTTACCCGAATATGCATGAACGACTGTATCAGCGCTGCCTGTGAACTCAGCGAGCATATCGTCGTTAGCCTCGTTGCCGATACCGAGCGCAGCCTTAAGGCCGAACTTATACCAGCTGTTTGTAGCGAGCTCCTTAAGGCCTTCCTTATAATCGTCAGAAGGATAGCCGTCTGTCATAAGGAATATTACAGGTGCGAATGAAAGCGAAGGCGAGTTAAGGAAGGAGTTTCTCGACATTCTTGTGTTGAGCTCCTTGAATGCAGCGCCCATGCTGGTAACGCCCTTAGCCGAAAGTCTTGCCCACTCGAAGTCCTCGATAGCGATAGGCTCTGAATACATCCACTTAACGTCTGTCGCGAAAGTCAGAACTGCGAGCTTGACTTCTGTATCAGCCTCGCCGACCTTTCTTATCTCAGGCACGAGCTCTTCCATAACGGTATTGAGCTCACCCATCTTGGTGCCCTTCATACTGCCTGATGTATCGATCAGGAAGAAGATAACAAGGCTCTTTCTCGAAACGCCTGTTGCACCCAGCGGGTCATCATCAAAATCAAACATATCATCAAGATCATCTGCAGGCGCAGTGTTCTCAGCAGCAGTTTCCTCTACGACAGCCTGCTGCTCCTCTGCTGCCTTGCCGGGGTTATTACCCTTATTTTTCTTGCTCATATCCAATGCTCCTTTTCAATTTTAGAAAATGTAATTTATTTAGCGATGTCCGACGTCAGATCTTAGCCGTAACATCTCCGAAGTCGATCTCAAGGCCGGGCCATATCGGGCAGCCCTTGCCGGGGTCTACTTTATAGAACTGGTTATCAGGCATCCTGACGTTCCAGGTCTTTTCCGAGCTGTTTCTTATACCGAGCACACCGGGCTTGAGCTTATTCTCAACAAGCTCGCCGGCAATGCCGATAAAGTCGTCGGAATTCTTCTCAATATCGCACTCATAGAACTTAGAGCCTATGTAGAGCGGCAGACGGTAGTCCTTATCCGAGAAGCCTATAGTTGCAAATGTCATGCCGCACTTGGGGCATCTGTATGTTGTGCTGTCCTGCATCTCGAACATCGAGGTGAAGTTCGTTCTGCCGCAGGTGCAGGCGATTATCTCTGTTCTGAGTCTCATGAACAGCTGCTGCCATTCATTCTCGATTATTCTCTTGTTCGGGTCATTAAGGCCTTCGGTAAATGACTTGATGAACGCATTCTTGATATAATCGGGATATATCCTCCAGAACTTGATAACATTGTCGTGGATACCTCTAACAGGTCTGTTAGTGGTATTGTCAGGATCATACACGAACACTGCCTCAGCGCCGTAGTGCTTAAGCTCGGCAGCCTCGGTAAGGCACACGTCCTTGATGACCTTCTCGCCCTCCATAGGGTCGCCTCTGAACAGCAGCTTGAAAAGAACTACCGCCAGCGAATACTTATCCGTCTGGGTATCAGGCTTTGCGATACCTCTTACTATCTCAGGCGCCATATAGCCGGGCTTACCGCCTATGCCGAAGTTTGCGCCGTCAGGTGCGATATTATCGCAGTCAACGACTAAAACAGCGCCTGTATCGGTATTGATAAAGAAGCCGCCGTCGTTAAGGTCCTGATAGCTCTTACCTGCTCTGTGCAGCTGTCTGAAAGCGTTAGCTATATTGATGCAGGCTGTGACCATTGCCTTAAGGTCTGTAAATCTTACAGGCTCCTTCTGAGCCCTGCCTGTGAGCGGGTCAACCTTGAGCTTGTAGGTGTTGAGTATATCAACGAAGCTGTCAAAACTCTCGGGCTTAAGCTCCATGAGATAACCGAATGTGCCGTCCTCAGTATTCTTTGTGAGGTATCTCGGCCATATGAACTTATTGCTCGGTGCGCCGTCGTTGATATTTCTCTTGATATTTGCCTTGAACTGCTCTGGGTCCTTCATCTTGCTGATGTCGTACCATTTGAGCGCCCACTTCATTCCGTTATACTCGACCAGGTATACAGTACCCTGACCGCCGCTGCCTATAATGCCTGCGACCTTGGCCTTACCTCCGAGTTCGAGTTCAACTTCCTGTCCTATACTAAGCTCCGTCATGCGGATCATTCCTCCATTTCGTCTTCGCCCGGCAGAGGTGTTCCGACAGCCAGGGTCTTGAATTTTACTTTATTCTGGATACAGTATTTATGAATATACGAATTTTCCGTACACACCACAGTAAGCTGGGGGCAATATGAAAATGCGTTTTCATCTATGAATTTGATGTTGCCCGATGCAACGATCGTCCTGAGTGCGCCGCAGCCCGAGAATGCATTCTCGCCTATGCTGTTGACCGAATCAGGGATCCTCACCTGTTCGAGCGATGTACAGCAGAAGAAGGTATTATCGCCTATATCGAGTATACCGTCCGGCAGGCTCACTCTTTTAAGAGAAACGCACGCATTGAACGCACCCTTCTCTACCTTCTTGACCGACTTGGGGATCCTGATCTCCTCGAGCTTCTTGCAGTCTGAGAAAGCATACTCGCTTATCTGCAAAAGCGTATCGGGGAGCTCAACGTCTCTCATAAAGCCGTAGCCGTCGAAGCAGTAGCCGTCGAGCTTTGTAAAGCCCTCCTTGACAACGACGTGTCTTGCTATACGGTTCTTGAAGGCATCTATCCTTCCGAAGACCTTAAGATCGAAATTTATCGCCGTCGGGCCTTTCTTTTCCTTCTTTTCCTTCTTGGGCGACTCCTTTACCATCATCGAAGACGGATATCCGAAGCCCATCATATATCCGAGAGAGGCAAGCACGAACTCAGTCTCACTGCCGCTCATCTCAAACTTTCTTGTCAGCTTGTCACGGACGTTTGAAAACTCCTCTTTCTTATCAAAAGCCTTGAGTATATCAGTAAGCGCCCCTGCTCTTACAGCCTTTTCAAGGATCGTTCGCTCGACATCATAGTCGGGCAGGTAGTCCCTCAGCATGGCGCAGAAGATATCGACATTCTTTATCCTCTCGCTCTGCTCGGCAACAAGCTCGCTCAGTGCCTGCTGCACACGCTTTGTATTGCCGAAGCCAAGGACATTATACTTTACGAGCCTTCTGCATTCGGGACAGACCGCACTGCCTGTCCTGATATTTGCCTGACAGTATTCGCATTGCATATACAGCTCTCCTATCCTTAACTCCTGCTCGGTCTGAACAGGAATGAATTTATATATTCCGCCATAAATACTCGGCATACCTATATAGTATAATTATATCATTTTTACCTACATATGTCAAGTAAAATCCGGATATTTTATGCAAATTTTCAAAAATACCTATTAATTTTAACATTTTCACTCAGCAAGTAAATCTTCTATCTCGCTGACTATGCCCTGACGCCTTTCGCCGAACATCAGCTGCTTGTCATACCTGTAGTAATCATCGCACCCGTAATGCGCTATAAATCTCGCATTTACAGGGCTTGCAGCGAGCTCGGTGACAAGTATCAGCAGCTCCTGCGCTGCACCGAAGACTTCCTCACAGAATGAGAACATATTCGAGTGGGCATCTCTTACTTCGCTCACCTGCGCCTTGAACTGCTCCACCCTGCCTGAATATGCAGCGCTGACTGCTTCAAAGCCCCCGTCTGCCACCGCCGAAAGCTCTGAAAGAGCATCTGCCTGACGTGACAGCAGCCTGTCTTTATACTCAGATAGGCCGCCTGAGGCCTTAAGACGCTCCCGCCGCTCACGGCAGTCAGCCTGTGCGGCTCTGAGAATAGCGGATATATCGGCATCTTTCTGCTGCTTTATGCCTGCGAGCACTTCTTTGAGGCCGCTTATCAGTTCCTCCTGTTCAAGCACCCTTGCAGTCCGCTCTCTGAGCGCTTCAAGGATAAGCCCGAGCAGCGAATATCTCTCATCGAACGCCGCATTCTTAGCACGCTGCTTTATATCCTCCCCGGCATCGCCTGAGAGCACAGCCTGCACCTTATAGTCGCTCCTGTATTTGTTATACAGCTCATAATACACCGCAAAATCCTCTGCTATCGCATCTATGCGGATATACTGGCCTATCAGCTCCTTATCGGCAGCAATGCCGAGCTGCTCATAAGCGCCGAGCGCACGGCCGAGGTCGTCCCAGCCACGGGCGGTGACAAATCTCCTGACACCTGACGAGCTCTCTATCTTGTAGAAATTCTGCGGCTTTATCTCCAGATATGTGATAACTGCGCTGTGTACTCCGCAGGCGTAGGCGTATTCCTTCCACGCATCGAGCTCAGGCGAGACTTCTATGAGCTTTAGTCTGTCATAGGTGACTATGTCAAACTCCCTGACGCTCGAATTATACTCAGGCGGATTTCCTGCCGTCACAACGACCCACCCCTCGGGCAGCTTATGGCCGCCGAAGACCTTATACTGCAAAAAGCCGAGCATTATCGGCATGAGCGTTTCGGATATGCAGTTTATCTCATCAAGGAAGAGTATCCCGTTTTTCACACCTGAGCTCTCCATAAGCTCATAGACAGATGAGATTATCTCGCTCATCGTATATTCTGTGATATCAAACTCCTCATCGCCGTACTGCCTGTGTTTTATTATCGGCAGGCCGATCGCACTCTGCCTTGTGTGGTGAGTCATCGAGTAGGAAATAAGCCCGATACCCATTTCAGAGGCTATCTGCGACATTATCTCCGTCTTGCCGATACCTGGCGCACCGACAAGGAAAACCGGCCGCTGCTTGTGCGGCGGTATAAGATATCTTCCCTCGCTGTCCTTTGCAAGATATGCCCTGACAGTGGAAGCTATCTGTTTTTTCGCATTTTTGATATTCAAACAAAAGCCCTCCTTATCAAAGGCTGAACCTGTCGTCAACTATGTGCGACACATCGCTGCCTGCAAGCAGCTCGTTTTTCTTGCGCATAAGTATCATCTGCCCGTCTATCCTCTCGTGGGCTATGGCATAGCCTATGCAGTCATCGAGCACGCCGGCATCTGCTATGTCAAGTGCCAGCAGCCTGCCGAGCAGCGCATCGTCTTTGAGGTTGACCGCATAGCAGACAGCAAGCGTGATGTTTTCTTTCAGATACTCCCTGCACTCGGGCAGCATATCATAATACGCCGCCGACACGGGTATCAGATATTCGTCATATTCAAGTGCTTCAAAGCTCGCAGCAGAGGGCTCTCTCACGAAGTCAAACAGTGGTGATGAGCCTGATGTGTCATCAACGAGCACGACACAGAGCTCCCTGCCGTTGTCGGTAAGGGTCAGCTTAGAGCCGTGAGGGAAAGCCCCCTCGCCTATCGCCCTGTCGCCGAGCCGCATGACAGTATGCAGCCCGTATGAGCTCATAAATGCCTCGCTGCCAATATATCTGACACTGTCGGGGATGGTTATCGTTTTAAGGGCGCTGAGCCACTTGAAGGCCGCATCACCTATGGCCCTGAGACCTTCGTGAAGTGTCAGCGACGTAATACCGAAAGCACCTGCAAACGCACCGTCAGCTATCACCGTTATCCCCTCCGGGACCGAATATGTCTCCTGTGTGACAGAGCAGCGGTAGAGGTATTTTTCGTTATATATAACTATCTCACGGCTGTCTGCGGTGAGCATAGCCGTGTCGTAAAATGCATCTGCGCCTATTCTTTCAAGGCAGTCCGGCAGAGCAAGGCTATCAAGTGAGCAGCAGCCGGTGAACGCCCCCTTGGCTATCTGCAAAAGCCCGGAAGGCAGGTTCACGCTTTCAAGAGAGCGGCAGTGCTCAAACGCCATATCCGATATCCTGATAACGCTTTCCGGCAAGGTGATGCGCTTAAGGCTCTCATTGCCTGAGAAAGCCCCCTCGCCGATTATCCTTACCCCGTCGGGAACTGTGATATCCTCATCACCGCCGCCAAAGCTCACAAGCACGCCGTTGCCCATTATGACAAAGCCGCCGGCGCCGGTAAGCGGTGTTTTATAAAATGCGCTCATGCCTATCTCGCTGACATCATCGCTCATATCTATCCTGACAAGCAACGAGCAGTCAGAAAAGGCCATTCTGCCGATACTTTTGACAGTTGAGGGCAGAGCTACTTCTTTCAGCGACGAGCAGTATTCAAACGCAAGGTCGTCGATAGCGCACACGCCCTCGGGAATCGTGATGTCTGTCAGGCATCTGCAATCAGAGAAGGTGCGCTTTCTTATCATATCTATCCCCTCAGGGAAGATGATGTTTTTTATGCTGCCGCAGTCTGAGAATGCGCTCTCACCTATCCTCTCCATAGTTTCGGGCAGAGAGATTCGTTCGAGCATATCGCACATACGGAAAGCCGAGTTGCCTATCACATCAAGGCTCTGCGGCAGGTCGAGCTCTCTTAGCATACCGCACTCGCAGAATGCAAAGCGGCATATCTCTTTGAGCCCCTCGCTGAATGTGACCTTGGCAAGCGACGGGCAGCTGCGGAATGCGTGCTGGGCTATCACTGTAACGCTTTTTGGGATAGTAACGCCGGTCAGCCCCTCGCAGCAGGCAAAGGCGCTGTCGCCTATCTCTGTTACGCTGTCGGGTATCAGAACCTCTCCCGAGCCTGTGAATTTCACAAGCACGCCGTCTTGTATGTCAAATATATTATCCATATAAAAGCTCGTCCTCCTCTAAGATGACCTTTAACGCCCAGGGCGGTATCCTGTCAGGCCTGCCGTGCTCGTAGTCGCTGCGCATAAAGGCAAACGCTGTCTCATAAGGCGTGCGTTTTTGCGGAAACTCGCCAAACCCGTCTGTAAAATACACAAGCCCCCTGAGTTCCCTTAGCTCGCCCTTATCTATAAGCTCTGCAACATAGTCAAACACAGGCCGCAGGTCAGTGCCGCCGAGACCCTTTGTCTCGAAATTGCTGATATAGTCTTCAAGCTCAGCGCTGTCAGTTATCAGCTTTGCCTCTCTCACCTCGGTGTCGCACTGGATAATGTAGATACGCACCTTTGTGAAAAAGCTCTCCTCGTTTTTGAGTATGCTGTAGGTCTTGCCGATAAAGCTCTTTACAAGCTCGCCGCTTACTGAGCCTGATGTGTCGATAGCAATGACGAATTCCTTTATCGCACGGGTCTCCTTGTATTCAAGCGGCTCGATAAGCGCCGCATCGCCGTAAAGCGAGAGCCCGTAGCTGTAAAAGCCCACGTCAAAGCTCTCCTCATCGGCTTTCATTATCTCGCCCGACACTGCAAACCGCCGCAGGAAGGCTGTATAGTCATATCTGTCACGATTCACTTCTGAAAGTGCATCGCTAAGATACCTGCTCTCATCGCCAGGCTTTTTGCAAAAGCTGTCAAGCTCCTCGCTTATCTGCTTTGAGATGTCCTCCCATTGTTTTGCAAGCTGCTGCTCCTCTCTGATGCGGTGCTGCTCGAACCAGTCTTCAAGCGTGGGGTCTTTTGGCTTTAGCGGCTCGCTGCTCACCGATCGCTGCTCGACCGTCTGCTGAGTGTCACTGTCCTCACCGGGCTGCTGTTCCTGCTCGTCAGACACCCTGCCGCCCTCGCCGCCGTGGGCTTTTTCAAGCTCTTGCTGCGACTGCTCATTTGCGCCTATTGGCAGCGTGCGCTCTTTCTTCTCGTCCTCAAACTCGCCCCTGCGGCCTGAGTACCACACATTATGGTCATCGACTGCGAAAAGTGAAGCGAGCTGTCTTATCTCGTTATCATCAGCTCCACCCTGCGACAGGTAGGAATAGACCCTCTCAGCCGTTGCAAGCCCGGCCTTTGCCTCGATTTTTCTTATAGCAGCACGCTTGCGGTCGATGTTATCGACCTCGCAGAAAGCGTATGCCGTCTTTATAATCAATGCTTCGGCTGCAATATCGCAGGCAAGGTCCCAGTATCTGCGCTGCGTCCTCTCGCCCACGCTGAAATGCCTGAAAATACAGTGCATCAGCATATGCATATAGTCATGCAGCGGCAGGCGCTCCCCTGCCTTATATCTTGAAAGCACTCTGTCCGGGTCATAGATAAGCCTTCTGCCGTCGCAGACAAAGCGGTCACCTGTCGGGCTGAGCGGAAGTCTGTTTACCGCTCTTGCAAAAAAGCGCATATTGAGCAGCAGTGCTGCAACAGAAAGCGACATTATCTCAGAAGCGAGCCGCCTTTTCTTTTTTGCGATATCTTCACCCACAGCAGCTCACCTCCCAAATGTTTTAAAAATCACAGCCGCCATATCACCCGGTAAAACGAATGATATGCGGCTGTTGTGTTTTGAATATTTTGTAAATTATTTCTTGCGCTCTGCCTTCTTGAGGTTGTCGTTGATGTTATCAACAAGGCCGCTTATCTCAGTTATCGACTTGCGGATAATATCAGAGCTCTCGTTAGTAACGTTTACGTTGTTGTCAAGATCCTTGAATGCATCGAGAGTTGTTTCAAGTATCTCAACGAGCTGGCCGACGCTGCCTGCATCCATAGTGGAGTTGCCCTTGCAGAATGTGATAACACTTTCAAGCAGCTCATTAACTGTAGATGCTCTGTCGCTTGTCTTGGAAGTAGAATCGCCTATCGTATCCATGTTGGCATTGATATTTGCAAGATCCTGCTTAAGACTATCGGAAAGTGTGAGACACTCGCTCGTGATCTCTGAGAGCAGCTCGTGCTGTCTTGTCAGTTCGCTGTGTCTTGCAGTAAGAACAGTCTTTGCATGAACTACGCAGTTATCGGCAGTGTTGAGACCTCTGCAAATAGCAGTTGCCATCTCACGGCAGGACTTGTAGCCGCAGGCATGACAGTCGAAATTCCTCTCTGTCTCGGTATGCTTGCCCATCATCTCGAATACAGCATCGAGCTGCTTCTCTGTCGGGGGCGGAGTAGGAGTAACTGCCTTATATGTTCTCATAAAGTCGGAGACTTTGAGTTCCTTGTCAAATCTTTCAAAGAGCTTGTCAGCGCCGCCGCCGAAAACGCCGGTCTTACGCCTCTTCTTGGCTTCCTTCTCGATCTCTCTCATGGTAGCCATAACGTCAAACATCGACTGCTTTGAACCTGTGCCGGGGCCTACGTTACAGCCGAACTCACAGGAAAGAACGTCGAACACCTCAGGGTGCTTGAAGTCAGGCATCTGAGCGTACATATCAAGCTCAGGATATACCTTGCGGACACCTTCTGATGTAGTAACGTTTATATCCGGGTCATGCAGCCAGAGATTATCACGAAGGCCGCCCGGACGGGGATATACTGCACCCACCTGGCCCTGCATCTCCTCGAACTTGTATTCAAAGTCGTTTGCGGGGTTGGTAGCTACCTTGATGCCGTTCTTATCAAAATACTCCTCGAGCTTTGCGAAGGTAACGTTGAAATCAACGATGCCTGTCTCTTCAAACTCTGTCTTCTTAGCGATACAGGGCGAGAGAACAGCTATCGGATTATCACGCCTTAAGTATTTCTTGATATAGGTCACAGCACAGGATATAGGGCTGTGTATAGGAGACAGGTTATTGAGCAGCTTGGGCTGGTATATCTCGATATACTTTACTATCGCTGCACAGGGCTGTGTGATGACGTTGCCGACCTTCTTCTGCTCGATAGCTCTGAGGTGAGCCCATGTGCAGATATCAGCACCGAATGATACGTCGTATATAAGGCAGCCCTTTGACTTGAACCAGTCAAGTATGCCCTTCCACTTGGTCGGGAAAACCGTCTTGATAGCAGGTGTAGCAAGAACTATCATCTTGCTGCTCCTGAGCTTTGTCATAGCAGCCTCGGTATCGTCTATGTAGTCTCTTGCGCCGTGCGAGCAGTTTCTTACGCACTCGCCGCAGGCGATACACTTTTCAGGGTTGACGGTAGTTACAAATCTGCCGTCATCAAGCATTTTTGTAATATTTGCCTCGGGAGCGGGGCAGACTCTTACGCAGGAATTACAGCCCACGCATTTATCAGGTTTTACAATGATAATTTCCTTTGCACTCATGTAAAATTACAACTCCTCTTGATTGAACTGGAATAAATGATAAAGGTCATCAGCTTACTTGATAGCCTTTGCTTTTTTGAGAAGGTCATCAAGGCCGCCGCTCTTCTTGGGCTGCTCCTCAGCCTTGGGCTCGGACTTTGCTTCCGCTTTTTCCTCAGCCTTCTTAGCGCTGCTGCCGTTGATAGCCGCCGCCATAGCCTTGAGCTTGTCAAGATCCTCGCTCTTTTTCTTGTCTTCCTCGCTGACACCGGTATTATAGGTATTGTCTACCTCCTCATATACAGGTGCATCGGGGAGCTTGGCCTCGACCTTTGCTGCCTCACGGAATATCGGAACGCCGCCTGCCTTGAGCTCCTTGGCAGTGTTCGTAACAAGATCCTGTGCGTCAGATGTCATCTTGCCGGCTGTGTTGTTAAACTCATCAAGCAGCTCCTTGAGCTTGTCTATCTCGCTGCCGATCTTGTTCACATCGGCGAGCATCGTAGCCTTCATATTCTCGGAAGCGACCTCCATCTCGGAGGACTTGTTCTCTGCATCGGCCGTGAGCTTTGCAGCCCTTACCTCTGCATCGTAAACTATCTTTGCAGCCTTGTTGTTAGCCTCTGCAACAGTATTGGCTGCAAGCTTTTGGGAATCTGCTTCAAGGTCATCAGCCTGCTTCTGTGCCTGCTGAAGGATCATATTTGCAGACTTCTGAGCCTCTGCGAATACAACGCCGAGCACTGCAGCATCTCCGCCGCCCTGTGCGCCCTGGAGCTTAGTTGTGGCATCAGCAAGAGAATCCTCAGCTGTCTTCAGCCTTTCCTTAAGATCAGCTATCTCTTTTTCCTTGGCCTTGTTATCTTCATCGGTGGATTTGAGCTTTTCACTCAAAGTCTCATTCTTCACCTGGAACTCTGTGAGCTTTGCCCTCTCGGTAGCAAGCACCGAATCAGATGCCGACTTTTCGTCCGAGCCGTCTCTGAGCTTTGCGAGCATCAGCTTTGTCTCTCTGAGTTCATTCTTCATATCATAGTATTGTGTATACAGATATTCAAGCCTTTTGTCAACGTCAGCCTTATCGTAGCCGCCGAACACAACTGTTTTTATAAATCTGCTTTCTGCCATAAACTTACCTCCTGATGTAATATCCAAAAATTTTAATAAAATATTACACAAATCACTATTAATAAATATAACATTATTTTTACATTTTGTCAATAGGATTTAAGCCCCTTGAATATCTTTTTCGCAAAAACGACAATATAAATAGTGCATATTTGTTATATTTCACAGTTAGCATAAGTTAATATGTGACAAGGCGCTATAGAATTATATTCATATGAGCGCAAAATCACACCTGAGAAGGTGCAGCATCAGCAGATCCTCGGGAGCAGCTCACCCTTGGGCTGAGGGAGGATAGTCTGTGTGCCTATCTCTGTTTCAAGGATAACTCTGCCCTTGTTCTCCTCGGTAACTCTGCCGATGATAGCGGCATTCTTTGAATACTTGCCCTCGTGCAGCTTGTCAACTATCGCCTGAGCCTTGTCAGCCGGTGCGAAGATGACCAGTCTGCCCTCGCAGGCAAGATAGAGCGGTTCAAGACCCAGCAGGCCGCACACGCCCTTTACCCTCTCATCAACAGGTATGGCTGTCTGGTCAAGGCTTATGCCAACGTCGCTCTGCTCAGCTATCTCGTAGAGCACAGTGCCGACACCGCCTCTTGTAGCGTCACGGATAACGTGTATGTCCTTTGTTACGGAGAGCATATCCTCGACTGTGCCCCAGAGCGGTGCGCAGTCGCTGTCAACATCGCTCTCGATGCCGTAGGTGTCTCTTGCAAGCAGGATAGTGCAGCCGTGTCTGCCCACATCGCCGGTAACGATTATGGCATCGCCGGGCTTGGCATACTTGCCCGAGGTGTCAGCGCCCTCGATTATCTCGCCCATGCCGGTAGTGGTTATGAACACACCGTCCACCTGACCCTTGCCTGCGACCTTTGTGTCGCCTGCAACTATCTTGACACCGACCTCAGCGGCTGTCTTTTCCATAGCAGCAGCTATCTCCTCAAGCGCATCGAGAGAGAAGCCCTCCTCAATAACGAATGCACAGGTCATATACTTAGGCTTAGCCCCCATGCATGAAAGGTCGTTTACTGTGCCACAGATAGAGAGCTTGCCTATATTTCCGCCGTTGAACTTCCAGGGCGAGACGATAAATCCGTCAGTCGTAAAGCCGAGCCTGCCGTCTATCTTAGGCAGCACAGCAGCATCGTCTGCTGTGAACTCAGGGTTTGAAAAGTGTGCCTTGAACACCTTTTCTATCAGCTCGCTTGTCTGTCTGCCGCCTGCGCCGTGCGCAAGGGTAACTGTATTTTCACTCATTTTATTTTTCCTCCGTTTTTTTTTAGTTGTATATGATCATGAAAGGCTATCTTATAAGTCCGCCGTGGAAGACGCATTCATATATCTTTTCGTTTTTATAGCAGATAAACTCTTTGCCCTGAAACCACTCAAAATCACCGGTAACTTCGCACGAGTATGTGTGATCTCCCTCAGAGAAACTCTGCGGTCCTCTGTAAGGCATATCAGACGGCACATTCAGCAAAGCCTGCTTTAAAAAGTCACCGCTGAAATCATCGCTCAAGACCCTGCCGATATAATTCATGCTCCAGAAGGGTACGCCGGCTTTCCACAGCGCTTCCTCGCCTGCAAAACACTCACCTCCGAGATATGTGTCGTAGTACATCATATCCCCTTCCCTGTACACAAGGTCATGAGAAGCAGTTCTTGACGGCGTTGTCTCGCTGCCCTTGCCTGCATAGGTAGCACGTTTTGCCCTTATGAGAAATTCAACGGTATCTTTGCTTGCACTCATTGTTATGCCTCCGATTTGTTTAAGGCAACACCGCACAAAGACCGCCTGAAGGCTTTGTACGCAACTTACTTGCATCTTTTCCGTCATATTACACATTTTTCCTTGAAATACGGTAGTATTCCTTCGAAAAATCTGTGCAATCTGACGAAAAAACTGACTGCGCAATTTGCGCACAATCTTCGTGCGGTGTTGCCTTAATTCATCTATTATCCCGGGCAGCTCATTCAGGCTTGCAAGCGTTATATCCTGCCCGGGCTTATGCCCAGCTTTTGTGATATCATTTCAAGACCGTTCTTTTTAGCAACACTCTCAAAGGCAGTCCTGTAAAGCGCCGACCAGTTGAGCGGTGCAGGATAATACACGAGCGTCTGCCCTATATCAAAACCACTGCTCTGATGCTCATAAATCACACCAGCCCCGAATACTGATAATAAGCCGAGCAGGCACCCTCGTCGGACACCATGCACGCACCTACCGGGTGGAGAGGTGTACATACCTTGCCGAACACCTTGCAGTCACTCGGCTTGCACTTGCCCTGGAGCACATCGCCGCAGCGGCAGGCAGGGTTTGGCTTGCCCTTTATCTCGGGCATCGAATGCTTTATCCTTGCGTCAAAGTCAGCATACTCGCTTTTCAGCTTCATGCCCGACATAGGTATTACGCCCAGGCCACGCCACTCGCTGTCGCAGGGCTCCATGACCTCCTCCATAAGGCGTATGGCGGCAGGGTTGCCCTCGTCCTTTACGACACGGGGATAGCAGTTTTTAAAGAAAGGCTCGCCCTTCTCCAGCAGCTTTATAGCCACTGCAAGAGCCGTCATAAGCTCGCTTGCCGTAAAGCCTGCAACAACGCCTGACACGCCCTTTTCCTCGCAGAGCTTTATGCAGGCAGAGTTGCCTGTAATAGCGTTAACATGGCCGGGGTAGATGAATGCATCAGCACTTCCGACAAGGGCGTTGTATGCATTGGGCATCGTCTTGTTGGCAGTCAGGAGCGAAAAATTGTCAAGCCCCTGCTCCTTTGCAGTCTTTGCTGCAAGGCAGGCAGAAGGCGTGGTAGTCTCAAAGCCTACCGCCAGAAAGACCACCTGCTTGTCGGGGTTAGTCTTTGCAAGCTCAACCGCATCGAGCGGAGAATACACCGGGCGTACATCTGCTCCCTGCGCCCTTGCGCCTGCAAGAGACATCTTCGTTCCCGGCACCTTTATCAGGTCGCCGAAGGTGCATATCATACAGCCCTTTTCAAGTGCGAGCCATATCGCCTCGTCTATAAATCCCACCGCCGTCACGCAGACAGGGCAGCCGGGGCCTGATATGATATCGACATTCTCCGGCACGAGCTTTCTTATACCGAGCCTGAATATCTCATGTGTGTGAGTTCCGCAGACCTCCATTATACGGAGCGGTCTGCCCTTGTAGCCTGTTATTATGTCACGGGCTTTCATCATCTGTTCGTTCATAAGATATCCCCCAGCACGTCCACGGCTTCTTCTTCGTCTGTCTCTGTTATCTTGGCTATCGCAACACCTGCGTGTACCATTACATAATCGCCGGGCTCGAGATCGTCGAGCACACCTGCGCTTATCTTTCTCTGAGCACCGCCTGCCTCGATAAGAGCGGTGTCGTCCTTTATGCTTACTACCTTAGCTGATAAACCTACGCACATATATATCTTCCTTTCACATTAGATTAAATGTATATTTTTTTGTACAGTTATTTTGTTTCGATCCATCACACCGAATGCAGCCTGCCCAAGAGCAATACCTCCGTCATTCGGGGGCACAAGACTGTGAAGCAGCACTTCAAAGCCTTTACCTTTAAGTCCTTCATTTGTCAGCACCGTGAGCAGCCTGTTCTGGAACACGCCGCCGCTTAATGCTGCCGTGTTTATGCCTGTCTGCTCCCTGAGTATATCGCAAGCCTCTATGAGCATCTTTGCAAGAACAAAATGGAACTCATAAGCGAGCCTGTCAGTATCCTCGCCGGCTATTCTCTGCGAGCAGATGTATTCTGCAAGCGAGGTCGTTTCAAGGGTGATGTATCCGCCCTCATTGCAAACGAGCCTGCCGTCATAGCCCGGTGTGAAGCCGCCGTTATTCTTTCTTTCAAAAAGCTGTGCGTGATACATCAGCGCTGTCGATGCATCGCCCTCATAGGTCGATGAACGCCTTATGCCGAGTATCGCCGACACCGCATCAAACAATCTGCCGCAGCTGGTGCTTTTAACACTGTTGAGCCCCTTTGATGACATCATAGCGAGCATATTGTATTCCTGAGGGGTGCAGATGCCGAGCCGGCTGCACACATCGCTGCCGTTTTCAAAGCTGTCACGCACAAGTGCTGCGGCTATTCGCCAGCCCTCTTTTGCCGAGAGGTCGCCGCCCGTCTGAATAAACGGCGTTATGCTGCCGGCTCTTTCAAATCCGTGAAAGTCGCAGACGAGCAGCTCGCCGCCCCATATCGTTTTGTCATCACCGTAGCCTGTGCCGTCGAGTGAAAGGCCTATTACCTTGTCGCTGTAGTTGTTCTCTGCCATGCAGGAGAGAATGTGTGCATAATGATGCTGTATCTTTACAAGCGGCAGATCGTTTTTGCCGGCATATTCCTCTGCGAATGTCACAGTGTTGTACATCGGGTGCTTGTCGCACACAACGGTCTGCGGATTTGCTTCGAGCATCTCTGTCATACGCCCGAGCGACCCTTCAAGAGCCTTCACAGTCCTGACATCTGCCATATCACCTATATACGGCGAGAGATAAAGCATACCGCCCCTTGCTATGCAGAAGCTGTTTTTGAGCTCGCCGCCGATAGCAGCCGCCTGCCTGCCTTCTGTGCCTTTTAGCATGAACGGCAGCGGTGCAAAGCCCCTTGAGCGCCTTATCATATACGGCCTGCCGTAAAGCCAGTCGGTCACGCTGTCGTCTGCACGGATAAGTATATCCCTGTTGTGCGACAGTATCATATCGCAGAAGCCGCCTATCTCCTTTACTGCATCTTCGTCGGTGCAGCAGATAGGTGCGCCCCTTGCATTGCCGCTGGTCATTACAAGACAGTCTGTCATTTCCACCCCGTCAGGCAGTTCAAAAAGCAGCATCTGCACAGGCGCATACGGCAGCATGACACCCACTGTGAGGTTGTCAGGGGCTATCATATCAGTTATCGTCTGTTTTTCTCTTTTTTCAAGGAGCATGATAGGCTTCTGCCAGCCTGTGAGGTATTCCTCCTGCCCCTGCTGTATGATACATTCACGCCTTGCGGTGTCGATATCCTTCATCATCACGGCAAAGGGCTTCATAGGTCTGCGTTTAAGCTCACGCAGCCGCATCACTGCATCACGGTTCTTTGCATCGCAGCAAAGGTGAAAACCGCCTATGCCCTTTATCGCAGCGATACCGCCCTGCATTATCGCACGGCGCACCTTTGTTATCGCATCGAGCCCCTTGGTGTCCTCGCCGATGATGTAGACCTCCGGGCCGCAGTCGTTGCAGCAGACAGGCTGTGCATCATAGCGGCGTGAGGTGGGCGATGTGTATTCGTTCTCGCACTCAGGACACATCGGGAATTTCTTCATGCTCGTGCGCACCCTGTCATACGGCATCGAATCAAGTATCGTCAGCCTTGGCCCGCACTGGGTGCAGTTTATGAACGGGTGCAGATAGCGCCTGTTGTTTTTGTCAAACAATTCCTCACGGCATTTATCGCAGGTGGCAATGTCAGGAGAGATGAAGATATCGCCGTATTCCTTCTCGCTCTCGATTATCTCAAAAGTCTCAAAGCGGCCGGTGTATCCGTCAAGCTCTACACTGTCGAGCCCGAGTATCACCGCACGCTCAGGGGGGCGGTATCTTATCTCCTGCTCAAAGAGCTCGATATCCTCTCTTTCACCCTGTGCATAGATATCGACATACGAGCCCTTGTTGGCGACAGTGCCCTTTATGCCAAAGCGCTCCGCCGTGACTGATGTGAAGGGGCGAAAGCCCACCCCCTGCACTATGCCGTAAACGTGTATATTAACTGTTATCATTTTTATTTTCCTTATAAGAGCTTACCGCTGACTGCAAAATGCGGCAGGGGGATAAACCTTCCCTCAAAGCCGCCGAGCAGACGCTCAAAACGTCCGTCAGCAATTACAGTATCAAAACTGCCGCCGGTAATAAGCTCTGTCAGATCGTCTTCGTCGGCAAGGTGTATATCGCTTGGTTCCTTGTATTCATCGAGCATCGTAAAGAAGCTCGCAGCCGTCACCTCGCAGCCCTGTTTTCTCAGCTTCCGGCGCAGAGCATTTGCGTAAAACTGCTGGTGAATCACAAGCACACGGCCGCCGTTTATATCCGGGATATCCTCCACGCAGGGATAACCCACCTCAAACGGTGTGCCAAAGCGCTCATTGAGCAGCTTTGCAGCCTTGATACCCGACGGGGCGATAACGAGCAGCTTCTCGCACTCGCTTGCCTTTATCACTTCATCAAGCCCCGAATCCATGCCAAAGCACACCACCGCGTCACAGCTGCCCGAGAGTGCGGCTTTTATAGCCTTGCTGTCAGTGTAGCCTGTGTTTAGAGGGGTCGCACCTATGACACCCGTCTTGCCTTTTTTAACAGGCAGCTTATCGGCAGCAAACTTTTCAAACAGCCTGTAATAAGCCATTTCCTCGCCGTAGTCATAAAGCCTTGTGCCGTCTGTCTTAAGCGCTATGCATGGGAGCGATGTCTTTTTCTCGCTCATGCGTTCAAGCGCTTTGAGGTCGGTGGCTATCACCGCAGGCACAGGTGTGCCGACGATAGCAGTAAACTTAGCATCGACCTGCTCGCAGATAAGTGCGAGCTTTTTAACAAGCAGGTCGTCTCTGCCCAAAATAGCGTCCATATCACGCAGCCCTGCCGAAAAGAGCGCCGAGCGCTTTTCAAACCACCTCGGCTCGTCAAAGCCGCAGACATTTCCTGCACAGCCGCCGGCATCACATATTACGGTTATGCCGCCCATTTCATAGAGCACCGAGCAGGCACCCGAATCATCAGGCGCAAGGGGCGATATGTGTTTTAAAAGCCTTTTCATGCACGCTGCCCTCCTTTTTCATCAAGCACCTTGTCAAGCTGCTCAAAGAGTATCTGGACTCCACGGTAGCCGAACGGCTGAGCTTCGCCGTTGAATTCCACGCCTGCGATATCCCTGTGATAGTAGCAGGCATCAGCGCCTATCGCTGCATTTATCTCAGGTGCCGGAACGTAGTTCATCATCGTAGGCGAAAGGTTTGAATATATCCTCGTCTGCGGCGAGAGCTGTGCGAGCTTTTTAACGAACACGAAGTTCCTTTCGCCCACCGTGCCGTATATCTCAGCGACCTTGAAGCCGTATTCGGTCAGCGCAAGCGAAAGCTCGAAGCTGTCTGCATTAAGGCTCTCGCCCACTGCAAAGGTCAGGCTGCCGTGCTTTTGCTTGAAGTCCTCGATAAGAGCCTTGGTTTTATCATAATACTCGCTGTCATCAAGCTGTGCGCCTATCGCCTGGCCGAGCAGGCGGTACTGGTTTTGTATCTTGTCAAGGCGGTACATTCGGGTAAGCTCGATAAACGGTATACCGAGCCTCTGCTCCATATCCTGTGCGGCAGCCCTTGCCTCGGAATTGAGCACGATACTGAAATTTGCACGGGAGAGCTCGTTATATTCCTCGAAGGTCTTACAGCGGCCTATCTCGTGTATCTTCTTTATACCCGCCGAGCCGAGCAGTGAGTATATCTCGTTGTTATCCTCAAGTGCTGAGAAAAAGCCGAGGATATTACATTCATTTGATATCCTTTTCTGCGGCTCAAGCAGCGAGTAGATGCTCTTTCTTATAAGCCCCATAGGAGGCAGCTTTTTCTCACGGGTGAGCGCATACATATACGCCGGAGCTGCCTTTACGCCTGTTCTGTCAAAGCAGGCACGGCAGACACGCTCCATGTCAGTGCCCAGCAGCGCATCAACGCAGGTGCAGCAGAGCATTATCACAGAGGGCGTGTAATCAAGCTCTGCAAGCAGCTCCTCGCAGGCCTGAGGTATCTTGTTCACATAGCGGCCTGTGACTATATCCGTGTCATCGAGCAGCAGATAGAAAAACCTCTCATCATAGCCGAGGTCGCTGAGCAGTGCAGTGTTTCTGCCGCAGCAGCCGGGGGCGATTAGCAGCATAACAGACCCCGGTATAACGAGCCCTGCACGCTTTACGCCGAAGCCCTTTGCACCGGGAGAGTTGAAATCAAGCGTCGCCGGGGAAGAATATATCATATGCTTGCCCGAGTCAAGCTCTGTCGGGAGGTGTTCATAGCCTCTCGCTGCAAGCTCCTCTGCGGTTATGTAAAAAGCCTCAGTCATTTTTCTCATCCTCATCAATCAGCGTCTTTGCAAGGGCGATAAAGCGCTTTGATATCTCGCACTCAGGGTCGCCCTCAACTGCCGTTATACCCATGTCCTCATATCTTGTTATGTCATCAGAGCGTGGGATATCTGCGGTTATCTCTATGCCTGCCTTGTATGCAAAAGCACGCACCTTTTCTTCCTCGTCGAGCACATTTCGCCTGTTGAGTATAACACCACGCACCTTGGCGTAGCTCCTGTCTTCAAAGTTCTTAACGGCGCTCCAGATGTTGTTGGCAGCATAAAGAGCCATTTTCTCGCCTGAAGTAACTATGAGCACCTGCTCAGCATAGCCCTCTCTTATAGGGGCAGCAAAGCCGCCGCAGACCACGTCTCCGAGCACATCGTAGAGCACGGCATCGGGCTTGTATCTCTCAAAAAGTTCAAGCTGTTCGAGCAGGCTGAATGTCGTGATTATTCCACGCCCGGCGCAGCCAAGGCCGGGGGTCGGGCCGCCTGTTTCTATGCAGAGCACGCCGCCGTAGCCGGTCTTTGATATCTGCTCTATCCTCTCAGGCTCCTCGTCATACCTGCGCATATAGTCCATGACCGGGAGCACCGGGTCGCCGTGCAGCAGATTTATCGTAGAATCTGCCTTAGGGTCGCAGCCTATTTGTATCACACGCTTGCCAAGAGAGGCAAGCGCTGCCGAAAGGTTTGCAGTGCAGGTCGATTTGCCTATACCGCCTTTTCCGTAAATTGCGAGCTTTATCATTTCAGTATCTCCTGTAATCGTCTGTCAATAACGTTAGTCATATGCTTTTCATAGCACCTGCCCGAGAATGCAAAATGCGGCAGGTTCACAAACTTAGCACTGTATGGTGTGATGTACTTATACAGCGGGTCTGCTATCACGCAGACCGGCTTGTAATCCCGCAGGAAGGCTTCGATATCCTCCTCGGCAGTGAGCATCACATCGCCCTCGGCAAGAAGCCTGCTGTCGGTCGGAAGCGTGGATATCACAGTCGCATGGCCTCTCCTGTCGGATTCGATAGCGCAGGCAAGAGAAGATGCAAAGATGCTCTCGCCTATTATCACCGTGTCTCCTCCGCTCTGATGCATCGAGCTGTATAAATAATCCTCGTTGTGCTCTATCGCCCAGAACATAGCGCCTGCAAGGTCAAACGGGAATTCGCTGCCGAGCGGCACGCCGCACACTATCGGTATGCCGTAGGTGTCCTTTAGATACTGCGCCGCCGCAAAGCCTGAGTATGACACCACAAGACTGACTGCTGCTCGGGGCATTTTCTTCACATCATCAAGTGTCGCACCCATAGCAAGCGTACACACAGGCTCAAAGTCATTTTCCAAAAGCCATTTCTTTATCGCAGCATCAGACCCGAGCGGCAGGTCAAGCGGTGTAAGGCCGAGCACATTCACGCCGTTCTCTATCCTCTCGCCCGGTTCAGCATATGCCCTTACCACCTCGCAAAGCGCCTCAGATGCACCCTCGATGTACGAGCGTGTACCGTTGGTGTGCAGGGGTATCGTCTTTATGCCGCTGCGGCTCTCGACTTCAAGTGCTAAAGCATCAAAGTCAACGCCTGTCATCATAGGCATAGGCGAGCCGCACAGCGCTATGAACGCAGGATTCTTGTCGTGCGCTGAGCTAACGGTGTCTGCTATGAGCTTTTCGTCGTTGCCCATTATCGCATCGAGCTCTGTCATGGCGGATATGAAGATGTTGCTCTTCATCTTTGTCCACCTCGGCTCGTCGTGGGTAGAATAGGTCGAGTTGCAGCCCGATGCATCATGCACGACAGTCAGTCCGCCAAGCTCGTACAGAGCAGAGCACACACCCGAGGTGTCTGCCGCATAGCAGGGTATTATCTTAGAAACATTTTTCAAAATCATCAATCCTTTTTCATATCAAAGGCAGCTTGCGCAGCCCATGCCTTTGAGTTTGAGATACTCTGCCCTGTCCTTTTTGTTCAGGTGAGCATCGACCATGAGGTCGGCTATCTTCTTTATACCTGAGAAGCCGTAGTAACCTCCGCCGACTATCATGTTCACAAAGTTGTCGGTCGCAAAGTAATATGCTGCCTTCTGCCCTACTGCGAGGATATGCTCATGCTCCTCGTCGGGCATTTCGAGCATATTCACATTCACCGGCGAATATATAAGCAGCTCCGGGCGGTTTTCCTTCAACCACTCAAACGCCTCAGCCTCAGCGCCTGCCGAGTCTGCAACGATGTATCTTACATCAAATCCGTGCTCACACAGCAGCTTAGCAAGCTCAAACGGCCTTGTCACAGCTGTGTAGTCTACAGCTACAGGCGTGTCGCCTATTATCATTTTTGCGTTTTCGAGTGCTTTCTCTGCTGCGGCCTTTTCATCGGTAAAGTCAGGCAGCTCTATACCGAGGGTGTCGCAAAGCGTGCGGTAGTTTTCCTCTATCGTGTCAAAGTCATAGCTCACTGTCAGGTGAAGATGCTTTGAGCCAAAGCGCTGTGAGAGCTCCTCGCCTGCAAGCACGCCTGTCGGGATATAGCTTATGTTGACAGCTGCCTCAGCCATTTGCAGATATTCATCAAAGCTCCTGCAATTGCATATGTCATACAGCTTAAAGCCGTTTTGTCTTATTATCCTTACAAGCTCTGAGTCTTCGTCTGTCGCACGGTCGTTGCCGACTATTGCCACGCTCTTTTCATTTAGCGGCAGGGGCTTAAGTGCGCCGTAAACCTGTGCGCTCATCTTCATGACAGGCGACACAGTGGTGCGCATCGTGGGTGTCATGTAGCAGTCAACAAAGAATATATCCTTATACCTTGAACCGAGCTCGTTTATTATCACATCAAAATCAACGCCTGCAAAAAGGTGTATGCAGCTCAGATACAAAAGCACTACAGGAGGGCGGTGGCCGAGTTTTTCGATTATCTCGCAGACACCGTCTATTATATCGCTTTCCAGTGTGCCGTCAAACATATCCTCCTCGCTCACGGATATCCAGCTGAGCCTGTCAAGCTCGAACATCTCGGCGGCGGTGAGTATAACGCCCCTGAGACACCCCTGTGCGCAGGCGAATATCTCATGTGCCCCGGGCACTAACATACCTGTGTGTACGATGTTCCACATACCCCTTGCCGGGGGATTGTATTCAAGCGATGACGGGAATATCCCGCCTATATCCGCATCAGATATCTTTATATAATGCGGCCTGTCAAGGTCTTTTCTATCACTCATAAAGCACCCCCGAAGCAAGCGAGCACTGCCTTTGCCGTGTCTTCGAGCTGGCAGCGTGTTATCGTGTCATAGCAGGCTTCAAAAACAGTCATGCCGTGCTTTTCTGCAAAGGGGATATTCGTGTTCCTGTCTATAGAAGCTATCACGGAAGTCTTGAAATCCTCTGCAAGCTGAGCTGCCGCCTCGTCTTCCTTGTCAACGCCTCTCTTGTTGAGTATTATGCCGCCGAGGTCTGCATAGCCCCTGCCCTTGAAGTTGTTTACCGCCATGCAAATGTTTGCAGCAGCATAAACAGACATCTTCTCGCCCGAGGTGACAACGAACACCTTGTCAGCATAGCCCTTTCTCATAGGCATCGAGAAGCCGCCGCACACCACGTCGCCAAGCACGTCGTATATCACGATATCCGGCTGATATTTCTCATATGCGCCGAGCTTTTCGAGCGTTTCAAGGGCGTTGATGATGCCCCTGCCTGCACAGCCGAGCCCCGGCACAGGGCCGCCGGCCTCGACGCATTTCACGCCGAAAGCCCCCTCTCGCACGATGTCGTCAAGAGTTATCTTTCCGACACCCTTCTCACGGGTCAGCTCCAGAACTGTAGGCATTCTCTCGCCGCCGTGAAGGAGCGATGTCGAGTCTGCCTTGGGGTCGCAGCCTATCTGCATGACCCTTTTGCCTGCTCTTGCCAGAGCTGCTGATATATTACAGGAAATAGTCGATTTGCCTATTCCGCCTTTTCCGTATATTGCGATCTTGATCATTATCTGTGATCTCCTCTCGTTATCTCGACCTCATAGCCTATCGACTTCATTCTTGCCTGCACGCAGCTGCGGCATTCGTCCGAGCTGTCCTCCGTGCATATCTTTCCGTCGTAGAGCATATATTTTTTCCTTACTGCCGTAGGTGAAAGGTTCGGCATTATTACATTAGCACCCGACAGCACCCCCTGCTCCCTGCCGTTGGGTCTTATCGTTCCGAGCGCAGTAGTTGCCGGCAGCAGCACATCAGGCAGCATGAGCCTGCAAAGGCTCAGCACAAAAAGAGTCAGCTCGTAGCTGCCCTTGGGCATATCCCTAAACGGTGTGTCGCTGTGCGGCAGAAAAGGCCCTGTGCCTATCATGTGCGGCTCGAACGAGCGCAGAAAGAGCATATCCTCTGCAAGGTGCTCACTCGTCTGGTAAGGTGCGCCTATCATCATGCCGGCGCCTGTCTGATAGCCAAGCTCTTTGAGCCATTTCAGACACTGCATACGGTGCTCAAAGCTCATGCTCTGCGGGTGCAGCTTTTCATAGAGCTCCTTTGAAGCTGTCTCGTGCCGCAGCAGATATCTGTCTGCGCCTGCTTCCTTCATGAGTTTGTAATCCTCATACTCCATCTCGCCGAGAGAGAGGGTGACTGCACAGTCGGGGTGGGCTTTCTTTATCATCCTGACTATTTCAGCCATGCGTGAAGCAGGATATTCCTTGTGATCCTCGCCGCTTTGCAGTACGAAGGTACGGAAGCCGTATTTATACCCCTCGTCGCAGCAGGAAAGTATCTCCTCCTCTGTCAGGCGGTAGCGCACGGCGTTGCTGTTTGAGCAGCGTATGCCGCAGTAAAGGCAGTCGTTTTTGCACACGTTCGAGAATTCAACGATGCCTCTTATGTATATCTTGTTCCCGAAGACAGACTGCGCTGTCTCACGGGCTTTTTTCGCTGCATATTCTCTTGTCTCGTCATCGTACCCGTCAAACAGAGCGACCCATTCTTCCTTTTTAAGGGTATGCTCTGCTTCGAGCCTGTCAATAAGGGCTTTGAGTTTGTCAGTCATATTTTCACCACTTTTAGTCAGTTATCATTTTCTGTATTTCAGGGAACACGCTAAGGCTGCGGGCGAGTATCCCGTTCATCAGGCTAATAGCAACGCCGTAATTTGTAAACGGCAGCCCCTGGTCTATAGCTGTTCTCATACGGTAGAGCATCTCACGCTCGGTGAGCATACAGCCGCCGCAGTGTATACACAGCGCATACTCCGATAATTCCTCAGGGAACTCCCTGCCAGAGGTGAGAACTATCTCGATATCCTTGCCGGTGGTCTTTTTAAGCAGCGCCGGCAACTTTACAGAGCCTATATCGCCGCACTGCCTGTGATGAGTGCAGCCCTCTGAAATGAGCACCTTGTCGCCGTCCTTAAGTTCATGGATAGCCTTGGCGCCCTTTACCGATGTTTCTAAGAAGCCCTTGTATTTTGCCATGAGAATAGAAAACGATGTGAGCCTGATATCCTGCGGAACAGTCTTGCTCACAAAGCCGAACGCCTGGCTGTCGGTTATCACGACAGAGGGCTTTGTGCCGATGCCTGCGAGGGTGGCTTCAAGCTCTGTCTCACGGCAGACGACAGGTACAGAACCTGATTCAAGCAGGTCACGTATCACCATCTGCTGCGGAAGGATAAGCCTGCCCTTGGGGGCTGCCTTGTCTATCGGCACAACGAGCACCGCAAACTCGTTTTCCTTTACAATGTCACCGACTATGCGGTGTGTCTGGTCAGAGGTGCTTACAAGAGATGCTATTCTTTCTCTCAGCTCGTGAATATTCTTACCCTGCGCCGCACTTACAGCAAAGCGCTCACCGTCGGGGGCTTTGTCTGCAAGGTCGCACTTGTTGCCGACAAGAATGTATGGTATCTTCTTCTGCTCAAACAGCGAGACGAGCTCTTTCTCACACTCGCCGAGCGGCTTTGTGATATCAGTCACGAGCACGGCTATATCAGTGCGGTTTAACACCTGTGCTGTGCGCCTTACACGCATAAGACCCAGCTCGCCCTCATCGTCAAAGCCGGGAGTGTCGATTATCACCACGGGCCCGAGGGGAAGCAGCTCCATAGACTTAGTCACAGGGTCGGTAGTTGTGCCAGGCGTGTCGGAAACAACAGCGAGCTCCTGATTTGTCACCCTGTTGACAAGGCTTGACTTGCCTGCGTTCCTTCTTCCGAAAAATCCTATATGCACCCTCTCGGACGAGGGTGTGGAATTAAGTGATGCCATAGTGATACCTCCTTATTGAATATGCTAAAAAAGCCGCTTCTTACCTGAAAAAGCAAGAAACGGCTATAATAAGCTCCATGTGTTTTCTCACTTTCACCTCAAATACGGTTTTCGGTGTCAGATAAGCAATGATATTTGATTTTACGACGGCGAGTAAACGGTCTTCGCAGTAACGCCGTCAAGCTTTCCGATCTTTCCGGCTATAGTGTTTATATCGTTTTGCTCAGCGTCGATAGCTATCGAGATGATGTTTATCCCCTTCTGCCTGTACGGTATGCCCATACGCCCGATTATCCCCTCGGAATATTCGTGCAGAATGGCGTTCACCTGCGATACGCTTTCCTCATTTTCGATTATTATGGCTATCACAGCCACTCTTTTTGCCATGTTTTTCTCCTGTCTATGACTGCTACCAGATATCCTCGCAGTCGTTTATAAGTTCCTTGACCTCAGGGTTGTTGTAAAGCCCAAGATCATAGAGCTTGTCAGCCTGTTTTTTGGTGAGCTTTCCTGTGAGCGAGTAAACATACTGCCCATGCTCACGCTGCACACCGTCCCACGAGTCGATTATTTTGAGCCAGCCTGCCTTGCCAAGCGTCCTCTCAGGGAGCTTCGCCCCCGGGAAAAAGGTATCAACAAGCACCTGTGCTGCTTTGGTGTGCGAGGTATAATCGCACGAATATGTGTCACCCTCCGGCGACATCCAGCCGAGCTTGAAGGTATCCTGATTTTTAAAATACATCTGCTCGAGCTTGAGCGGGCTGCCCTCGCACTCAACGAGGCGGTCAAACATATAGTCATCTTTCCTGAAAGAATAATAGCCGCCGTTACCGTCCAAGACCACAGGCAGCTTGTCTTCTGTGACTATGCCGTTAAACTGTGTATTTTTGAGCGATTCAAGGGTATCGTGATATTCATAGGCATAATAGCCCGTATCCGACTTATAGATAGCATATTTAGCCATGAACTCACACCCTTTCTGCAAAAATATACAAGCAGTCATACTTATACTTATTATATATTATACCACTATTAAAACAAACAATCAAGTACAAATTATGAATTTTGCAAAATTTGCCTATGCGTGGAGAAAATGCCATTTGCTAAAAGAATAAATTTTAACATCTTGTAAATTTTCAGTTCAGATGTTGTTTATTTTTATGAAATGTGTTACAATAATTAGTAAGCAATATGCCTTTAAATGAAAATCCTTTCCACTACAGGAGGCCGTTATGAGGATAATAGTTTTTTCAGACACTCACGGCAATATGGCCGTTATTGATAAGATAATCGCAGACAACCCCTTCAGCAACAATTTCCTTTTTCTCGGTGACGGGCTTAAGGAAGTCGAGATAGTCAAGCTCAAATATCCCGACAAGAACTTCTACTGCGTGCTCGGCAACTGCGACAAGGGCGATGCTCCCGAGGAGCAGGTGATAAATCTTTTCGGCGCCAAGATATATATGGCTCACGGGCATCTTCTCGGCGTTAAGGATTCGCTCGAACAGCTCGAAGCCAATGCAAGAGCCAATAAGGCAAACGTTGCCCTTTTCGGCCATACCCACGAGAGGTATTTCGGCTATGAGGGCGGCCTGTTCGTGCTCAACCCCGGCAGCGCTTCACAGCCTGCTGATGACCTGCCCCCGAGCTATGCTTTCATAGACGTCGGCATCACAGGTGTGGGCGGCACGCACATTGACATCACATGATATTATAAGTACATAAAAAAGGACTGCTGATATTCAGTAGTCCTTTTATTCTTGCAATATCATCTGAGGTCGTCGATTATCTCACGGACGGCCTTCTCCGCTGCCTCGACTTCAAGCTCAAACTCGTGCGCCGAGACTCTCATGGCACCGCTGCCTAAGATTATCACCTGCTCTAACCTGTCCGACGTCGCAACACGCACACGGTGCTCCTTCGAGAGCTTGTGTGCCGTGCGCTCGATGTAGGTGTCGGCAGTCTCGGCCTCCTTTGTGTATACGACAGATATGCCGCTGTGCTGCTCGACCTCACGGTGGTCGCCCTTGACACGGTAGGCATCAAACACCACTATCAGCTCGCACTGCATAAAGCCACGGTAATTTGCCATTATGTTTATAAGCTCCGATCGGGCAAGATCAAGGCTCTTGTCGCACAGCTTCTTTAACCTCTCCCACGAATAGATGATGTTGTAGCCGTCAACAAGAATATACAGCGGCCCTTTTGGCAGAGGGCGTGGCTTTTTGTTGTCAGACCTGGGCGGCTCCTTTGGGGTGCGCATCTTCTGCTCGTTTTTGCGGTCTATCTTGCCGTAGGTGCGCTCAAATATCTGCATCAGCTCCTCATCAGCCGCTGCTCGCCTGACAAACGACTGCGCCTTTGTCTGCGTTTCATAGGCCTGCTCGTCAAGGCTCTTTTCGGGCTCGTCCTTTATGTGCATATAGTCGTTGGCTTCGTCCCACGGAACGCTGTGGCCTGCCCCGTGTGAGCAGAAGACAGAATCCGCCGTGTTTACGGTGTCGCTGTCAGGGTCATAGCCTATGCGCTCTGTCACTTCATCAGGGTTTTTGCAGATGTCGTAGCCGTCAGCGTTGGTAAAAAGCCTGCCGAGACCCTTGGTGTACGCCGCCACCTCGGTGTGGTAAAACCTCAGTGCCGCAACAGGCGCACGACCCTGTATCACAGCCTCGTCGCCTACAGTCTCGGGCGGGTCGCATACTCCGCCGAAATTGTCTATGTCAGTCAGCGCACGGCCAACATCCGACGATGGTATCTCAAGCCTGAATGTGTAGTAAGGCTCTAACAGCACGCTCTCGGCATATCTCAGCCCCTGCCTTACCGCACGGTAGGTCGCCTGCCTGAAATCGCCGCCCTCGGTGTGCTTTAAGTGCGCACGCCCGGCTGTGAGAGTGATCTTCATATCGGTTATAGGCGAGCGTGTGAGCACGCCCTTGTGTATACGCTCTTTTAGATGAGTGAGAATAAGGCGCTGCCAGTTTCTTGCGAGCTGGTCTGTGCTGCACTCGCTGTCAAACACCAGTCCGCTCCCCCTCGGCAGCGGCTCTAATCGCAGATGCACCTCTGCATAGTGTCTGAGCGGCTCAAAATGCCCTGCACCCTTTACAGGGGCTTTTATCGTCTCACGGTAGGCTATGCGCCCCTCGCCAAACTGCGCATCAATGCCGAAGCGCTCGCTGATACGGCGTTTTAACACCTCCAGCTGCACCTCGCCCATGAGCGAAACAAAAAGCTGCCTTGTCTGCTCGTCATAGCCTGCATTGAGCGAAGGGTCCTCGTCCTCGAGAGCTTTTAATGTGTGAAGCATCACATGGTCGTCCACCCCCTTTGGCGGAATGACTGCATATGTCAGCACAGGTTCGAGCATCGGTGCAAAGCCGTCATCAGCTTCTCCCAGCGCCTGGCCTACGCTGCACGCCGAGAGCCCTATCACAGCACACACCTGGCCTGACACGGCAGTCTCGGTGTTTGTGTATTTCTCGCCATTGTATATCCTAATGCGGCTTATCTTCTCGCAAAGCTCATTGCCTTCCTTGTCGGTGTAGGTGACTGTGTCACGCACAGATAGCGTGCCTCCTGTTATACGCATATGTGTAAGCCTTGCGCCGGAGCCGTCGTCGGATATCTTGAACACCTTCGCCCCGAAGCTGCCGCTGTCCTTTGGAAGAGTGACGAGCCCCGACAGCCCGTCGAGCAGCTTTTCTATGCCTGTTAGCTTTAATGCAGAGCCGCAGTAGCAGGGTATCACCTCTCTGTCGGCGACTGCTTTTTTAATAGCTTCATCAGTCATTTCGCCTGTCTCAAGATACTCCTCCATGAGCTGCTCGCTTGTGACGGAAAGTGCTTCTAAAAGCTCCTCCCTCGGGCGTGTCATGTCAACGCACCCCTGCGAGAGCTTTGCCTGACATGAGCGCAGAGCGAATTCCTTGTCAGCACCCGGCATATCAGTTTTGTTTATAAAGACTATCGTCGGCACGCTGTATCTTTTTAACAGCCGCCAGAGCGTGCGTGTGTGACTCTGAACTCCGTCAACGGCGCTCACCACAAGCACTGCCGCATCTATAACAGAGAGCGTTCTCTCTGTCTCGCCCGAAAAGTCAACGTGGCCGGGCGTATCAAGCAGCGTAAAGCTCGTATCCTCCCACGAGAATACCGCCTGCTTTGAGAATATGGTTATCCCTCTGTCACGCTCGATAGGGTCGTTATCCAAAAATGCGTCCTTGTGGTCAACACGGCCGAGTTTTCGTATCGTGCCTGTTTTGTAAAGTATAGCCTCTGACAGCGTGGTCTTGCCTGAATCGACATGGGCAAGCACTGCGATGACTGAATGCTTCATAAATAGTCCTCCACTGTTTATTATATCCACAAACAGTATACCATATCTCACACAGATAGTCAAACGGTCACATTCTGTGAGGTGGGTGCATAATATATACTGCTCCCCGTTTAAACAGCCCGTGCCGGGCAATACTATTATCAGGCTGAAAGAAACGGAGGTTTTTTCTATGACATCTACAGTTCAAAGAGGAGAGATATATTACGCCGACCTGAGCCCTGTTGTCGGCTCGGAGCAGGGCGGCTTAAGGCCGGTACTTATAGTTCAGAACGACGTAGGCAACAAGCACTCGCCCACCGTTATAGCAGCAGCGATAACCTCAAAGCACGACAAGGCAAGGCTGCCCACTCACATCGAGATAGGCGGCAAGGGCTGCGGCCTTTCAAGAGACAGCGTGGTACTGCTCGAACAGATACGCACCCTTGACAAGCGCCGCCTGCGTGAGCGCATGGGCAAGCTCGACAGCACCGCCATGAACGAGATAAACTCGGCTCTGACTATCAGCTTCGGTCTGTGATACAAAAAGCCCGTATACTACGGTATACGGGCATATCATTTTATTCTATCACTGCATTTGCAAGCATCAGCTTTATGCGGTTCTCCTGATTGACACGGGTAGCGCCCGGGTCGTAGTCGATAGCTACGATATTTGCATCAGGATATGCCTGCTTGATGACACGGGACATTCCCTTTGCAACTATATGGTTCGGCAGGCAGCCGAAGGGCTGTGTGCAGATGATGTTTTTAGCGCCTGTCTCGGCAAGTGCTGCCATTTCGGCTGTTATCAGCCAGCCCTCGCCCATTTTAACGCCCTGGTGGATATACTTGTCAGCACACTTTCTCAGGTGCTCGAAATCATGCGGCGGCTTGAACACGCCGTGCTCCTTTATCACCTTTATCTGCTGCTTCTGATACCTATAGAGCACGTTGTAGCCTATCTTGTAGAGCCACGATGATTTGTCCTTTTTATCGTACAGCTGCGCATCGTTGACAGAGTCGGAAGCGCAGTAGAGCACGAAGTCAAGAAGCCCCGGAACATTCGGCTCGCACCCCTCAGAGAGCAGGAACTCGTTGAGGTGGTTATTTGCAAGAGGAGAATACTTTACATATATCTCGCCAACGATGCCGACCACCGGCTTTTTCTCCCTGCGTCTCGGGATTGCTGCAAAATCGTTGAGCATTGCTTTATATATAGGCTTGGGCATCAGGTAGTCATTGGTGTCCATGAGCTTGACGAGCCTGTGCTGCCAGCGTGCAACGAGCTCATCTGTCATGCCCTTGTTTATCTCGTAGGGCTTGCACTGGTTATAGAGCAGCATGAGCATATCACCGTAAAGCACTGCATGGATAAGTCTCAGTGCGATAGCAGGTGTCATCGGGAACGCCGGGTTCTTCTCCAAGCCGCTGAAATTGAGCGATATAACAGGCACCTGCGGATACTTGCTCGCTACAGCTTTTCTTATTAGGTGAATGTAGTTTGAAGCACGGCAGCCGCCGCCTGTCTGCGACATGATGAGCGCTGTCTTGTTGACATCGTATTTGCCGCTGTCGAGAGCGTCCATAAACTGCCCGATAACCAACAGTGCCGGGTAGCACGCATCGTTGTGGGTATTCTGGAGCCCCTGGTTTATAACGTTTTGCGAGTCATTTTCAAGCAGCTCCATATGATAGCCGTATTTCTCGTATATCTTGATTATCAGCTTGAAGTGCATAGGCAGCATATCAGGCACTAAGATAGTATAATCCTTTTTCATATCCTCAGTGAATATCGTCCTTTTTACTCTGCCCGATTCACTTACGTTGTTTGGCATTTCTTTCATCTCCTTATCAGCAGACTACTGCCTGCCTTACTGTTTCGGCAGCTTTCTGTGCGTCCTTTTCGTCAAGAGCAGCAGCAAGCGAGCGAAGCCTTATCTTGGCAGCGCCAAGGTTCGTTATCTCGTCTATCTTGAGCTGGGTGTAGAGCTTGCCTCTCTGTTCGAGGATAGCTCTTACCTCGTCTGTAGTCACAGCATCTATGCCGCAGCCGAAGGACACGAGCTGAACGAGCTGCATATCCTCATTTTCGCAGACATACTCGGCAGCTCTGTAAAGGCGTGAATGGTATGTCCACTGGTTGAGTACATCTACTGCCGGAACGCTCACAAGGCCTGCGACGCTGTCCTCAGTGACTACTGCAAAGCCTAAAGATGCAATCAGCTTGTGTATGCCGTGGTTTATCTCGGGGTCGATATGATAAGGTCTTCCTGCGAGCACGATTATCTTCTCACCCTTTTCACGAGCCTGTGCGATTATTTCAAGCGCCTTGCTCTCGTTTGACTTCTTGAAGCGTATCTGCTCGGAATATGCCTTGTTAAGGCAGTCGTAAACGTCCTTGGGCTTGATGCCGTATTTTGCAAAGCACCTGCCGAGCACCTTTGCAACGTGCTTTTTGTTGTTTAGGTCAAGGTAAGGCATCATGAAGTTGTCGTCATTCAGCTTCTCGTTGTTAGCCTTTAAAAGCTCGGGGTAGTATGCAACGACCGGGCAGTTGTAGTGGTTGTCAGAGCCGCCCTCGTCGATATTGTAGCTCATGCAGGGGTAGAATATAAAGTCTACGCCCTTTTCAAGCAGGCTCTCGATATGGCCGTGAGCTATCTTTGCAGGGTAGCACACAGTATCCGAGGGGATAGTCTGCTGACCCTTGTAGTATGTAGCCCTTGTTGACTCCTCAGAGAGCACCATCTCAAAGCCCAGGTCGTAAAGCAGGCTGTGCCAGAAAGGCATCAGGTCATAATAGCTGAGTGCTAAAGGTATGCCCACCCTTGCCCTCGGGCTTGCAGGCTTTTTGTTTTCAAGCTCTAACAGCTTGTGGTATTTGTATTCTATCATATTCTCGGTGCGGTCGGTGAGCTTTATGCCTGCACCCTTTTCACACCTGTTGCCGGAGGTAAATCTGTGTCCGTCATTAAATCTTATAACTGTCAGCGAGCAGTGTGCAGTACAACCGCCGCACTGAACAGCCGTTGCCTTGTATGAGAAGTCTTCGAGCCTTTCCTGAGTTATCAGTCTTGTGCGGAAGTCCTCGTCGTTCTTGGTTCTCTCCATAGCAAAGAGCGCACAGCCGAAAGCACCCATAAGGCCTGCTATTGCCGGTCTTATAACATTCCTACCGAGCTCCTTTTCAAAGCTGCGCAGAACTGCGTCGTTTAAGAACGTGCCGCCCTGCACGACGATGTTCTCGCCGAGCTCGTCTATGCTCTTGGCTCTTATTACCTTATATATAGCGTTCTTGATTATCGAGCTTGAAAGGCCTGCCGAGATGTCTTCAACAGGTGCGCCGTCCTTCTGCGCCTGCTTGACAGACGAATTCATGAACACCGTGCAGCGTGAGCCGAGCTCAACAGGCGCCTTTGCGAAAAGGCCGAGCCTTGCAAAGTCAGCTATCGTGTAGCCCATAGCTCCTGCGAATGTCTGTATGAACGAGCCGCAGCCTGATGAGCAGGCTTCATTGAGCATTATGCTGTCGATAGCCTTCTGCTTTATCTTGAAGCACTTGATATCCTGACCGCCAATGTCGATGATAAAGTCAACATCGGGGCAGAAGAATGCCGCAGCCTTGTAGTGCGCAACAGTCTCAACGATACCGAAATCGATGCCGAGGCCAGCCTTTATAAGCTCCTCGCCGTAGCCTGTTACAGCGCTTGCCTTTATCTTAAGGTTGGGGTTTGCAAGAGAGTATATCTCCGAGAGCTTTTCCTTAATAACATCGAGCGGCTGACCCTTGTTAGAGCAGTAGTGCTGGTAAAGAAGCCCGCCGTCGGGGGTTATCAGCACGAGCTTGGTAGTGGTCGAGCCTGCGTCAACGCCTAAGTATGCGTCGCCCTCATAGGTCTTTATATCTGCGTATTTAAGGTCTGATTTTCTGTGTCGGTCTATAAAGTCATTGTATTCCTGCTTTGTTGCAAAAAGCGGCTCTGTGGTAGCGATAGTGTCCTGAGCCTTTGCGTTTGCGAGCTTATCCATAGCGTCTTCCAAACTCATGGGCTCGCTCATCTTTTTAGCGTGCAGCGCCGAGCCGTAAGCCATAAAGCATGATGCAAGCTCCGGCAGAGTTGCCCTGTCGCCTAAGTCGAGCGTGTCGATGAAAGCCTGCCTGAGTGCCGAGAGGAAGGAAAGCGGGCCGCCTAAGAAAAGCACGTTGCCCTCTATCTTTCTGCCCTGCGCAAGACCCGAAACCGTCTGGTCAACGACCGCCTGGAAGATAGAAGCCGAGATATCCTCCTTCTTTGCGCCCTGATTTAAAAGCGGCTGGATATCTGATTTTGCGAAAACACCGCAGCGTGATGCTATTGGGTATATCTTCTCATGCTTTAATGCAAGGTCGTTCATCATATCGGGTGTAACGCCGAGAAGACCTGCCATCTGGTCTATGAATGCACCTGTGCCGCCAGCGCAGGAGCCGTTCATTCGCTGTTCTACTCCGCCTGTGAGGAATATTATCTTTGCGTCCTCACCGCCGAGCTCTACTACGACATCTGTGTCAGGGTAGCTCTTGTTTACAGCTGTGAACGCCGCAAACACCTCCTGCACGAAGGTTATGCCGGCAGAGGTGGCTATGCCGAGACCCGCCGAGCCTGTTATAGCTATCCGAAACTCGCTGCCGGGGTATGCTTCCTTTATCGCTGCAAGCTGAGCCTGCACCGTTTCCCCGACCTTCGAAAAATGCCTTTCGTATTTTGTGTAGATTATCTCCTCCCCGTCAAGAATACAGGTCTTGACGGTAGTTGAGCCTACGTCTATACCGAGACTATAAACCTTATCCATAATAAACCAACCTCGTTATTATCATTTTCTCGTCAGCAAAACTGCTGTATGGCAACACCACACGACCAGCGGCCGATACCTTTGCACGCCATATCACAATACTTAGAATAATTATACCACACTTTATCTGAAAAATAAAGGGGGTTAACAAAGAATTTATAATTGTGCCGCTGCGCTCGCATCAGGTAATTCTTCTCGGACTGCTCGCTTACATATCTTTCCACCTCAAAATATTTGACAAGCTGAGAAAAATAGTGTATAATGAATTTGTTACAAACCGGTTACAATCACACAAAAATCAATATTTCAGGAAAGGTGAATAATTATGCATACCAAGAAAAGAACACTGCATATCATGGTGTCTGTTATCGCAGCTTTAGTATGTGCTCTGTGTATCATGCTCAGTGCAGAAGCTCCTAAGGCGCAGGCGCTCGTACATAATCCCCGCTTTGCAAATTGCAAGAAGATATACGGCATAGACGTTTCAAAGTGGCAGACTGATATCGACTGGAAGAAGGTCAAGGCCGACGGGGTCGATTTCGTTATCATCAGGCTCGGCTACAGCGACAGGCAGACAGGCGTTCATTGCCTGGACGAGAAGTTCAAGCAGAACTACCTCGGCGCAAGAGAGGCAGGCCTGAAGATAGGCGTTTACTATTACTCGACGGCTATCACCAAGGCAGAGGCCGTGAGCGAGGCAAACTACGTTCTTAAGGTTCTCGGCACTACAAGGCTCGACCTGCCGGTGTACTTTGACCAGGAGTGCTCAGAGGGCAGAGTAAAGCCCGGCTCGATAACGACATGGAGCATGACGCAGTTCGCACTTAGCTTCCTTGACACGATAAGCGCAGGCGGCTATGATGCAGGCTATTACTCGTATGTCAGCTGGATACAAGGCGAGATAGATGCTTCCTCTATCGAGAAAAAATACCCCATGTGGATAGCCAACGTCACCAACGAGACAAAGTATCAGGGGCTCTACCATATGTGGCAGTATTCCTTCACAGGCAGGGTAAACGGCATACCTACGGCTGTTGACAGAGATGTGCTCTATGTCAACGAGGCTCCTGCCAAGGTAACGGGTGTCAAGGCAACGGTAAACGGCAGCACTGCGACTATCAGCTGGAGCAAGGTCTCAGGCGCTGACGGCTACCGCATCTATAAAAAGACAGGCAGCACAGTCGAACTCGCAGGTGAGGTGGGGGCAGACAAGCTCTCCTACACAGTAGAGGCTTCGCCGGTGTCGGCAAGCTACTATGTATGTGCTTACACTGACGGCATAGTAGACGCTGAGAGCGAACCTTCATCGAGCGTGACAGTCAAGTCAGACGTTCCCTACAACTTAAGCTCCAAAAACGCACTCACAAGCATTACCCTCTCGTGGGAGCCGCTTAACGGTGCAGCAGGCTATGTGGTCTATTATGATTTCGGCAGCGGCAAGTACTCCAAGGCCGGCACCACCACAGGCACATCGCTCAAAATAAAAGGCCTTACAGAGAATACGAAATACAACTTCGCAGTAAAGGCATATTTCAATGCAGACGGCAGCAAGGCCTACACCGAGGGTGTAAGCACGCTCTCCGCTGCAAGCTCGACACACCACACAGGCACACAGAACGTCATGGCGACAGGGCTCAAACTCCAGAAGCCGGGCGCCACAACACAGACGCTCACATGGAAAGCTCCTTCCGGCAAGGTGAACGGCTACAGAGTTTATTTCTACGACAAGGAGACCGGCAACTACAAAAGAGCTGCACAGGTCACCACGAACACCGCAACGATAAGCGGCCTTACCCCCGGCGCTGAATACAGCTACATGGTAAGGAGCTTCTATAACACCGAGGACACCATGGTGCTCTCGCAGTACAGCGACATTCTTACAGTCTACACTCAGGCTACCAAGGTTACTGATATCAAGACTACAAAAAGGACAGAGGATTCGCTGACACTTGCCTGGAAAATGGGCTCGCAGGGCGAGGCCGAGGCTTACAGAGTGTATTCCTACGATGCAGCGGCCAAGAAATACACAAGGCTCACACAGACAAACAAGACATCATTCAAGGTGACTGGCCTGACCGCAGGCAAGGCATATACCTTCCTTGTAAGGTCGCTTTACAAGGCAGAGAGCGGCGAGACGATACTCTCTGAGTATTCCGACCTCTGCACCACAGGCACAATGGCAAAGAAAGCCACAGCCCTTAAGGTAAAGACCAATTCCGACAAGAGCCAGACGATAAGCTGGAAGATACCTGCCGACCAGACAGTTGACGGCAGCAGGCTCTATGCTTACGACACCTCTACCAAGAAATACACCAAGCTGTGCGATGTGAAGACCAACTCCTTCAAGGTCACAGGGCTCAAGGCGAACACGGTGTATCACTATCTTGTAAGAACATACTACAAGGCAGGAAATGATACTATCCTCTCGACCTACTCGGCACTGCTCGACTGCGCAACATCTGCCAAGGCGCCTGAGGACTTCAAGGCATCTTCCGTAACATCGACATCATGCAAGCTCAGCTGGAAGAAGATAAGCGGCGTTACTGGCTACAGCATATACAGAGTTGACGGCGACGGCAATCAGGCCATAGTCAAGAGCGTAAAGACAAACAGCGCTGTTATCCAGGGTCTTAAGTCCGGCAAGAGCATAACCTATTTAGTAAGAGCCTACAGGAACGTAAACGGCATCAAGTACCTCGGCTATACCTCGGCAAAGGTCAAGGTAACTGCTAAGTAAGACACAGCAAAAAAGATAAAGGCAACACCGCACAAAAACCGCCTGAGAGCTTTGCGGCACATCTACTTGCAGATTTTCCGTCATATCACCCAAATTCACCTTGAAATACGTTAGTATTCCTGCGGTAAATTTGGGCAATCTGACGAAAAATCTGACTGCGTATCTGTACCACAATCTTTGTGCGGTGTTGCCTAAAAAATGTCCCCGTTTTGTATCCCGGGGACATTTTTCACTGATAAGAGGTTGAAAAATCGTACAGGATATGTTATAATAACAGAGTATATTAATTATTTCTGAAAGGAAACTGCACTTATGAAAGACTCACTTCTCTGGTATAAGGCACCGGCTGATGACTGGAACAAGGCTCTGCCGCTCGGCAACGGGCGCATAGGCGCTATGGTGTTCTCACAGCCGTGTGAAGAAAAGCTGCAGCTCAACGAAGACTCGGTATGGTCCGGCGGCTACCGTGAGCGCAACAATAAAAACGCATATGAAAACCTTGCAAAAGTTAGGCAGCTGCTTTTTGATGAAAAGATATCCGAAGCAGAAGCGATAGTCAACGACCTTTTCTGCGGCACACCTGTCAACCAGCGACACTATATGCCGCTCGGCGACCTTACTGTAAAACACTATAACGAGAGCGTGGCTGACTTTCACAGCCGCTCGCTCGACCTTGAAAATGCAGTATGCACGACCGACTACACACTATCAGGCGTGAGATACAAAAGAGAAGTCTTTGTCTCTTACCCCGACCAGGTGCTTGTCATGAACATAACAGCCGACAAGGCCGAGAGCATATCCGTGCGCATAGGCATCGACGGCAGAGACGATTATTTTGACGACAACTCACCCGTTTCCGACAGCGAGATACTTTTCTACGGCGGCTGCGGAAGCGAGGACGGGATAAACTTTGCTGCATATATCAAAGTCATCGTAAATGGCGGCAGGCTTTACCGCTACGGCAGCTTTTTGCAGACAGAGGGGTGCGATGAGGTCACAATTCTCCTCGGTGCTCAGACATCGTTCAGGGCTGAGGACTACAAGGAGCAGGCCGAGTTTGACGTTAAAGAAGCCGCACAGTACAGCTACGCTGAGCTCAGAAAGCGCCATATCGATGACTACAAGGCTCTATTTGACAGGGCAGCGATAGTCCTTGATGACAAGGATAACGAAGATGAGGTTTCTGCCCTTGCAACAGACGAGCGCCTTGCAAGAGTAAAGGAAGGCAGGCAGGATAACAAGCTAACACAGCTCTATCACAGCTTCGGCAGATATCTTTATATAGCAGGCAGCCGTGAGGGCTCGCTGCCGCTCAACCTCCAGGGTATATGGAACAAGGATATGTGGCCTGCATGGGGCGGCAAATACACAGTTAACATAAACACCGAGATGAACTACTGGGCAGTTGAAAGCTGCAACTTAAGCGAGATGCACTTACCGCTCTTTGAGCACATCGAGAGAATGAGGCCAAACGGCCGTGTGACAGCAAAGGAGATGTACCGCTGCTCAGGCTTTGTATGCCACCACAACACCGACATCTGGGGCGACACTGCTCCGCAGGATCTCTGGATGCCTGCAACACAGTGGCCTATGGGTGCGGCATGGCTCTGCCTGCATATTATGGAGCACTACCGCTTCACGCAGGACAGGGAGTTCTTAGCAGCAGAATACGACACAATAAAGGAAGCCGCACAGTTCTTTGTTGATTTCCTGATAGAGGACAAGCAGGGGCGGCTCGTCACCTGCCCTTCCGTTTCACCTGAGAATACCTACATCACCGAGAGCGGCACAAAGGGCTCGCTGTGCATAGGGCCTTCAATGGACAGCCAGATAATCACCTGCCTGTTTGAAGACGTAATTGAAGCACAGCAGATACTCGACACCGACCATGCATTCGGCAGGAAGCTATCAGAGATACTCACAAAGCTCCCCCAGCCCGAGGTCGGCAAATACGGCCAGATAAAGGAATGGGCTATCGACTACGACGAGGCAGAGCCCGGGCACAGGCACGTTTCACAGCTTTTTGCGCTCTACCCGGCAGCGCTCATCTCAAAGAGAAAGACCCCTGCCCTTGCAGATGCCGCAGCGGCTACACTAAAGCGCAGGCTCTCACACGGCGGCGGCCACACAGGCTGGTCGAGAGCGTGGATGATAAACTTCTACGCAAGGCTTTTTGACGGCGAGGAGGTATACCGAAATATCGCCGCACTTCTTTCAAATTCGACCGCTGACAATATGTTTGATATGCACCCGCCTTTCCAGATAGACGGAAACTTCGGCGGCACGGCAGGCATAACAGAAGCGCTGCTGCAAAGCGAGAACGGTGAGCTAAACATTCTTCCTGCCCTGCCAGAGAAATGGGCAAGCGGCTCATTCAGGGGCTTAAGGGCAAGAGGCGGTTTCACGGTAAGCTGCGAGTGGGAAAACGGCAAAGCAAAAAGCATCACCGTCTTAGCATCAAAGGACGGCAGATGCACACTAATCACCGGAGAAAACAGCAGAATAAGCTGCCACGGCGAGAACATAGCCTTTGAATACATTGATGGCTGCGCTGTATTTGACACCAAGGCCGGCAGAAAATACACCGTAACACCATAATCACGATCACGGCAAAGGAGCAATCATAAAAATGAAGACACGATCCACCGCACTCAGAGCAGGGGCGCTCAGCCTTGCGGCTGCACTCATGCTCACAGGCTGCGGAAGCAAGATAAAGGAAAACGAGAGCATAGAGACAGCTGCACCTGCACATACCACTGTATCAGGTGCAGACACACAGTCAGAGCCCGACGCTGAACCTGTTGTGACAACGATAGAACAGACACAGCCCGAGGCTGAGGAGATAAAATACGAGAAGTTCTCAAAGAAGATAGAAGCCGAGATAGGCGCACTTTCCGGCAACCTCAAAACCGCCAAGAAGCGCAAGGGCTTCAAGGGCGACGGCTACATCACGGGCTTCAAGGATTCAGGCGACAAGGCGACATTCGCATACGACCTGCCCGAGAGCCAGTTCTACACGATAATCATCAGATGCGCAAGCGAAAAGTGGACAAGGATTGCTGTCAGCACGGGCGACCACATACACTATGTCAGCTGCGACAGCAAGGATTTCACCGACTGCCTTGTTTCAAACATCTACCTTGAAAAAGGCGCACTCAATCTTGAGATAGGCTACGGCGACGGTGCTGTTGACATCGACTCGGTAACAGTCAAGGCAAGCGACGAGATAGAAACGCTTGACTACTCGCTCGACAAGGCCAAGCTGTCAAACCCGAATGCGACGAGCAGTGCAAAGGCGCTTTATTCATACATATGCCTCAACAGCGGTTCGAGAGTGCTGCTCGGCCAGTATGATTCTATCGGCACGAACATCGAGACAGAGGCTATATACAAGCTCACAGGCAAGTACCCGGCGATTCGCTTCGGCGACCTTATGCAGATAACAACCGACGACCCCAAGCTCTCTAAAGACGACCTTGCAAACAGCGTCATCTGGAGCGAGGAGGGCGGCATAGTAGGCCTTATGTGGCACTGGTACGCTCCCTGCGAAAAGAGCGACTACTATGCTGACAAGACTGACTTTGACCTCTCGAAGGCTGTTGCCAAGGAAAAGGTCTCTCAGCTGACCCCTGAGGAGATAGAAAAGCTCGTCAAGAAAAAGAAGATCACACAGCAGTGCGCTGACCTGATAGCAGACATCGACAAGGTATCTGAGGATCTCAAACCGCTGCAGGATCAGGGCATAGCAGTTCTGTGGCGGCCGCTTCACGAAGCGAGCAACGGCTACTTCTGGTGGGGCAAGGACGAAAAGAGCTACAAGTGGCTCTGGACGCTCATGTACAACAGAATGACAAAATACCACGGCCTTAACAACCTCATATGGGTGTGGAGCGCACAGAATTCCAAGTGGTATGTTGGCGATGAATACTGCGATATTCTCTCGGTGGACATCTACGACCAGGGCAACCTCTCCGGCCAGACTGACAGGATTCTTTTCCTAAAGAGCATATGCGCTACAAAGCCCGCCGCCATGAGCGAATGCGGCAACCTGCCGAGTGCTGAGAACATCGTGCGTGACAAGGGCTACTGGTCATACATCGGCCAGTGGGGCGGAAACTTCCTGCTGCGTGACGACGGCTTTATAGAGGAAAGCTACAACACCACAGAGAACCTTATCAACATCTACAACAGCACGATCACCGTAACAAGAGACGAGCTGCCTGATTTCACACAGCTCGCACTCAGCGAGGAGGAAGCTGCTGCTAAGAAGGATAAGGAAAGCAACTCAGACGACAAGAAGGACGACAAAAAGAAAGATGACAAAAAGTCTGACACTGAAAAGGAAAAGAATTCATAATTAGGGGCTTGACAAAAATTTTCAAAGTGATATAATTAATTATAGATTTTCAAATATAGCTAATTGCTGTGACGGAAACGGATAAGGCGTGCGCCGCTTAAAGAGAGCTGCCCGTATGGTGAGAGGGCGGTATCCGGCTGGCTTATCGGATCATTCCAGAGCTTATAGGCTGAATGGCTTTGCCTTAGGTCTATGCGTATTCCCTGCGTTAAAGGGCTCAAGTGGCAAGGGCGCAGGCTATGCTCTTGCAATTAGAGTGGTATCACGGAGTAACACGCTTCGCCTCTTGTTATGGAGGCGAGGCGTTTTTAATTGAGGAGGAAATAAGAATGCTGACACTGGATAAAGTATACGACGCATCAAGAGTTCTCAAAGAGGTAGTAAGACCTACTGCCTGCATCTATGCGCCGAAGGTCAATGAGGGGGTACATACCTACCTCAAAACAGAGAATTTACAGGTCACAGGCTCATTCAAGGTAAGGGGCGCATATTACAAGATATCGCAGCTTTCCGAGGAAGAAAAGAGCCACGGCGTTATCGCCTGCTCGGCAGGCAACCATGCGCAGGGCGTTGCACTTGCAGCTCAGAAAAGCGGTATAAAGGCTGTTATCTGCCTGCCTGACGGCGCACCTATCTCAAAGGTCGAGGCTACAAGAAGCTACGGCGCTGAGATATGCTTAGTACCCGGCGTTTATGATGATGCATATGCAGAGGCTATAAGACAGCGTGACGAGAAGGGCTATACCTTCGTTCACCCGTTTGATGATGAGAATGTCATCGCAGGCCAGGGCACTATAGGCCTTGAGATATACAACGAGCTCCAGGACGTAGATGTTGTCGTTGTTCCTGTCGGCGGCGGCGGACTTATCTCGGGCGTGGCTTATGCTATTAAGCAGTTAAAGCCTTCTGTAAGAGTATACGGCGTGCAGGCTGAGGGCGCTCCTTCAATGGTAAAGAGCCTTGCTGAGGAAAAGATACTCTGCCTTGACAATGTTCACACCATAGCAGACGGTATCCAGGTAAAAGAGCCCGGCGAGAATACATTTGAATACTGCAAGAAGTATGTTGACGGTATAGTTACCGTTACTGACGATGAGATATCATCTGCTATCCTCTACCTCATAGAAAAGCAGAAGCTCATAGCAGAGGGCGCAGGCGCTACACCTGTAGCGGCAGTAATGTTTGACAAGATACCTGACATCAAGGGCAAGAACGTCTGCTGCGTAGTTTCGGGCGGCAATATAGATGTTACTATTCTCTCCCGTGTTATCAAGAGAGGTCTTCTCAAATCAGGCAGGTCTGATACGCTCACTATCCAGCTTGAAGACAAGCCCGGCCAGCTCAAAGGCGTTTCAAGCATCATCTCCGAGCTCGGCGGCAATGTCATCGCTATACACCACGAGCGTGCAAGCGAGGACAGCGACATCACCGAATGCCTGCTGCGTCTTGTTCTTGAAACAAGAAACTTCCAGCACATCAAGGATATAAGAGCTGCACTTAAGAAGGGCGGCTTCAAGATATTAAACAAGTAAAGGAGTTTTTATCATGGCAACAACAGTTTACACAAAGAACGCACCCGATGCGATAGGCCCTTATTCACAGGCAAAGATAGTAGGCGGCCTTGTTTTCACCTCAGGTCAGATAGCTATCAACCCTGCAAACGGCAATGTCGAGGCAACAACTATCGAGGAGCAGACACATCAGGTATGCAAGAACTTAAGCGCTATCCTCGCAGAGGCAGGCACTTCTTTAGACAAGGCTGTAAAGACAGTGTGCTTTTTGAAGAACATGAGCGATTTCGCTGCATTCAACGGCGTATACGGCGAGTATTTCACATCTAAGCCTGCACGTTCCTGCGTTGCAGCTAAAGAGCTCCCCAAGGACGTTCTCGTTGAGGTAGAGGTCATAGCTGAGGTTTAATGATATGACATTAAGGGCTGTCTGCTGTGTGCAGGCAGTCTTTTTTTTGTGTGGATATCCCTGAACTTTCTGTGATATCCTTGACACAGGACTGATTATTTGTTAAAATATTCTTTGGACAGTGAGTTATATTTGCATACTGTCACTGTCAAAAACAAATACTAAGGAGATAACACAATGACTATTCGTATCGGTATTTTAGGCTACGGCAACCTCGGCAGAGGTGTTGAGTATGCTGTTGCACAGAATGATGACCTCACACTTTCCGCTGTATTCACAAGACGTGACCCCTCGACTGTCAGCATAATGACAAAGGGCGTTCCGGTATATTCGGTAAACGACGCAGCAGCTCACGCATCTGAGATAGATGTTCTTATCCTCTGCGGCGGAAGCGCTAACGACCTCCCCGTTCAGACACCTGAGTTTGCAAAGCTCTTTAACGTTGTTGACAGCTTTGATACACACGCAAAGATTCCCGAGCATTTTGCAAATGTTGACAAGGCAGCAAAGGAAGCAGGCAAGGTCGGCATAATATCTATCGGCTGGGATCCCGGTCTGTTCTCGCTTATGAGAATGTATGGCAACGCTGTTTTGCCTGACGGCCACGACTACACATTCTGGGGCAAGGGTGTCAGCCAGGGTCACTCTGATGCTATCAGACGTGTTAAGGGCGTTAAAAACGGCAAGCAGTATACTATCCCTGTAGAGAGCGCTCTTGAAAGAGTCAGAAACGGCGAAGACCCCGAGCTTTCCACCCGTGAGAAGCACACAAGAGAGTGCTTCGTAGTTCCCGAGGAGGGCGCAGACCTCGCACAGATAGAGCATGACATCAAGACAATGCCCAACTACTTCGCAGACTACGACACGACAGTTCACTTCATCACCGAGGAGGAGCTTGCAAGAGACCACAGCGGCATTCCTCACGGCGGCTTCGTTCTCCGCACAGGCTCAACAGGCGAGGGCGGCAAGACAAGGCACGTCATCGAGTTCAGCTTAAAGCTCGGCTCCAACCCCGAGTTCACATCAAGCGTTCTGTGCGCTTTTGCAAGGGCTGCATACAAGCTCAATGCTGAGGGTGCAACAGGCTGCAAGACGATATTCGATATCCCCCCTGCTTACCTCTGCAAGCAGAGCGGCGAGGAGCTCAGAGCACACCTTCTCTGATAACAGTTACAGAATACAACACGCCCCCGAAGACAAGATCACGTCTTCGGGGGCGTTAATTATTCTATTGTTTACTTGAACTTTTCCTTCAGCTTGTCAAAGAATGTCTGACGCTTCTGGTAGTTCTTGGTTTCAAGTGTCTGCTCAAATTCCTTAAGCGCTTTTTTCTGCTCCTTGCTTAAGTTCTTCGGTATCTCGACGTAGACCTTGACATAATGGTCTCCCCTGTCGTTGCGGTTGACCTTCTTGATACCCTTGCCCTTTAAGCGGAAAACAGTGCCTGCCTGCGTGCCCTCAGGAACGGTGTATTTCACCTTGCCGTCGATAGTCGGAACTACTATCTCGTCACCCAGCGCTGCCTGCCCGTAGGTAAGCGGAATATCCGTCCAAACATCATATCCGTCACGCTCGAATATCGGGTCAGGGCGCACTGTCACGGTGATGTAAAGGTCGCCGTTCGGGCCGCCGTTTGCGCCGCAGTTGCCGCCGCCGCCGACTCTGAGCTGCTGGCCGTCATCGATACCAGCCGGTATGTTGACTTCCTTCTCCTCGGCCATTTTGACCATGCCCTTGCCGCTGCACTTCTTGCAGGGGGTATCTACTATCTTGCCTCTGCCGCCGCAGCGTGAGCACTTGACTGTCTGTCTTACCATACCGAACAGCGACTGCTGCGATATATTCACAGTACCCTTGCCGTTACAGTCAGGGCAGGTCTTGACCGACGAGCCTGCCGCAGCACCAGAGCCGCCGCAGTCAGGGCACTTTTGCAGCCTGTTGACCTTAATAGTCTTGCTTACACCCTTGCACGCCTCCATAAAGCTGATAGCTGTGCCTACCTCTATATCAGAACCACGTCTCGGAGCGTTGGGGTTCTGTCTTGAACCGCCGCCGAATGCGCCGAAGATAGAATCAAAGATATCGCCCATATCGCCGAAGCCGCCAAAGCCGCCGAAACCGCCTCCGCCGCCTGCGCCTGCGCCTGCACCGTAATTCGGGTCAACACCTGCAAAGCCGAACTGGTCATACTTTGCCTTTTTGCTCGGGTCTGAAAGCACCTCGTAAGCCTCGTTTACCTCCTTGAACTTTGCCTCGGCGTCCTTGTCGTCAGGGTGAAGGTCAGGGTGATACTGCTTGGCGAGCTTACGAAAAGCCTTTTTTATCTCATCATCTGAAGCGCCCTTGGATACACCCAGCACCTCATAGTAATCTCTTTTGTTGTCTGCCATAATAGTCCTCCTCGTGAGAAATAAGAGGTAAGAATAAACAAGCCTTATCCCTCTTTAACCCACTAAACCGCAGGGCTTTAGTCACCCTGCGGCGTGGTAATTATCAATTACTCAGCGTCTGTAAAATCAGCGTCGATAACATCATCGCCGGCCTTGGAAGATGCACCGCTGTCCTGTGCGCCGCCTGCGTTAAAGTCAGCGCCATTGAAGCCTGCACCGCCGAAGCCCTCAGCGCCCGGCTGACCCTGAGCAGCACCTGCTGCCTGATAGATCCTTGTAGCAACGGGCTGGAATGCGTCCTCAAGCTCCTTCTGCTTAGCCTTGATAGCCTCGATGTCTGTACCCTTGAGGGATTCCTTAAGTGCATCTATCTTAGCAGTTACGGAAGCCTTCTCGTCAGCTGTTACCTTGTCGCCGAACTCGTTAAGAGCCTTCTCTATCTGGAAGCACATCTGGTCTGCCTGGTTGCGTGTGTCAACCTCTTCCTTCTTCTTAGCGTCCTCAGCAGCGAAAGCCTCTGCTTCCTTGACTGCCTTGTCGATGTCCTCCTTGGACATATTTGTGGAAGAAGTGATAGTGATGTTCTGCTCCTTGCCTGTGCCTAAGTCCTTAGCGGAAACGTGTACGATACCGTTAGCGTCGATATCGAATGTTACCTCGATCTGAGGTATGCCACGGGGAGCAGGAGCGATACCGTCAAGACGGAACATACCGAGCTGCTTGTTGTCTCTTGCAAACTCTCTCTCACCCTGTAATACGTTGATATCAACAGCAGACTGGTTATCAGCAGCAGTTGAGAATATCTGTGATTTCTTTGTAGGGATAGTTGTGTTTCTCTCGATGATCTTTGTGCAGATACCGCCCATTGTTTCAAGGCCGAGTGAAAGCGGAGTAACATCGAGGAGAAGCAGGCCGTCCTTAACGTCGCCGCCGAGAACGCCGCCCTGGTATGCAGCACCTAAAGCTACGCACTCATCGGGGTTGATGCCCTTGAAGGGCTCCTTGCCGAGGAACTTCTTGACAGCTTCCTGAACGGCAGGTATTCTTGAAGAACCGCCGACCATGAGCACCTTCTGAAGGTCAGATGCAGAAAGGCCGGAATCCTGAAGTGCCTGACGAACAGGACCCATTGTAGCTTCTACAAGGTCAGCTGTCATCTCATTGAACTTAGCCTGTGTAAGTGTCATCTCCAGGTGCTTAGGACCTGTTGCATCTGCTGTGATGAACGGGAGGGATATTGCAGAAGAAGGAGTTGAAGAAAGCTCGATCTTTGTCTTCTCAGCAGCTTCCTTAAGTCTCTGCATAGCCATCTTGTCGTTTGAAAGGTCAACGCCCTCAGCCTTCTTGAATTCCTCGACCATCCAGTCGATTATTCTCTGGTCAAAGTCATCGCCGCCGAGCCTGTTGTTACCGGCTGTAGCAAGTACCTCTGTAACGCCGTCACCCATTTCAATGATAGATACATCGAATGTACCGCCGCCGAGGTCGTATACCATTACCTTCTGATCCTCTTCCTTATCAATACCGTAGGAAAGAGCAGCAGCAGTAGGCTCGTTGATTATTCTCTTAACATTGAGGCCTGCTATCTGGCCTGCGTCCTTTGTAGCCTGACGCTGTGAGTCTGTGAAGTATGCAGGAACTGTGATAACTGCATCTGTTACCTTCTCGCCGAGGTAGCTTTCAGCGTCTGACTTGAGCTTCTGGAGTATCATTGCGGATATCTCCTGAGGAGTATACTCCTTGCCGCCCATTTTAGCCTTGTAGTCAGAGCCCATATGTCTCTTGATAGAGATCACTGTGTTGTCAAAGTTAGTAACAGCCTGTCTCTTAGCCACCTGGCCTACCAGTCTGTCGCCAGACTTTGAAACGCCGACTACGGAAGGTGTTGTTCTTGCGCCTTCGCTGTTAGGGATAACGACAGCCTCGCCGCCCTCCATAACTGCTACGCAGGAGTTTGTTGTACCTAAGTCTATACCGATTATTTTGCTCATAAGATCAAATCCTTTCTTGTTTCTCTGTATTTAAACTAATTGTTTACTTAAATCAGGGGTTTGCTACGACCACCATTGCGTGTCTTACGACTCTGTCGCCTAATGTGTAGCCGTTCTGGAGCACCTGTGCTACAACATTTTCGCCGAGCTGGTCGTCATCAACTGTGCTGACAGCTGTTGCAACATTCGGGTCAAACTCTGTGCCTTCAAGCTCCATAGGCTTTACACCCAGTTTAGCAAGCGCATCGCCGAACTGCTTGTATATCATCTCGATGCCCTTTTTGAAGTTCTCGTCAGAACACTCGACTGCGAGCGCACGCTCAAAGTTATCGCACATCGGGAGTATCTCCTCAACAGCAGATGCCTTTGCGCTGTCTGTAAGCTCCAGCCTTTCCTTTGCCGAGCGCTTTCTGAAATTATCATACTCAGCCATGAGCCTTAAGTATTTGTCCTTCTGGTCCGCAAGCTCAGCTTCGAGCTTCTGCTCGGGGGTCAGCTCCTCCTCTTCTTCTGCTGCCTGCTCAGCGGCTTCTGCTTCGGGCTGCTCCTCTGCGGCTTCCTGCTGCTCAGCCTGCTGTTCCTGTTCCTCGTTAAGTATCTCTTTCTCGTCGGTCACTTGTGTATTCCGTCCTTTCATTCTATGTCTTAGTCTGCTCATCATCGTCATCTTCTTTTGCTATCATACGGGTTATCCTGTCTGCAAAGTATTCAAGGAATGGAATGAACTTTGCATAATCTATCCTCATCGGCCCTATCAGACCAAGCGAGCCGTAGCTCACTCCGTTCTTCTCGATAGGTGCCGTGATAATGCTCGAATTGTGTATCACGAAGCCCCCGTCCTCAGGCGAGAAATGCACCTTAAGGCCGCTGAAGCTCTCGTTTAAGAATCGCTTTATCTCGTCGTTCTGGTTGTCAAGGAAGGTGATTATCTCGTTCTGGTCAAAGTCCTTGCAGGTAAGAAGATTTTTCTGACCCTCGACCTTAACCGAATGCGAGCTCATCTCCTGCGACATATTCATAAGTGCTGAAACTATCGGCGAAAGGCTCATCATATAAGTTCCCATAGCCTCCGACAGCTTCTCAAAGAACTCATCAGACAGCTCATCGACTGCGATGCCCTCTAAGTTCTCCTTGGCAAAGTTCTCAAAGAATGCAAGCTGCTCATGCGTCAGGTCAAACTGCAGGCGGCAGACCTTATTCTTTATCGAGCCGTTTGAAGTTATCATAAGGATAACATACATTCTCTTGCCTGTAGGTATTACCTCGACCTTTGATATCAGCGAGAACTTAGGCGCTGTGCTTGCGACAACTGCCGCACACTTTGTAAGCTCGGCCAGCGCATAGGAAGCGCTCTCAAACATCTCGTCATCGCTGTTATAAACGCCTGTCTCCGGGAACAGCTCATCTATCCTCTGCTTATCGGCATCTGAGATAGTGTTCTTTTCCATAAGGCTGTCAACATAAAGCCTGTAGCCCTCATAGGTTGGCACACGGCCTGCCGATGTATGCGGCTGTTCGAGATAGCCCTGCTTTTCAAGCTCGGCCATTTCGTTCCTGATAGTTGCAGACGAGGCCTTGACATGGTTCATGATAGTCTTACTGCCCACAGGCTCACCCGTGACGATATATTCATCGACTACCGCTGCAAGTATTTTTAGCTTTCTGCTGTCCATTACCTCACCTGCTTTCTCAAATGCCATATGCTGTATTAGCACTTAGGGTCTTTAAGTGTTAGCACTCATCATCTCCGAGTGCTAAATATAGTATAACCCTTTTTTCGCAAAAAATCAAGAGTTTATCAGCAATTTTTCTGACAAATAACAGACAAAATACCGCTCCAAATTTGTACATTCTGCACAACACATGAGTATATACTATATTTATAATATAAGACACTCCCCCGCACGACAAAATAACCCTTGACATTAGCATAAAAACGTGATATAATATTACAGTTGCAAATGCTGGTATGGCTCAGTTGGTAGAGCAGCGCATTCGTAATGCGCAGGTCGCCGGTTCGAGTCCGGCTACCAGCTCCAAAAAACTCCCCGACTTTACGCTGCTTGCGTGAAGTCGGGGAGTTTTTTGTTTTAGAGATATTTTGTAGTTGGTCATAGTTTGGTCATACCGCTTTTTATAACTACGGCATAAATCCAATAAAAACTGCCCTTGTTCATACCATTATTGGTAAGAACAAGGGCATTGTGTTGTGCTAAATTGCCTTATTTGTTTTATCAGCATCTGTGGGATCAGCGTGCGATTTTGTTTTTACTGTCAGCATATTTGAGAGGATATTAGCCGCCTCTTCATCTGCCTCAGCTATGATGTGAAGATATTTATTAGTTGTAGCGATATTACCATGTCCCAGACGACCCTGGACCTGTTTCAGGCTTACTCCGCCATAAAGAAGCAATGTCGCCGATGTATGTCTTAAGCTATTAAACCTGCGATGTTTTAAACCATATCTTGAAAGAAAGCTGCTGAACCATTTTGTTACAGTGTCAGGGTGCATAAGTGAGCCATTCCACTGGGTAAATATCCAATCACCATCTACCCATTGGTCTCCCAGCTTTTCTGCCTCCTTACTTTTCTCTTCTTTAAGCTCATCTAAAAGCTTAAGGCAATAATCGGGTATTGAAACTGCTCTTGTCTCAAAATCATTCGGTGGTTTGATATCCGTCGGTTTCCCTTTAATCTTATAAGCGGCACGCTCAATTACCACTTTTTTTGTGATATGATCTATATCTGAAAACTTAAGACCGACCAATTCTCCCCTGCGTGCGCCTAATATAACAGCAAGCTGTATCAATACACGATACTGCAGGGGCTCATTTTCTAAACAAGAAAGCATTTGAGCGGCTTCCTGCTTGGTAAATATCTCTATGTTAGGCTTTGTTGCCTTAGGCAAGGTCAGCTTTTTGGAATCAGAAGGATTAGAGCTAATGAGTTCAAGCTTAACAGCTTGAGTGAGTACAGACTGAACTATTGCAATGATACGCCTTATTGTAGCAGGAGAACGGTACTTATCAAATGTGACCTTCTCACCATTACGATAGGTCTTGGTAGTAGGCGTTTCAGCAAGATATTTCACGAAATTCTGTATATGTACAGGTCGTATTGCCGAAAGCTTTAAATGCCCTATCTGCGGATATATCAGCTTATTCAATTCCTGCGAATAGTCCTCATATACAGTCGGAGAAAGTACATTCTTTTTTATCGCAAGGTACTGCTCTGAGAAATCTGCAAAGGTAAGGCGGGGGTCATTACTTACAAGACCGTTCTTGCAAGCCTCCTCAAAAAGCAGTGCCTGTTTCTGAAGCTCTTTTTGTATCTGCTTCTCCGTCATTCCCGGCAAGGGCTTATATGTTGTGCTCTTGACTATCTGCTTATCGTTGATATCAAGTCCACATGAGACCCTTATCCGATAGGTGTTTCCTCTTTTAGTGATATTTGCCATTTCATCACGTTCCTTTCGTTGTAAACTATTGACACCGTAAGGGAAAACGTGCTATAATAAAATCGCTACATTTAGCGGCCTTCCCTTTTGGTGAGGTCTATCTCAACCGTCTGATGCGCCAACATCAGGCGGTTGTTTGTTATTTTGCAGAATTAAGGAGATCAAGTACATATTCTTTAAATCTATCCTTTTCATCTTTATTATTACTCCATCGATCGAGGGACATATTATTGGTAATATGAATCATTGATTTAATCAAATAATCTAATTCTTTTTTCTCCCCAATCATTATGTTTTCTTTTATTCTATTTATAATAGTATCAAATCTAAAGCTTTTATACTCTATAAATTCATCATATACTTTTTTATAATCATTGTTAAAAAAATTAATAAAATCTTTTTCGTCATCATAAGTTATAGGTACCGAATTAAGGCCTTCAACGCAAAAACTGGACGACTTGTCAAGTATTCTAATAATATTATCCGGAATAAATGGCCTTGCCTCTGCCAAAAACTTGCTATTTATAAGTTTGAAAAACTCTATTTTGAAATATATATTCCATTTACCATTAATGATTTGACTCATTTGATTATAGATTAGATTACAGCAAAATTCATTACTTTTGACACTTTCAAATACAGAATCAATATAATCAAGAGAATCAAATAAACTGTCATTATTAATAATACGATTGATCGTATCAAGCCTTGAAATAGTTAGCAGAAGATCCTCATCAGAATCAGTTTTTAATGCATGAAGCTTACTTACCACCTCCTCATATAAGCCTGTATAATCACATACGGCTTGTACATCCTCCTTGATAGAACAAACATTCGTAAGTCCAAGCAGCCAATCGGCCGAAACATTATAATGCTCTGATATTTTTTTGAGTATGTATATATCAGGATTTCTTAAACCTTTTGTATACAGAGAAATCGCTTGGCGTGATACTCCTATAGCATCAGAAAGCTTGGCTTGATTTTCATTTTTTTCCTTCATAATAGCATTTAATCTAGAAGAAAAATCCTCTGAAATCTGTTGCATTCATTCACACTCCCCTTCGAATATTAGTTATGTTTTGTTGTTTTTATAAAAATATTGTAACTAAGTGTTGACAAGTCATTTGTGGTGTGATATAATATTATTGTCAACAAAGATTTACTCTATAAACCATTCTACTACAAAGCTTAACATTTGTCAAGTCCATAATAAAAGAAAGAGGTGATAAATCAAAACCGTCTGAGTGATTCCAGCACCCAGACGGCAGATAGGCCTATTAAAGCCTGTCGTGGAAGCCAATTCAACCAATAAGCTTTCCGTTTTAATTATAACATAAATGGGACGGGAATGCAAGCCCATAAAGGCAGAAAGGATAATAATGAAAAGTGATTTTATTGAACACGCAATTCCTCGCATGAGGACGATAAGGCAGACAGCCTCTATGCTGGATCTTCCGGAACATTACGTTAGATCGTTGGTTAGAGAAAACGAAATCGTTTTCGTGAAAGCAGGCAACAAGGTCCTTATCAACGTTGACAAGCTCATTGAGTATCTAAACATCGGAGGCTTCTCAGCTTCTGATTCAAACGGAGGATAGGGCATGGACATAAATGATTTGATTAAGTATTTTAACGAAGCGTGAGATAATGGTAAGGATTCATTTCTTGCATGTTGTCCAGCGCACAATGATACTCACCCTAGCTTATCTATAACAAAAGCCGCTGATGGCAGGATACTTCTTCACTGCTTTGCGGGATGCTGCGTGGAAGACATAGTTAAAGCAGCAGGGCTCACTCTGAAAGACCTTTACCCTGGCACCAACAAGCAGTCAAGGGCATCTGTTAATAATCAAGTTGATGCCGAGTATATCTATAGAGATAAGCAGGGCAATGTAGCCTTTAAAAAGGTAAGGTACCATGACAAAAGCTTTCGTTGGCAGTTCTTTTATGGGCATGAATGGAAAAACGGCAGAGGCGGCCAAAAAGCACCTTTATATAGACAGCATGAGTATGGAGATCGCAAATGCCTCTATCTGGTTGAGGGCGAGAAAGACGCCGACAATATGGCGGCTATGGGATTTCCAGCGGTAAGCCCTCCCGACGGGGCTAAAAGCAAGTGGTATGATGAATACACCGAGTTCTTTGCATCGAAACGTGTCTGCATTATCCCAGACAACGACAAGCCCGGCAAGGACTTCGCAAAGCTAGTGGCACAGAAAATCAGCGACAAGGCTGAACTTGTAAAGATACTTTACCTTTCAAAAATTTGGAAAGATATCCCCGAGAAGGGTGATGTAAGCGACCTGTTCTCGGCCTTCCCTAACGACGGTAAGGAGATGCTTGCAAAGCTTTCAAAGAATGAAAAGCCTTTTGACAGGGCACAGGCCGAGAAGGACAGCATAGGAATCATTTGCCTGTCAGATGTTCAAAGCATGATGACAGACTGGTTATGGTACCCGTATTTACCTAGAGGGAAAATAACACTACTGACCGCAGATCCGGGAACTGGCAAGACCTTTTTAAGTCTCTATATCGCTGCAAGGGTGTCAGACGGCGGGGCGTTCTTTCTTGAAGCTAATGGCAGAGCCCCTATGAATGTTGTATATCAGACCGCAGAGGACGGTATTGCCGATACAATTAAACCGCGTCTTGAGCTTATGGGTCCTATATTTAAAAACAAATACATGATCGACGAAAGCAGTAAGGGGCTGTCCTTATCAGATGAAAGGGTGGAGAGCATTATGAAAGTGTATAAGCCTGCGCTTATAATATTTGACCCATTACAGGCTTATCTAGGGGCGGATGTAGATATGCATCGAGCCAACGAAGTTCGCCCTATACTTTCAAGAATAGGCAAGCTTGCCGAAAAGTATAACTGTGCCGTTATTTTCGTAATGCACCACAACAAGATGTCGCAAAACAAGGCACTTCATAGAGCTCTGGGCACGATAGATATACCTGCAATAGCAAGGAGTATGCTCATACTAGGCAAAGATCCTGAAGACCCCTCGGTGATAGTAATGTGCCACGAGAAGAGCAGCTTAGCCCCAAGCGGCCAAAGTATTAAGTTCAGAATAGAGCCGCAGCATGGCGGCATAACCTTTATCGGCACATGTGACCTTAAGGCGGATGACATATTGAACCCTGTCCATAGGCATGAAAGAAATAGCAATAGAAGCGACGAACTTGAAGAACGCCTGATCATGCTGCTGGAAAGCAGCGGCTACGCCGATTATAATGATGTCAAAAAGCTACAAGACGAGCTTGATATAGGAGACACTACCTTAAAAGAAGTAAAGAAAAAACTTAATATCAAAAGTCTAAAGATAGGCTTTAAGGATCCTAAACACTACTGGCTGGCATCGGGGGCTGACAAAGAAGCGCTGAAAAAAGAATTGCAAAGCAGACTCTGTTTCGATGATTAGGCCGCATTGCTATAATACAATTATAAAATGACCTTTTCGGGTTAAAACTACGTATTTACGCCGTTTTACCGAAAAGGTCACTTTTTATTATATGTCCCTTTCGTAACAGAAAAGCCACCTGATATGGTCAATTATAACCTCCGAATAGGTCACCCCCACCATATCGATAAAAGTGCGTATTTATAGGAAAAAGCGCCGAAAAGGTCGGTGATAATTATTCTTCTAGGAAATCATTATTAATCCTTTTCCGCAGTGCCCTTTCATCGGTGAAGAGTGGCTTATACAATGCTGTCTCTCACTATAAACTGTATTCCTCTGATTATATACAATTATACTTGAATTAGCGAAAAAAATGTGTTATAATTATAAAACATAGGCAAATGTGCTAAGAATCACTGCTTGTTAATAAAAGTCGAAGGAATTGAGGTCTTAATATGGAAAAAAGATTTCTGCAGCAGTTGCTTTAATGCTCAATAATGATAAGAAAAGATTATCAAGGAGTTGCTTAATCAGCGTAGACTCGACAGCTTCCTCGGCTGACAATACCCTAAAGGAAACAAGAAATAAGTGAAATATAAGGAGGAAAAAATATGAAAAAACAGATGATATCAATGATGCTCAGCGGTGCAATACTTTTCTCGGCCTGCGAGGGTGCGCTTTATACAAATTATAATTCGGGCATAACAGCGCTCGCTTATTCTGATGATGAGGTCACAGAGGATAAAATTGAAGCATTGGACCTTGATGAATGCGGTGCGGCTTGTATGTTTATATCTGAAGACTCGTTTAGGCGTGAGAATTACAGCATAACTGTCAGATTTGCTGCCAAAGAGGAGGGCTATTGGAAGTTTTCGTCCTCTGACCCGTCTGTTGCCACAGTTAAATCTGAAAAATACTGGCATTCTGGGAATGAGAAGAATGTCACTTGTTTTTTGCTTGATATAAAAAAGCCCGGCAAGACTGTTATTACTATAAAAACGGAAAATGCAAGCTGCGAGGTGCCCGTTATAGTAAATAATAAGCGTATAGATATTACATCATCTTCATCGAGTGCGGCAGGCAATATCACCATTTTTTGGAAGCCTGTGACCGGTGTGAGTGGTTATGCTGTCTACAAGGGCAAAGTAGTCAGCGATGAAGAAGGCGGCGAAGAAAGCGCAAAGAACTGGAAGCTCATAAAAACAGTAAGCGGCGCAAACACATCTTCTGCAACTCTGAGCTCTTATTGGGGCGAAAAGGCTGCATATCGCGTTGCTACATATGTAGAGCACAACGGCAAAAAGATTTTCTCTGCTGCTGAGGATCTGAGCGACTTCGGTGAGGTCTATGCTGCCTCCAAGCGCGGCGCTCAGATAACAAGTGTTGCAAAGTCGGGCAGCTCGTCACTTAAGGTGACCTGAAAAAATATCAGCCCCAAGGCAAGCTATAAGCTTTATCGTTCTACAAACGAGAACTACGGCTATAAGCTCATAAAGACCTTTTCCCCTGCAAGTGGCGCAACACGCAGCTATACCGAAAAGGCAACAAAGGGAACGGTATATTACTACCGTGTTGTGACCCTTTTGAACTCAAGGACAAGTGCGCCCAGCGGTAGTGTCTCGGGTCTTGTTCCCGTTGGCGGCGGAAAGCTTATGACGGCGCTTTCGAGCAAAATGAAAACCTTTATATATCCAAATGACACAAGCTACTACGGCGATTATGGTACTTCTGATAATAGATATTACTACACCCAGAACGGAATTTTAAATATAGTTGAATACCCATTTCCATACGATGATGATTCTCCTATAAGGCAGATCAAGATATATACTCTTGATAAGAACATGAAACTCAAATCCACAAAATCTATAAACTTTTCGGGAATTGAGAGTTATGAATTCATATGGGGTGGCTTTTATCACGCATATGACGGCAGTAATTATGTCGTAGTTGGAAATAATAATCATTCTTTAAAAAAGGGTGTAACTGTTATTAAAGTTATAAAATACTCTAAAGATTGGAAAAAGCTGAAAACTCTGAATATCAAATCAGATGTCACATACACTTATGACGGAATATATGAACCATTTGCAGGGGGAAGCCTTAAAATGGATGCTTCAGGCAACAAGCTTTTTATTTACACTTGCAGACAAACGTTTCCGATTTATGATAGAGGCATCCACCAGACAAATATCGCCTTTGAGGTGAATACCGACACTATGAAGCTTGTAAAGTACCCTTATAATAACTATACAAGCCATTCCTTCAACCAGTTTGTAAAGTTTAAAGATAACACACTATATCTTGCAGATCATGGCGACGGATATCCAAGAGGCGTAAAAGTTGTTTCTGCAGCAAGTTATACCGGATACAGCTCATACGGCAAAAGCTTTAAAAAGACACCCTTTGCTATAAATGGCGGATATGGTGAAAACTATACAGGTACAACTATCGGCGGTATGGAAATAGGCCAGAAAAACATAATAACGGTCGGCTCATCTGTACCGCATAATAAAACTCTGAAAAGTATTAAGGGATACAAAAAATCCTACAACCACAACGTATATGTCATAGCCACCGACCGTGAGACAGGCAAGAGCACTTTCAAGTGGCTGACAAAATACAACCCCAAGACCTCGGGCTATACCGTCAATGATGCACGCCTTGTAAAGGTGACTGATAACCGCTTTGCAGTTATTTACAATGTCACCACGAAGAAAACGGGCAAAAAGGTGCTTCACTGCGTATATATCGACGGCAGCGGCAATGTTATCAAGAATCTTACCTACAAGACCATTTACTTTGACTGCAAGAGCCAGCCGATAATGTATAACGGCTATATAACCTTTGAGGGTATCTACCACAGCAGCACCAAGAAAAAGGACGTGACCCGCATTATAAGACTGCCTGCACAGGTATAAAAAGAAAGGAGAAATAAATAATGATAAAAAGATAGTTAGTTTTTTAGCAGTAACAGTTTTTGCTTTCAATGCGTTTACACTTTCATCTATGCAGACAGGTGACAGCTATGTGATTTCTGTAAATGCCTCTCAGACGGTTACAGCCAAAGCCCCGAAGGTAAAGGAAACCACGAAGTATTACCGCCATACAAGGCCTGACGGCACCTCATGCTTTACCATATCAAGTACATATGACGGAGAAAATATAGTCCGGCCCGACTTTACCCGCATAGCCGTTGCGGGAGTCTGGTGCAACGGAAACTATTATTTCGTAATGGCATTCGGATACTAATTATTTCAAACGGAGGTGCAGCTATGTTCACTATTAAATATAAAGGTTATACAGCAGAGTGCTATGAAAATGAAGATGAAAAGTCTTTTTATGGAAAGCTCATCGGGGTAGATGACCTTGTACTGATAGAAGGCTATAATCGAGTCGAGCTTGAAAAGGACTTTCACGAAGCAGTCGAGGAATACATAGATCTTTTAGACCGAATAGAGACCGGGGAGTTATATCTGCGGTGAATAATATAAAAGGCATTCCTAGCGGAAAGGGTTAGGAGGATATAGATAGTCAACGTATAAAAGATGATATAAATAAGTGATATGTAAGACTTTCAGTATATAAAGTATAAATCATATATCGTATAAATATAATATAAGTCTTGCATATATTTCGATAAAAAAATACGTGGTATGTTGACATTTCAAATTAAATAGGTAATAATATATATAGTAGTTTAAGCGCTTTAGTCCGGAGTTTCTTTACAGAGAAATTCCGGGCTTTTTTGCATATAAAACTACTTCTGGCTATATATAAAAGCCCTATGATCTCCTTTATATAAGGTTTCTTCATAAGAAAGAGCCTTTTAAAATATATCCTTCTATTATACTTCAACCCTATATCGGGTTACACCGCCTGAGGTGTAACCTGATATCAGAGGGGCCAAACAAATTCGCACGGGAATAAAAGCGTTCTGAAAGAGCTCGGAACCATATATATCTGCAATAACCGCCAAGCAGAATCAAATATATATATATACCACCTCCGTCAGCGGGTGATATATATAAATATAGCTGACAGGGTCACGGATAGACTAAAAAAATCCAGATATAAGATGGGTGCAGTCTATAAATGCACATATAAGCCGCTCGGGAGAGGACCAACTTCCTATCTGTAAGATAAAACAATAGTGTTATGATGTATGCGGCAGTCGATTTAACGGACACATTTAAGGAGGATATTTTTATGAAACAGAGGACAAGACAATTAACATATGCTTTAAGGGCGAATTTAGAATCTATGGCGGCATATGGAGAAAGCAAGAAATTATATAAAGATAAGACTAACGCTATGAGAAGGCAGAAATATAGGGAGCTTATATATAAAGGTATATCGAGGGCGGATATACACAAAGAACTTTTACATATAGACGCTGCAAAAGATAAGATTTTTAGCTATTCAACGATGAAGAATTATATACGTTTCGTCAAGGACTTTGCAGCTTTTGTATATACCAAAACCAGCACTTCCAGGGTTTCTGTAGAAGATAGCATAAAATATATTCGGCCGTATATCGACTCACTTATATCCAAAGGAGACTCCCCTAACACTATAAATCTTAAGTTGTCTGCCGTATGTAAGGCGACCGGACAGTATGTTGTGGATTATACGCACCCGATTCGCAGATATTCTGATGTGACTCGCAGTACAAAAGCTGCTGTCAGAGATAAATATAATGATAAAAGGGCTGCTGCGGCTTTGGAACTCAACAGATCTATAGGTTTAAGAAGAAATGAACTGGCGAGGGTTTCTATAAATGATATATATCTTGGCGAGAAGTGCGCATATATTTATAGCAAAGGCAAGGGCGGTAAGAACAATATAACATATATATCTGACCCGGCAAAGCTGGATATATTATATAAATATATGAGTCAGGCTATAACTGAAGGTAGGGAGACGCTTTTATCCAAAGAGCAGATGAATCACGATGCTGACCTGCACCACGCAAGGGCGATGTGTGCGGTTGATGAGTATAATAGGATTTTGCAAGATATACATAAAAATCCCGAGCAACGGGAGTTTTATAAATCGTATATAAAAAATATATTCAAAAAATATAATAAACCGCTTTTGGAAGACCTTGATAAGCCATATTATCTTCGTGGAGCCGGCAAAACGCTATGTATATCTCAGGGAAAAAGTTATATATTTGACAGAGTGGCTGTTTTATATGTATCTCTGACGATTTTACACCATTTTAGAAGTGATACCACTGTACAGCATTATCTTATAAAGTGACGAAAAAAATATATATCTTTCACACTTATAAAACTTTATGGTATAATTCGCACAGGATATATAGTATACGTCCCGGATGTTGTCAAAACAGATTTTATGTGTTATAATATATATAGGAGTTTAAAATTTGAGTTCAGAGTTTCTGATGTAAATCAGTATCTCTGAGCTCTTTTTTTATCTCCGAATTTATATTTAAGGAGGATAAAACTATGAGAAAAATCACAAACAAGAATGAGGCTTTAAATTAGCTGATAAGAGGAAAGGAAAACGTTTATTATATCGGCGACGAAGCTGCTTTAAACGAATATATCCGTATTTCTAAAGATTCGCTGAATATACTTATATCTTCGGTTATAGAGAGCGAAGCGGCAAGGCGTGGCTGTCCGGATATATATACGCTGCTGTCAGGTCAGGAGGAAACTAAAGGCGAAAAGGAGCGCAAGTGTCTGGAGATTGCAGATGTAATTATAATATACGATATTGATTCAATGTCTCAAAGTGACTTTGGAAGTCTATATATTCTTAAAAGAATGTGCAGCCGCTTCCCTCGCCTTATAATCGTAGGCGATGTTTTAAGTTATATAGGCCTGGGCAGAAACTTTTATTCATCCCCTATTCAGGCGTTTGAGTGGGAATGCTTTAACTTCACCGAAATCGACATGCGCAAGAAGCGGCTGGATTCGGAATTTGAAGATAAGCTCGAGGCACTGCGTATGGGAGATAAGTCCGTTATAAACTGGCTGAACGCCAACTGCAAAGAGAGCGAGGATCCTATAAAGCTGGTGATGTCAACTCATAAGGCTTACGAATATTCTTTGGAATGCTACGATAAATCAAAGAAATATAAGTCTGAATATGAGGGTGAAATAAAAGGCAACTTCTACGAGGAGGATATGCCGACTTACCCGAATCTCTGCTTATATATGGGGCAAAGGGTTATGTTTATAGATGACGATATAAACGGCAGCTATATGCGTGGAGATATTGGCTATATATCCGGGCTATATACTGGAGAGGCGCATATAAGCCTAAACGATGAAGTCGTTAAGGTCAGGGCTGTCACTTGGCATAAATATAAGCCCGATTATATACTTAATGAGCTTCTTGAAGAGGAAATTATAATGAAAGACACTGCCGAGTTCTCGCAGCTGCCTATAATTCCTGCGGATATGATATCGTATAGAATGAGCCGAGGGGTGAGATTTGACAGTATTGAGTTTAGTCCTATCACAAAATACGACGGCGAGTTTTATAATTATATATCGCACGCCAAGAGCAGGAACGGAATAAAGCTAACGACTAAGGTCAGCGAGGAAGATGTCAAGATAAATAAAGATATAATCGAGTGTTATCTTGATTCGTAAACTTATAATCGAGGGGCTGAAATATGCCCCTCAAAATTATATTTTAAAATGGAAGGAGTTATAAATATATGGGAATATATATTTTTGGCGAAATTGCGCCAACAAAAATAAACAAAGAGGCTTGGGAGAAAACATACGAGGATACACTTAAGCTTGTCAAATACGGACAGCTTGCCGAGTGTGAATATAAATATATAAATGGATATAAAATACCTTGTGTTGTTCCAGCTGTCGAAAAGGACGGCTGTTGGAGTGCGACTGGCGATATGGTTGCCGGCAAGTGTATTGAAAAATATAGCCTATACAGAGATATATCGCACTATACGGCAAAGGATATAAATATAAATAACCCGGCGCTTGAGCTATTATATAACCGAAAGACTGTCGGGAAGACCAATATAGACGATATGTTTAAAATGTATTTCGGCAGTAAAACGCAGGGCAACAATCCGCATATGATTTTGTTATCTATAGCGTGCGTTATATCAAACGATTTCCCCGAAGCGGCTATAGTTCACGGGGATATAACGCACGCCCAATGTGTGAAAGCCTGCGAGCTGGCGGAGAAAGTCTTGGGAAGACATATAGATCTGCCTATACAGTACGACCACGAAAGGCTTTATTCTTTGCTTATAAATGAGGGATATACGGAATATAAGTTATTTGAACGCTTTTATACCATTTATAATGGGTGGACAGATAACAAATATATCGGCTTTATACATAATAAATTCCCGGAAGAGTATTTTATACGTTATTATACGGATAAAATAAAGTCTTGGCCTCTGGATATAGTCGTTAAAGAGTGGCTTGAAAGGCAGTTATCGCTGGAGGGGCTGTTTGAGGTATATAAAAGCAATTATACGGGAAATAAGTCCTTGCAGGATTTTATAAATAAACTTATACTCGGGCAAATACATATCCGGGATAAAACAATATATAGCTTTTCTGAAAAAAGCGAATATGATGATATACCCGACGATATAGATATGATGCTTGCACGATTTATGGCTAAGGTTTCAGGATATAGCAGATATATAATTAATGCATATATACCGCATAAAGAGCTTATGGCTAAGTTTATATATGCATTCCCGAGTTATAGCGTGAGGGATATGTTTGACAAGGCGCTTTCCAACTGCAGTAATTCAAAGATCGAGGAGTTATATAAGCAGGTATTTGATTTAAGCGATAAGATTGCTTCAAAGCAATATGATATACAGGATTTACGCTTTATGTATTTATGGGATGATAATAAAACTGTCGAGCCTACGTTGTGGAACAGAATGCTTGAATTTGTAAGAACTGCTGAAAAGCTGGGGCGTGATGCTATATCGGGCTCGCTAAAAAAGTCTGACAACAGGCTTGCGTATATATGCAAATATCTCGGCAAATACTATGCTTTGCCGGAGGAGCTTGCGGAGAAGATACTTACTAAATTTGCAGATGATGAATATATTGCAAAGTATATTGGTATATTTGGTATGCCATTTGATGATTTGGATTCGCATAGGATGTGTCATATTCTTATGATGAATGAGAAGCTGCTGGATAGGCTTATTAAGGACGTTAGAGTATAAAAGAAACGCCCCTGTTCTTACCTGTAATGGTGGGAACGGGGGCGCATTTTATATGTTATAGCATCATACACAATTCAATGGCTATGGTTTTATTAAATATAACGATATTTGACTTTTGAAATTGTTAATTCTTGACAACTAAATATGGGGTGTGGTATAATTAAATTGTAATAAATGGGCAAACCTGCCGAAAGGCAGCGACGCAAAGCTAAGGGTCTAAGCCAAAAGGTATGACAGCCGGTTGCCAGAACAAGAATCCTGACAATATCTGTTATTACAAGGCAATGCGTTGTGTGTGCATTGCCTTTTTGTGGTTTGTAAAGGAAAAATGAAAGGGTGATTTTATGAAAAAAAGGATACTGGCGTTAGTAACAGCGCTTGGGTTTGCGCTCAGCGGTGCGGCGGTACTGCCGGAGGGGGCTGTGTCATTGGGGTCTTATATTGAGGCAAATGCAGTTGAAGAAACACTAATATATGGTGATTTTAAGTACACACTTTATATAGATGAATATGATGAAAACATTGATCCATTCATTACTATTAATGAATATATTGGATCAGGAACTGAAATAATTATTCCGGAAAAAATCAATGGCGTAAATGTTATTGGAGTCAGTAGTACATTAATACCTGATGAAAAGCGAGAAAGCATTAAAAAAATCTCTTTTCCCAAAACTGTTAATCATATTGCTGGCGGTATGGGCAAGCATATATTTGACAATTGTATCAATCTTGCTGATATTGAAACGGAAAACACAGGTATCATTTATATTAATATTCCTTATTCAGGTATTAACTCAACAAAGTGGTATAAGAATCAAAAGGATGGTGTAATCTACTTTGGTAATGTCGCAATAAGTTATAAAGGTGATGTGCCTAGTAATGGAATTATAAATGTAAGATCTGGAACAGTATCTATAAGTGACTGGTGTTTCAGTTATGATTATATTGATGAAACACATGAATTCATTTATAAACACGCTAAAACTATTAATATTCCTGATAGTGTTACGCAGATTGGTCAATATGCTTTTTCGGATTTCAATGTTGATACAATAAACATTGGGAGCGGCTATTGTTATTCTTTAGATAAAGACTATTTTCCTCAATTTGAACAGTATTATGGAGTCGAAAATAGGATAAAAGCTATTAATATTTCAAAAGATAATCCATATTATTCATCATTAAAGGGTATGGTATATAATAAAGATAAAACTCATATATTATATATCCCCCCTGAAATTGAAAATGTTGAAATTTCAAGCCAAATAAATGATATCTTTATTGATAGAAATCCATTTTTATCTTGTAATGCAATAAAAACAATAACGGTTGAAAAGGGCAATAAGTATTATACTGCCGTTAATAATGCGTTGTATGATATAGATGTCACTAAACTATTACTTTGTGCGAATATAGATAGCCTTACAATTCCAAGTACAGTTAAGGAAATAGGTGACTATGCTTTTAGACCCGGTAAAGACGTTAGAGAAAGAATCAGTAAGTCTGATTTTTCAATAATAATGGGTACAGATGTTTTTATCAGTTGGTATAGAGAATTATACGGATTAAGTGTTTATGTAGAACAAATACAATATGAAAACGGTACATACTATTATCTTACATCTCCTAAGTGCACAAATGCAACTATACCAAAAACTGTAAAGAAGATAGGATATAATGCATTGATGGGAACGGAATTATACAAAAAATGGGCATTATATCATACAAAGGATAATCCTTACCTGATTGTTAATAATATACTGCTTCTTGCAGACTGTAGTGATCATGAATTATATGACAACAGTGGCAATGAAATTGGGAAAGATTATTATTTAACGGGTAAGATGATAATACCGAAAAACGTTGTTGAAATCCAAAGGAACGCTTTTTACGTTGGTGATAAGTTTTCTAAAGATCGATATAACAGTATCACAGAAATCGTATTTCCTGAAAATGCGGTAATTGACGGTTTAGTATTAAATGATGTGACATTTCAAAAGCTTGAGAAAATAGATATCCCCAAGAGTACAAAGATTAATGGTGAATTGAATTTAAGTGGTTGTTCTAAACTAAAAAGTATAGTAATACCAATAGGTTCTGATGTTTCTGGGATAAGTCTATATAATTGCAGCAGTCTTCAAGAATTTGTTATACCTGAATCAACAAAGTGTTTGTTTAGTTATTCTTTCACTGGATGTAATAATCTCAAAAAACTAACCATACCCAAAAGTGTAGATTATATTGATTATAGATCAATAGGTTTTTATACAGATGAAAAGACTTATGAGGCTAAAAAGATTACTGATTTTATTATCTACTGCTATAAAGATAGTGAAGCTGAAAAATATGCAATTGAAAATGAAATAGAATATGTAGTCTTACAAGAGACACACACCCACTCCTACACCTCAAAGGTAACAACAACTGCAACCTGCACAAAGAACGGCGTGAAGACCTACACCTGCTCGTGTGGTGACAGCTATACCGAAACAATAAAGGCAACAGGTCATAAGTACACCGAAAAGGTAGTAAAGCCCACCTACGATGCACAGGGCTATACCCTTCACACCTGCTCAGTATGCGGTAACAGCTACAAGGATAATATCAAGACTAAGCTGACAAGAACAAGTATAGCTAAGGCGAAGATAACAGGCCTGTCGAATAAGACATACACAGGAAAGGCTATAACTCAGAAGCCTGTTGTAAAGCTCGGCAGCAAGACGCTCAAATCGGGTACAGACTACACAGTATCGTACAAGAACAATAAGGCAATGGGTACTGCAACAGTCACGATAACAGGTAAAGGCGCATACACAGGTACAGCAAAGGCGACCTTCAAGATCAACCCGAAAAAGACTACGCTCAAATCAGTAACAAGTCCTAAGACTAAGCAGCTGAAAGCCACATATAGCAAGGTATCAGGCGTAACGGGTTATCAGATAACCTACTCGACTTCTAGCAAGTTTACTAAGGCGACTACCAAATCAGTAAACGCAAGTGGTACATCAAAGACAATAAGCAAGCTCACAAAGGGCAAGACTTATTATGTCAAGGTACGCAGCTATAAGACTGTTAGTGGTACTAAGTATTACAGCGGTTACTCAGCAGTAAAGAAGGTTAAGATAAAGTAGATCATTTCATATAACCACCCAATATAGAAGGGCTTGGCACTTTTGAAGTGTCAAGCTCTTTCTTTGTATAATACTGTATTGGCATCATATACAATTCAAACAGTACTGTTTTATTCATTTTGATGATATTTGACACGTGAAATTGTTAATTCTTGACGACCAAATATCTGCTGTGATATAATTAATCTGTAATTAATAGGCAAACCTGCCGAAAGGCAGCGGCGCAAAGCCAATGGGTCTAATCTCATATGAGAATGACAGCCGGTTGCCGGAGCTTACGCTCTGTCGATATGTTTATCAAGGCAATGCGTTTTGTATGTGTTGCTTTTTATTATATTGTAAAAAGGAGAATGAATATGAAATGTGATGTTATCAAAGTAATAATAACATCTGTTTTGTTATCAACAATGCTTGTTTCTTGTGGTGATACAGACAATTCAAATGATAATTCAACGAATAACTCAGCGAACAGCACGGTTGTTACCGATAGTACATCTGATGATAATAGCGAAGGATCATCTGAAGAAACAACTACTACCACTACTACGATCGCAAAGGAAACAACTACGAATGAAACAACAACTACAGAGCCGGAACCAGAACCGGAGCCTGAAGAGCCATCTTACAGCAAGGTCAAGGAAACTGTAGTAGTAGATGGGGTCAAGCTTGTTAAAGGCTCACTTTCTCCCGATGAATTCACTAAAAAGGGTTGGACTGAGCAGAAGGATGAATATGCCTACTCATCTAAGTACTTTAAAAACAGTAGCAGCAATTATATATCATTTGCTGATGGTGCAATAATGGATCCTGATAATTTTGATGATGTAGTATACGGAACCATTATAGTTCACATAAAAGACAGAGAAAATATGTTTGATGTGTCTTTACCCTGCGGATTGACGATTGATTCATCTTATGATGAGATAATCAAAGCTCTCGGAACGCCTGTGTATGACGGTGATTATACGGAGGATACCGATTTGGGAAACTATATTAAAACAAATTATGATATGGTGGATCATGAAACGATCAATGATGAATTGCTGTATTACGATATATATATCAAATACGGAAGAAAGAATCTTACTTATTACTTTGATTTTGAAGATTCTGAAAACCTTCCCATATTAATTAACTTTATTCTATCCGAAGATAATTCAAAGATAGAAACGTTATCTGTAAAAATGGCTCAGTTGGGTATGAGATAAGTGGTTTTGAAAGGGTGAAGACTGTATGTTAAAAAAATTGTTATCAATTGCATTAGCGTTTAGTTTTATAGGAGGTGCGACATTAGTTCCTCAAAGAGATGCTTTTGTAAATATAAATATTGTAAATGCGCAGGAAAGCGGTAATGATCCGGAAAATGAAGATATTGATATTACAGTATGTGATTTTATTACAGGTAAAGAGAGCACAATGAAATCAAGTGAGCTTTTATCTCGAGCTAAACACATTGAATCGAATGATGGCATTGTGTACTTGAATGAAGTTGGGACAATGGGCTATATGGATGGTATGTGGGTAAGACTATTCTGCTCTGATTATTATATGGCAGATATGTTTTATTTGAACAATGATAATTGTCCTGAAAACCTTGTTATCAAAGATAATGTTGATGGTGTACCTGTAAAGGGGCTAATGGGAAGAGGCTTTATGCCGGTTGAATTATTCCTTAAAATCAAGACTGTATCTATTCCTGATACTATTGCGAGAATAGAGAAAAATGCATTTTTAGGTTGTAACGATCTTAAATCAGTAACTATCCCGAAATCGGTAAAAACAATAGATAATAATGCTTTTGGATATACTTATGATAAGGATTATAAGATTATAAAAGTTCCCGGCTTTGTTATCAATTGCTATAAGGGTACTGCTGCCGAAAAATATGCTATAGATAATGGTATTGAGTATAATTTGCTGGATGTCCCAGATGAATACAATATGACCAAGGCAATAGTTTCTGGCATATCTGCAAAAACCTATACAGGCAGTGCTATCAAGCAGAAACCTTTAGTAAAACTTGGTACTAAAACATTAAAGAATGATATAGACTACACAATAACTTACAAGAATAACATCAAGATCGGTACTGCAACGATCATGATAACAGGCAAAGGCAACTACATAGGAACAGTCAGTAAGACATTTAAAATAACTGGTGTATCTATTTCCAAGGCAACTGTAAGCAGTTTATCAAACAAGACCTACACCGGCAAGGCCATAACCCAAAAGCCTGTTGTAAAACTGAACGGCAAAACACTCAAATCGGGTACAGACTACACAGTATCGTACAAGAACAACAAGGCAATAGGCACAGCAACAGTTACCATAACGGGCAAGGGCGTATACACGGGTACTGCAAAGGCGACTTTCAAGATCAACCCGAAAAAGACCACGCTAAAGAACGTCACAAGCCCTAAGACCAAGCAGCTCAAAGCAACTTACAGCAAGGTTTCGGGCATAACGGGCTATCAGGTGACCTACTCGACAAGCTCGAAATTCACCAAGGCGACGACCAAGTCTGTCAATGTCAAGGGCACCTCAAAGACGATAAGCAAGCTCGCAAAGGGCAAAACTTATTATGTTAAGGTACGCACATATAAGACAGTTGGTAAGACCAAGTATTATAGTGGGTATAGCTCGGTCAAAAAAATCAAGGTGAAATAAATGTATAAAAGGCGCTTTATTTATCATAATTGATGTGCCTTTTATGAAAAACTCAATTGACAAAACCATTAAAATGGTATATAATATTAATAGCAAAACTGTCGAAAGGCAGTGACGCAAAGCCAATGGGTCTAAGCTTTATGGAGTATGACAGCCGGCTGCCGAAGCTGAAGCTTTGTTATATGACAGATCAAAGGCAATGCGTTTTGTACGTGTTGCCTTTTTTTGTTGGAAGGAGTCAAACTATGAAGAATACGGTCAAAAGATTATTATGTTTATGTTGTGCTTTTACGTTATTAGTAGCACCTTTTGAGAATAATGGTTTTGCCGATACTGTATCTGCTCATATTGAGAATAGTAATAGTCAATCAAATAGTGGAGCATACAGATATGTATTAAATACAAGTGATGGCTCATTTATTGATCTGTATTATGATATTGTAGACGATACAATAAAGATCACCGATTCTTTTAATGCAGCCAAAGCTTCTGTACTTGTTATTCCTGATCATATTGAAGGGCTGCCTGTAACGTCTATAGGCAGATATGCATTTTATGAGAGTGCATATCTGAAAACTGTCAGATTACCATCAACAATTAAAACTATTGAGAATAATGCGTTTGAGGAATGCTATTATCTTGAAAAGCTTTATCTGCCTGAAGGTCTTAAAAGTATAGGGGATAATGCGTTTTATGACTGTGAGTCTCTTCAATATGTTGCAATACCAAGCAGCGTTTCTTCAATAGGAGATAAGGCTTTTGAGTCATACTACGGTGAAGCAGGGAATGTAAAAATGTGCTTTACTGATTGCGATGCTGCAAAAACTTATGCATTAAAGAATAACAAGACGGTATATCCTTATAACACAAGGGATATATATTCTGAAGGTAAATGCGGAGAGAATGTAAGCTATAAACTATACCCGGATCACACAATGGTTTTGTCTGGAAGTGGCAGCACATATAATTATAGCACAGATAGAATGGATAATATGTTGGAAGGTCTTCCTAATCCGGATATTGCTACTGTAGATAATATAATTATTGGTGAAGGCATAACAAGGCTAGGCAAAAGTTTTTTACATAGTTCATATATTTCCGAATTATCTTTACCGGATAGTATGACTGCAATAGGTAATAATGTGTTGCATAATGCTGTGAATCTAAAAAAGCTTCATATCGGAAAAGGACTTCAATCAATAGAATCCTCATATTCACAAATGAGTTACACGGAGCTTGAAGAAATAACTGTTGATCCTGAAAATAAGTATTTCTCATCTGAGAATAATTGCCTATATAATAAAGATAAAACAACTCTTATAAAGTATTGTACAGGAAAAGCGACAGAGTTTACTATACCTGATACTGTCACAACTATTGGATTTGACGCTGTATCAAGCTGCAAAAAGCTTAAAAGTGTTACCATTCCGGAAGGTGTGAAAAACATTGAAAGATATGCGTTTGATGACTGTCCTGATCTATCAGAGATATATTTACCCAATAGCGTTATTGGTATAGGAGAAAGCGCATTTGGTGAACATTTAGATACTTCATCACATAAAAGTGTAAAAAACAAGAGAACAAAGATTTATGCATATAAAGGCTCATATGGAGAAGAATATGCAGTTTCAAGCGGATTTGAATATGAACTAAAGCAGCCTCCGGTAGTGCATTCTCATAAGTATACATCAACTATCACAAAGGCTGCATCCTGCAAAGAAGAAGGAATAAGAACATATACTTGTTCCTGTGGAGATAAGTATACAGAAAGAATACCTAAGACTACAACGCATGTCTTTGGCAACTGGACAACTACAAAAGCTGCCACCTGCACAATAGAAGGCACACAGACAAGAAAGTGCAGCGTATGCGGAAAGACTGAGACTAAGACTATTGCTAAAGCCGGTCATAAGTATGTGGATAAGGTAGTAGCACCCACAACAACTGCACAAGGCTACACGCTCCACACTTGCTCTGTATGCGGAGCAAGCTACAAGGACAAATACACTGACAAACTTACACCGTCACATACGCACTCATACACCTCAAAGATAACAACAGCAGCCACCTGCACAAAGAACGGCGTGAAGACCTACACTTGCTCGTGTGGCGACAGCTTTACCGAAACAATAAAGGCAACAGGTCATAAGTACACCGAAAAGGTAGTAAAGCCCACCTACGATGCACAAGGCTACACTCTGCACACCTGCTCGGTATGCGGCGACAGCTATAAGGACACATACACAGCCAAGCTGACCCGCACCAGCATAGCCAAGGCGAAGATAACAGGTCTGTCAGATAAGACATACACTGGCAAGGCAATAACTCAGAAGCCTGTTGTAAAGCTCGGCAGCAAGACGCTCAAATCGGGTACAGACTACACAGTATCGTACAAGAACAACAAGGCAATCGATACTGCAACAGTCACGATAACAGGTAAAGGCGCATACACAGGTACAGCAAAATCGACCTTCAAGATCAACCCGAAAAAGACTACGCTCAAATCAGTAACAAGTCCTAAGACTAAGCAGCTGAAAGCCACATATAGCAAGGTATCCGGTGTGACGGGTTATCAGATCACATACTCAACATCATCGAAGTTTACAAAGGCAACGACCAAGTCTGTAAACGCAAGCGGCACTTCTAAGACTATAAGCAAGCTCACAAAGGGCAAGACTTATTATGTCAAGGTACGCACCTACAAGACGGTGAACAAGGTCAAATATTACAGTGGCTGGTCGGCAGTGAAGAAAATCAAGGTCAAATGAATAAGATGAGGAAGTGATACTATGAAAAAGAAATTGGCGGCATTATTTGTCGCTTCGGCGATGATTTTCGGCACGGGGGCAGTTATGCCCGAGGGTTTGCTGTTTGAAAAGTCTGATTCATTGTTGACTGCACAAGCCAAAGAAAAGAAAGTTACCGATTATACGTATGAGATAACGCCTCTTCTTTCGCCGTTTAATGAATACTTCTTCGTTAAAACAAATAACCCCGATCCGTTCTCATTCAGATTTGCAGATAAGAAATCAAAGTATTCCGATAACTCTTATATACGCGCATATGCAGAAGATACTTCGACAGGCTATGATATAAAGCTTTTTGCAGATGTAAAATATGATAACAATTCTACAGGCAGGGTGAACGGAGGCTACATTTTCAGGAGCTTTGATACTGATGGCGGTGAGGTCTTGCTCCAGTCAAGAAACGCCGGTTCATATACATGGAACGACACATGGAATGATACTAATGTCAAGATCAAAGTCCCTTCTTTAATGGACACATCAGATTATTTGATAGATAAGTATGCAAAAGGTTCGGGCTTTTTTGATAAAATGGATTCCGTTCAAAACGGCTTTGAATCAATATGTTTATACAGCGGGTCATATATCCGTGGGAAAGTCGTAAGAACTGAGGATTATTGGTGTCTTAATACATCAGGTCATGCCGATCAAAGTCTATATATATACAGTCCGTTTGATCGAGAAGATTCTAAAGCACTTTTTGCTTCTTCAATATATCCGTTCCGCTATGATTCATGGGGATTCCCCGGAATAATGGCCGAAGTCTCAAAAAGGCTTGACAGCAGTTCATCGTATAAGTGGGATGCATATTATCATTATAATATAAATGTCACATACAAAGGTGAGACACGTACTTACGGCGGTTCGGGAGAAGGCGAAGGACAAGGCATTACAAAAGACAAGATAAAACAGTATTTTACTTTCGGGAACAACGGTACTGCAATAAGTCTTGAAAGTTTACGCAAGCTGCTCAATGAATATGCTGCAATAAAGATGAGTGACGATATACCGAGAAAAGACGAACTGACATTTGAAAGTATATGTAAAAAAGTCGGGAAAGGTTCGTGGGTCAGGTTAAACACAAGTAACTGGTCAACAAACGGTAAGAGAAACGTTGATCCGGGATATACATATCTATATAACAACAGCGATGATGGTAATATAGATATCTGGGACGATGAATGGGGTGTTGGCAATAGGAATCTGTATGGCGGAGATCTTGGGTATTATTCAAATACATGGGTCGATGGAAGGTATATAGGTTACTATGAATATTTCATTCCCGGAGTTAAGTTCTCTGATGTGCCGACAAGCAGTGTGGTGCTTAAAGGCTATAAAATACCGCAGATAAAGTATAGAAGCGAATGGGAATATGATTGGGATATAAATTTATATAAGCAAAAATACATTATAGAGGAAATATCCGTCAAGGAAAAGGATGCATTATTTTACTATAATGATGAAAAAAACTGCTGGACTCCCAACTCTGATGCTTTTGATATGAACTGTTGCGATTATTATATGATAGAGCAGTTTGTAAATAACGGTCTGGTCGATAAAAAGTATCTCGATATGGTAAGTCTCACAAAGGATGATATATTAGCCCTCAATGTTGATAAAAATACAAATATAATACCCCATAACGGTTATATCTATGACGGTACTACCGAGCCGGGTATGGAATTTGAAGAGCATACTTTTGGTGACTGGTCGGTTGCCAAGGCAGCAACGTGTTCGGCAGAGGGCTCAAAAATAAGGAAATGTAGCATATGCGGCAAAACAGAAACACAGGCTACACCAAAGCTCAAAGCGAATATCTCTTTAGCAGTGGTAACAGGCATCGCATACAAGACCTATACAGGTAGCACTGTTACTCAGTCACCGACTGTTACCTTTAACGGCAAAACGTTGACAAACGGCACCGACTATACCGTATCTTACAAGAACAACATAAACATCGGCACAGCCACCATTACGATAACAGGCAAGGGCGACTATACTGGAACGGTAAGCAAGACCTTTAAGATAAATGCGGCGTCACTTGCAAAAGCAGATGTAAGCGGCATTAAGAACAAGGCATATACCACCAAGGCTATAACCCAAAGCCCGACTGTCAAGGTGGGCGGCAGAGCTTTGAAAAAGGGTACTGACTTCACCCTTACCTACAAGAACAATAAGGCTGTCGGAACTGCGATTGTTACAATAACAGGTAAAGGCAACTACACAGGCAGTATAAAAAAGACCTTTAAGATAACCAAAGCGTCGGTTGCAAAAGCTAAGGTCACAGGTGTCAACAAAAGATATAAATACACCGGCAAGGCAATAAAGCCGGCAGTAAAAACCGTAAAGCTCGGTAGTGTGACGCTAAAAAAAGGAAGAGACTACACAGTGTCCTACAAAAACAACAAAAAGGCCGGAACAGCTACAGTCGTTATAACCGGCAAGGGAAATTACAAGGGAACCGTAAAAAAGACATTTAAGATACTTTCAGCACAGGATTACAAGATGTGGCAGTATACCAAGCAGGTGGTGACGCTTGTAAACAAGGAGCGCACTTCAAGAGGACTTAAAGCGCTTAAACTCAACGAGACTCTTTATGACAGGGCTATGATAAGTTCAAAAGAGCTATTAAAGTCTTTATCGGGTCAGAATATGAATGATAGCTATAATACTATTGAAGGGTTGACTTATAATTCCGCAAGTGCGTTTAGTACTATCGGTCAGCGTACACCAAGGGAACTCGTCAATGACTTGATGAATACTCCCGGACAAAGGGATGGTATTTTGAGTAAGAGCTACAACAATATAGGTGTTGGGCTGGTAAATGATCCAAATGTCATTTTTGGCTACTGCTGGACGTTGATCTTAATAGGTTGAAAGGATCGCCCCTGTTCTTGATCAGATAGAAGGAACGGGGGCGCATTTTATATGTTATAGCATCATATACAATTCAACGAATATGGGTTTGTTAAATATAACGATATTTGGTATGTAAAATCATTATTTCTTGACGTTCAAATATGTTATGTAGTATAATTAAATTGTAATAAATGGGCAAACCTGCCGAAAGGCAGCGACGCAAAGCTAAGGGTCTAACCTCAGGGAAGAGCATGACAGCCGGTTGCAGATGTATCTTTTTTGAATATGATCTTTATGGGCAATGCGTTGTGTGTGCGTTGCCCTTTTGCTGTTTAAAAAAATGAAAGGGTGATAGTATGAAGAAGAGGATATTGGCATTAGTGACAGCGCTCGGGCTTGCGCTCAATGGTGCGGCTATGTTGCCGGAGGGAACTGTGGAGCTTGGCTTACAGATTGAGGCGAGGGCAGAGACTTATAGGGATTATGAGTACACTCTGCTTGATGACGGAACGGTGGAAATAAGTAAGTATAATGAAAATGATACAGAAGTTATTATTCCTGAAACGATTGATGGGAAGAAAGTTACAAGTATTGGCTATTATGCATTTGCAGATTGTTCCGTTATAAAAAAGATAACAATACCGTATGGTGTAACAACCATAGGTAGTTATGCTTTCTATGGCTGTTATGATCTTATTAGTATAGTTATTCCGGAGTCGGTTTCAGTGATAGATTCATCTGCGTTTTATTGGTGTGTGAATCTTAGTGATATAACAATACCAAATAGTGTTAAAAGCATCGGAATGTATGCATTTGAACACTGTGAATCTCTTACAAGTATACAGATACCCGAAAGTGTTACAAGTATTGGATACGCTGCATTTAGAAATTGTGAAAGCCTTAATAGTATTACAATACCGGATAAAGCAGCCGGTATTAATGCCTATACGTTTGACGAATGTAATAATCTTGAAAATATAGAGATCAGTGATGATAATATTTATTATTCTTATATTGATGGTATAATATATAATAAAGATATACATGAAGTATTATACTGCCCTTGTACTAATAGTATTAGTAACGTAGTAATTCCCGATAGTGTTACAAGTATCAATGCAAATGCATTTTGTGGATGTAAAGGGCTTGTAAGCGTTAAAATACCTAATAGTGTCACTCAAATCAAAGAAAACGCATTTAAAGATTGTGTAGATCTTAAAGGTGTTACAATTCCAAATAGTGTTACATATATTGGATGGTCGGCTTTTTATGGATGCAAAAGCCTTACTAGTGTTTCCTTATCTAATAGTATCACAATGATCAATTATGAATTGTTCAGAGAATGCACAAGCTTAAAAGAAATAACAATTCCTGAGGGGGTTACAATAGTTAAAGACTTAGCATTTTGTAATTGTAACAATCTTGTTAATGTCAAGCTACCAGATAGTCTTACAAAAATAGATTATGAAGCATTTTATAATACAAGTATTTCAAGCATAAGCATTCCTAATAATGTGAATAGTATAGGAAGTTACGTTTTTTGGAATTGTGATAAACTTAAGAGTATTCACTTAAATGACGATAATCCCAATTTCGTAATGGCTGATGGTATTCTTTATAGTAAAGACAAGACAAAACTATACTATAGTCCTGAAGGAAATGATATTAAATCCATTATAATTCCAGATGGTGTAACAAGAATAGAAGATGGTGCCTTTACTAATAGCAAGAATTTGGCGAGTGTTAAGATTCCAAAAAGTGTTATTAGTATTGGAAATGCGGCTTTTGGTAATACTGCAATTACCAATAAACAAGAAGGATTTATAAAAAATGTTGATAATTGGATCGTTGAATATGATAGAGATATCTATAATTTGTATGATAATGACAACGATAATAAAGATAGTATAATAATACCGGAGGGAATTATAGGTATATGTGATTATTGCTTTAAAGATACAGATATTAAAAAAGCGGAGCTTCCAAAAAGCCTTAGAATAATTGGAAAAAGTGCTTTCGGTGACTGTAGGTTTTTAGAAAGCATACATATACCAGAAGGCGTAATTAGAATTGGAGAAGATGCATTTTCAAATTATGGATCACGAGAAAACATTGACGGATTATTATATCTTGACAACTGGTTAGTTGATTCGGGTAAGTTAGACTACAATGTTGAAATTAGATCAGGAACAGTAGGCATTGCTGATAATTCAATTGATGGTCGCATTTCTCGTAAAACAATCATACCGGATAGCGTCGTTTATTTGTGGGATATTTATGAGAAAGATTATGATGATGGTAGCTATGCTTCTCAAGAATTATTATGTCACAATAATACTGATGCATATAAATATGCAATTAGTGCCGGATTCATCGATACAGGAGTAACAGAGGAAGGATATGCTGTACTTAATATAACAGGCGTTTATGAATATGAAGACTCTGATGAGGAAGCTGATGATAGTGATGATGAGTCGGAGAAAAATGACGAGTACAATGAAGATGATGAAGAGGCAGTGGAAGATGATGACGAAGATTATTCTCCAGACGATCCAGGTGATCAAGAGGAGCATGAACACATTTTCAATAGATCGTCTATTGTACCCGCAACATGTACTACAGAAGGATATACTGAAAATGAATGCGGTGAATGTGGTTATATTGAAAGGAAAACTATTTCTCCGGCAAATGGTCATAAGTTTGGCGAATGGAAGAAAACAACACCTTCTACCTGTACATATGAAGGAACAGAAACAAGGAACTGTAGTGTATGTGGCAAGACCGAAACAAGAACAATAGCTAAAACATCACACTCCTACACCTCAAAGATAACAACAGTAGCCACCTGCACTAAGGACGGAGTAAAAACATATACCTGCAAGTGCGGTGACAGCTACACAGAAGCAATAAAAGCAACAGGGCATAAGTACACCGAAAAGGTAGTAAAGCCTACCTACACTGCACAGGGTTATACCCTGCACACCTGCTCAGTATGCGGAGATAGCTACAAGGATAATGTCAAGGCTAAGCTGACAAGAACAAGCATAGCCAAGGCAAAGATAACAGGTCTGTCAGATAAGACATACACTGGCAAGGCAATAACTCAGAAGCCTGTTGTAAAGCTCGGCAGCAAGACGCTCAAATCGGGTACAGATTACACCGTAACCTACAAGAACAACAAGGCGATCGGCACAGCCACAGTCACAATATCCGGCAAGGGTGCATATACAGGTACAACAAAAGCGACCTTCAAGATCAACCCGAAGAAGACCACGCTTAAGACAGTCACAAGCCCTAAGACCAAGCGGCTCAAAGCTACATACAGCAAGGTGTCCGGAGTGACGGGATATCAAATAACCTACTCGACATCGAGCAAGTTTACAAAGGCAACGACCAAGTCGGTCAATGTCAAGGGCACTTCAAAGACGATAAGCAAGCTCACAAAGGGCAAGACTTATTATGTCAAGGTTAGAACTTATAAGACAGTCGGAAAGACTAAGTATTACAGCGGCTACAGCGCTGTAAAGAAGATCAAAGTTAAATAAATTCTGTCATACGGGCTTGATGATCAATGTCAAGCCCGTGTTTCTTATAGATTTAGCTGAGCCTCTGAAAAAAAGTCTGTAAAAAGTCAGCAAACTGTGATAAAATAGAATTAATATCACAGGAGGCTGATTTTTTATGGCAAGAAGAAAAAGAGAACCGATGAGCGAGGGCAAGAAGAACATAATAGGAATGCTGCTTGAGGAATACGACATCAAGTCGGCTAAGGATATTGAGGATGCTCTCAAAGACCTTCTCGGAGGAACGATCCAGGAAATGCTTGAGTCCGAAATGGACGAGCATCTTGGATATCAGGAATATGAGCGTTCCGACAATCCTGACTCTCGTAATGGTAAGAAAACCAAGAAGATCCGCGGAAACTTCGGAGAAACCGAAATAGAAGTGCCGCAGGATCGTGACGGCAGTTTTGAGCCAAAGGTCGTAAAGAAGCGTCAGAAGGACATCTCAGGTATTGAGCAGAAGATAATTGCTCTGTATGCCAAAGGAATGACCACACGCCAGATAAGCGAAACTATCGAAGATATCTACGGATTTGAAGTCAGCGACGGTATGGTATCAGATATCACAGACCGCCTTCTGCCACAGATAGAGGACTGGCAGAAACGTCCATTGGACGAAGTATATCCGATAGTATTCATCGATGCTGTACACTTCTCAGTGCGTGATAACGGACAGATCAGGAAGCTTGCCGCATATGTGATCCTTGCTGTCAGCATGACAGGTCACAAGGAAGTTCTTTCAATACATATCGGTGAAAACGAGAGCGCCAAGTACTGGCTCGGCGTACTGAACGAGCTGAAAAATCGAGGCGTAAAGGATATTCTGGTCATCTGTGCAGACGGTCTTACAGGCATGAAAGAAGCTGTATCAGCTGCATTTCCGCAAACTGAGCTACAGCGCTGCATCGTTCATCAGGTAAGAAACACGCTGAAATACGTCGGAGAGAAGAACAAGAAGGAGTTGGCAAATGACCTTAAAACGATCTATCATGCGCCTTCCGAGGACGCTGCTCTGGAAGCTCTTGATCGCATTACTGAGAAATGGGAGGACGATTATCCTAACGCTATGAAGAGCTGGTACAAGAACTGGGACGTAATATCGCCGATCTTCAAGTTCTCAGCTGATGTCAGAAAGGTGATTTATACCACCAACGCAATAGAGAGTCTTAACAGCGGTTATCGCCGCTTGAATAAGCAGAGGAGTGTATTTCCGAGCGATACAGCGCTCCTGAAGGCTCTGTATCTGGCGACGCATGAGATAGCTAAGAAATGGACCATGCCGCTGCGAAACTGGGGCAAAGTTCTGGGCGAGCTTGAGATCATGTACCCCGACAGGATCGGCTGATATCCAAAGAACCTTGACAAATTACAGTATCTATTGTATACTGTAAAAAAATTGGAGCGGCTATTTTCAAGCCGCTCACAACTTAACGTTTTTATCACAGTTTTTGAATTTACAGAGTTTTTTTCGCAGAGCCATTTAGCTTACGACTTCAGGCATATTACCTATTTGTTTTGCTATATTGTTTTTTACCCCTCATATGCTATAATAATATAAAAGGGAATGCCGCCCGTATCGTAAAGCCTCTGAAATCTTCAAAGAACTGCATTGTACTTCCTCCCATGTTTTGAGTTGTTTCTCAACACTTATCATCTTACGCTTGACATCAATGCACAATAAGATGTATAATTATACCAACAACTAAAACAAAAGGACGTGCTGCCATGAAACTTGAATACACAGTAAGTGCCGATGAAGCACTTGATAGACTAAGGCTTGGAAACGAGAAATACCTTAATGCTGCGACGAGCAAGGGGGATATCTCTCCTAAGATGCGGGCTATGACCTGCGAGCAGGGGCAGAAGCCTTATGCGGTGATCGTGACCTGTTCGGATTCTCGTGTCATTCCCGAGAATATTTTCAGCGCAGGGATAGGTGATCTGTTCGTCATTCGTGTTGCCGGAAATGTTATGGACGATCATCAGCTCGGCTCTATCGAGTATGCCGCAGAGCATCTCGGGATAAGGCTTATCGTTGTGCTCGGGCACGACCACTGCGGAGCTGTTGATGCGGCGATAAATCACGACCCCGACGGATATATCAAATATATTACTGACGAGATAAAGCTCGCTATCGGCGATGAGCAGGACGATTATAAGGCGTGCTGCCTGAATGTGCGGCGAAGCGTTGACGTTATCGAGAGCAGCTTTGAGATACACCGTGAGGAGGAGCACGGGCTTAAAGTCGTCGGTGCGATGTACACTCTTGCCGACGGCAAAGTCGATTTCGGGATATGATAAAAATGTCAAACCATGATTCAGACAAACGAATATATACGTTAAGCTCGGAAAAGCCCTCAAAGGCGGTTGTCAAAATGGGCGTGCCGCTGATCGCCGGAATGCTCATTATGGTGCTTTATAACCTTGTGGACACATATTTCATCGGGCTGACTAAAGACGATTATCAGCTCGCAGCGGTGGGGCTTGCCTACCCCGTTATGATGGTGATGATAGCTATTGCAAACATGGTCGGTACGGGTGCATCGTCACTTATCGCACGTTGTCTCGGCGCAGGTGATAAAGAGAAAGCACGCCACACCCTTACCGCAGGCTTTGTTCTGACTGTCATATACAGCGTGTTAGTCGCGACATTGGGTCTGTTGTTTCTGTCTGCGATAGTCAAGGGCTTGGGTGCCAAGGATAACACTTTTGCCTACACTGAGCAGTATGTGCGGATACTGCTGATAGGCAGCATTTTCACTATGGGTAACTACTCCTTCGGGCAGTTTCTGCGAAGCGAGGGCTCGGTGACATATTCTATCGTAGGAATGATAGTCGGCACTGTCGTCAACATTATTCTTGACCCGCTTTTGATCTTCACTTTCGGCTTGCAGATAAGGGGTGCGGCTATCGCCACGGTGATAGGCAACGGTGCAGGAATGGCAGTATCTCTGCTCTTTTATATGAGGGGCAAGACGCTTCTGACACCCTCACGAAAATATATCGTTCCGAAAAAGCAGATCCTCGGAGAGATATACTGGGTAGGCATACCTGCATCGCTTGAAACGCTGCTTTCCTCGGCAGCGTATATCATAAACAACAACCTTGCTGTCGGCTATGGCGAGCTGACGGTGGCGGCTATGGGCATAGCACAAAAGCTGCTGAGTTTAGGTAACTACATATATCAGGGCTTTGCTGCCGGCACGCAGCCGCTTATGGGCTATAATTACGGCGCAGGCAATTACCCGAGAATGAAAGCGATACTGCGTTCGGGTGTTATGATAGTCACTGGCACAGAGCTGTGTCTTATGCTTATCTACGGGGCGTTTGCGCCGTTTTTCATCGGGTGGTTCTCCGAGTCGGAGGAGGTCATCAGGATAGGCGCAAGAGTGCTTAGAAACATCATGTTTATCCTGCCTTTTGTCGGCACGGTGTCGATGTGCAGAATGTCATTTCAGGCAATGGGCAAGCCTATCTACGCCTTTTGCATAACGCTTGTGCGCCAGCTCATATTCTATATACCGCTGCTGCTGATACTCGACAAGCTGTTCGGCTTCGGCGGTATGATAAAAGCCCAGCCGATTACCGAAGCTGTAATGATAACGGTGTCGCTTTTGCTGCTGTACAGGTTTATCACGACAAAGGAGAGGGAAGACGTCTCAAAGGACAGATAACACAGACCGCCGCTGAGCAAAAAACTCAGCGGCGGTTTATCATATTAGTATTCGTGTCTTTCAGGCATTAATACACCAACTCAAAAACTCTTTGCTAAAGTGAGCAGTGTTATGGAGTCAGTTCGTTCGCTTTTTAATTCATATATCTCATCAACCGTAAGCTGCAGCCCGGTAGGATTTCTGCCGATGATGATGTACTGATTCTTGCTGTCAAAGGCAATATAGCTGCGCATACTGTCATCAAGCAGAATGTCCGCATTGTCTATCACAAACAGCTTGCCTTCGGATCGCTTTATCGAGCCCTTATATGTTTTTTTATTCAGGTCGAGATAGTTAAAGCACCGTACATTCTTGTCCTCAGCGGCATACTCCTCTAAAAAAGAATACAACGCAGATTTTCCCGTTCCCGAATCTCCGCTGATGAATGTCACATTTGATCCGAGATGAAGATCGACTTCAAAGGAAGTGTGCTTGGTCTGAATATGATCGGTCACGATCGGTTTAATCTTCATTTGTCCACCACTCCTTCAAAGCCTCGTAGGAATCTATTACTTTCGTGCCGTTTTTGTCGCAGACATTGACCTTATCCATTTCAAATGAAACAAACGGATAGCTGCAATAAACATTACCCTGCGGCAGCGCATAGATCACATCGAGTGCATTGTCACCGCATTCGCAAATATCGAATATCTTGTCGGGATTGTACATGATGTTCAACGCAGTCTTGCAGCCGGTCGAGAGCTTGTCGATATTCAGAACAGTACCATTGAACCTCGAACTTATCGTGTATTTACTGAGCATTTTTGACTGATCTATATTTTCGATTATCTCAGCCGCCTTGTCATCAAGCTGCTCGACAGTATGTTTGTTGAAATATATATCGTTGAGCGTCACAAGCTCCATGCCATTCTTGGAGGGCTTCTTTTTATATACAGTTATCATTTTATTCCAGCCTCCTTAAACGCATTTTGCAGAACTGAATGCTCTATTATCTGTTCCATTTTCTCGGTCAAAGTCAGCCTGTTAATGTTAAGACCGCATATATCATCAGCCTGTCTGTCAGCCCACTCACAGCAGTTGTTTATAAAGCAATGACCTACCTGCGATTTATCGGTTTCAAAGCCTGTGTTTCTCGTTATTTCATACAGTATCTTTGCTGCTATCATTTCAGTATTCTTTTTGTCGGAAAAGTTATACTTGTTTTTGAAATCATTCAGCTCCGCAGCAGTCTCGCTGCCGGTGATGAGCTTGATATAAGATCTTCTTGCTTCGAGCATATCACGGCGTTTGTCTTTCAGATCGTCGTTCTCTGCAAACACCCAGTTTTCCAGCATTTCAAAGGAAAGAAGTGAAAATTCAAAAGAATGGATACTTATCTTCCTTACATTATTCTTGCCTGAAATAGTCCTGTATAAACGTTTTGTTTCACGCATCACATCAGGATTGTCTACTGCGTCATCTATAAGTATGTAGTATATGTTTCCGTCATTCTTGATCTGTTCTGCGGCTTTGTTCAGTTTTGAATTGTTATTCTTGGTCTCGACGATGTGGTCGGGATAAAGCGAGCTAAACAGAGCTTTCCAAAACTGATAACCGGAGCCTTGATCCTCGCACCAAACGTAATATTTCATATTATTGTTTCTACTTGCCTTAAACATATCACATTGATCATATCCGCTTTACATAGACTATATACCAAATGTATTATATCACAAAACAGCTATAAAAGCAAGTCCCATAATACCTCGGCAGCGGATAGCCTATCTGGTTTTATCCTAAATAATGGTTACTTTATCCCCAGCCTTTTTCCTAGATCCACCATTGCACCGATAAATGCCATATCTTTATCCTCTGTCAATACCATCAGTGACGGGTCCCTCTGGCAGATACGCCGCCGCACCAAACGCCATTGCAAGCGCCGCGGCACATGAAATAAATCTCTTAAACATATAATCACTCCCTCTGCAATATAAAACAAGGCAACACGCCCATGACGCATTGCCTTATGATCCGAATATATCAAGAACACATCGTCCTCGGCAACCGGCTGTCATACCTTTCGGCTTAGACCCTTTGGCTTTGCGTCATCATTTTTCAATGATTTTGCCTATTTTGTTTGTTATACCATAAATGAGTTTGGGTGTCAATTATTGGTAAGTGCATACTATAATAATTGACCATTTGCACAAAATGAAGATATCGTATTTGTACATATGATCATTCCGACTCCTTGACCTCACAATTGTCAATGCCGAATTCAAGCATAAGGTTTATAAGCTCGTTTCTTGAGCGGTTTGTTTCTACTGAAAGAGCCTCCAGCTTTTCGACTGTTTCCTCCTTTATCCTGACGGAAAACACCTTGTATCCATCGTCGCCTTTTATCTTTGAGCGCTTTGTAATTTCAAGCTTTTTAGCCATAGTATATCACCTCTACACATATATTATAACTTGACTAACCGATATTATATATGTTATAATCTATGTTATATAATATGTTACGGGTGATGAAATGAAAGAAAAAACAGTTGTATTTATAGGCCACAGCGATATTACCGGACTGGACACAGAAAAGCTGACTGCAAAAATAACAGAGCTGATAAATAAAGGATACACCGATTTTATGTCGGGTGGAATGGGTGGTTTTGACAGAGTATCGGCAAAAACTGTCTATGGACTGAAAAGAAAATATCCTCATATAAAGAATATTCTTGTTATTCCATACCTTGATTATAACATATATGACAGGTCAATTTTTGATGAGGTGATTTTCCCCGAATGTCTTGAAAATGTCCCACACAGAGCTGCTATTCCAAAAAGAAATGAGTATATGATAAGCACAGCATCGGCGGCGGTTTGTTTTGTAAGGCATATTACGGGCGGTGCGGCGAAAAGTTTGGATATGCGAAAAAATGTGGCTTAATCATACATAACGTTGATTAAAATTTTTAATCGCACGAATCAGAATAGTTTGTCCCTTATTACTGCGCTGTAGTAGATTTCTACACTGTAGGAATGGAGAATTTTGAAGTAAGTTGTTCTCTTTATAGAGTTTAAAAAGCATTTGCCCGACATAATCGGTGAAAGCCCTCAGCCTTGCAGATTAGGGTAAACTCCGAGAAAAATTGAAATTAATATACAGAAATAATAAAAAAAAGGACGGTTTTGAGCCGTCCTTTATGTTTATAGATATCTTTAAAGCCAAATATCAAAGTACATTACCAATTAGCTTTATAGATCTCTAAGTACCTCTGCAAAATCTTCAAGGTTATACGCTCCTTCGATAGAGTTCTGATCGAAAGTCATAAAATACTTGAATTTTCTTCCTGCTTGTGCCGCCCAAGTTTGTCCGAGTTTCAGTTTTGTTCTGCTGTCACCGTTGTCACGGTCATCGCCCTTTGCTTCGACAAGGACGATTTTACCTGATTTCATCATCACAATAAAATCAGGGTAATGGTTGATAAAACCATTGATATGAAAGCCTTTTTTCTCAATGATCCTATGCCACCACAGAACGCCCTCACAGCCTGCTATCACATCAAGAGTACGGCGTTCAAAGTTATTCATCTTGTCCCATTCTGCTTCATACAGCGATTTCGGTACTTTATCCGTGGATTCGGACGGAGTTATCACCATAGGAAAAGTATATGTAGCATCGGTGAATACACGGTCACGCTCGATAAGATCATAGAAACGCTCTTGCATATAGGCTTCACGCAGAGTTTTTATCTTCTCCTTGATTCGTGTAGCATAAGTGATATAAGAGGTTTCAAGTGCTGCCAGATTGTCCTCGGTCATGTTCGCTATGATACGGCGGACATAATTCTCAACCTCTGAGGTGCTGAAAGCGTTATCACGGTTGATCTCATGGCAAATCAACTTTGTGCAGTGTTCAATCTTTTCTTCAGGAGCGAGTTTCGCAAGGAGCTTACGCATATATTCATCATCGAGAGAGGACAGTTTTTTGTATTTCGGCACAGCCTCACCCTGGCTCTCGACATCTATCTCAAACATTTCGCCTGTTGACAAGCTAAATGTAACAGAAGCGTCCTGCTCACTCAGAGAAAAACCTTTCATCAGGCTTTCTTTTGTCAGCAGAGCCGTATTGCCCCCGAAAAGATCGGGAACAGATTCAATGCAGAACTGTGGTATTTTCAGTTCCTGCACCCGTTCGGTGAACTGCTCCTGAACACGATATGATTTCAGTATACCATCAAGCTCATCGCTCGTCCATCCATTATCTTGCTTTGTTTCTTCCTCGTATTGCTCCGCTGTTTCCTCAGCCTGCGAGATCATTTCTTCTACGGACGGCGGAGCTGTTTTTACAGTTTCCGAGTACGGCGCAGGCTCGACAGGTGTATGAATATCCGAGAAATCATCTTCTGTTTCTGCTTCCGGTGTAGGTTCGGGAGTAAACTGCATTGTGGTCTGCTCCGGCTGAGGTTCGGGAACAGGCGGCTCCGTTTCGGTTATGGGGAGAGTTTCGGCAGTACGGTAGTCTTTGCGTGAGAAGCCTGCATTATTCAAGCCTGCAACAATGCTGTCAAGGGTATCGTGGAACGCATTGGAGCAAGTAAGCACAAATGAGCTGTTCAGCAGCTTCATGCTATGCTTACGGGCATACGGCTGACGGAGTATTCTGCCGAGTATCTGCTCAACATCGACCTTTGAGGTCTTATTGGCGAGACTTGCAAGGATATACGCAAACGGACAGTCCCAGCCCTCTTTCAGAGCGTTGACCGTAATGATGTATCTTATCGGACAATCACGGCTCATAAGGTCAGTTTTGCCGAGATCATTGACCTTAGAGGTCTTTATCGCTATCTGTTCTGCGGGGATACCTCTGCCGAGAAGTATCTCCTTGACCTTATCAAAAGTGTCATTATCGTTATTATTCTTCGGCTGTGCCTGGAAAAGTACGATAGGACGAATATACTTGCCTGTGCGTTCTTCTTCCTCGATAGCCTGCTGCTCCAGTATGCCACGAAGATGAATGGCATCGTCAATAACACTGTCTCTGGAAGTTCGGTTATACACGATAACAGGCAGCTTGACCATATTTTCCTTTTTGAGCTTTCTGGCATCAACATACGAAATGATGTTGCTGTTCTTGCGAGGTGTAGCCGTCAAATCAAGAACAAATGACGGATTAAGGTTGTTCAGCATTTCCACGCTGAGGTCTGAGCCTGCGTTGTGGCTCTCGTCCACAATTACAACGGGCGAAAGGTGACGCAGTACCTGAATCAAAGCTGTGTCGGGAGTATCTTTAAGCAGCTCGGTTTTGTCCTTTATTTGATCGGAAAAGTTTTTGAGATTGCCGTTTTCCTGATAGACCTTGCGAACATCTTTCTTCTTGCTGTCGATACGCAGAGAGCTGTAACTCAGAATGCAAACCGTAAGCTGTTCATGGACGGTATCGGGAGTGAAATTCTGACCGTTCAGAAGCATTTCCTTTGTAAATACGCCAACTCTGCCGCCAAAGTCCGCATTTAACCGCCGTGTGTATGGGTGATCGGGATTCATAAGGTTTGTTGTGGTCTGCACAAGTATCGGATCGGACGGAACGAGCCACACAACCATTTTCGGCTTACCCTGCGGCAATGCATCAAAGATACGGCGGACGGCAGCACAAGCCATAAAGGTCTTACCGCCGCCTGTCGGTACTTTCATACAAACATGGGGTACACCCTTGATACTGTTGCGGTAGCTGGGAACACTGCCAGGACCAAGACCAACAGCAACGTCCTGATCGTTCCAATATTTGAGCCAAGCCTTGTCAAGATTTCCTGTTTCATTCAGCGCAGACAGGTATGCGGACAGATTGCCCATGACTTCACGCTGATAGCTGTTAAGTTCCATAGTCTGCACCTCACATTCTTGTAATGTCACGGGGGATCTTCTTGAAAGTGATATGGAACTTTTCAAGCTCCTCATCGCTCAAAATGCACTTATCGGCATAGATCACATAGCTTTCGGCTTTGGTCTTTACCGTGTGCAGGAACTCCCTGTCAAGTGTCGTGACTTCGTTCTTATCGTAATAGAAATAGTATGCCGTGTCGAAGTATTCACCGAGGAAATACGGCTCGTCCGCCTTGTCGGTGACAGCCTGTTTTGTTTCGGTGAAATAGACATAGCTGCGTATCTTATCAAGCGGAACATTCTCGTTGAGGTACTCACCGTCAAGGAGCGTTTCGCCCAGCTCATAGAACGTAAAGCCGCCGCCCGTTCCCTCGACCGCCTTTTTGCCCTCGCCGTAGCCGTCAATAACACGCTTCACACGTTCTGCGGTGATACTGTCGGCATAGTCCATCATCTCAATCAGGATAAATTTGCGGTTGCCGCCGTCCTGCTTGTTCATGTTGAGGACAGCGTGGGCAGTTGTGCCTGAGCCTGCAAAGCTGTCGAGGATAATGGAATCTTTGTCGGTTGCAATTTGAAGAACACGCTCTAATAAGCGGGTAGTTTTTGGAGTGTCAAACGGTGCAGAACCGTCAAAAATAGCTTTTAGCTGTTTTGAGGCTTCATCGGTATGACCGACTTCATCATAAAGCCAAAGGTTTGTGGCAAGTTTACCACCAACATCTTCAAGGTATCTCTTGCAAGCAAGACCACCTTTACCTTTGCTGGTGAAATACAGTAAAGCCCATGTTCCTTTATCATAAATCTCTTGTGCTTTTTTGTATGTATCTTCACAATCATTTTTCAGCATAATAGCTGCTATTCTTTCAGGCACTTTTGAATCAGCACCGCAGATAACTGAACGTTTCTCATAATCATCAATCTCACGCAGTTCATATTCAGCCCAATAGGACATGATTTCAAACATCTGAGGTTGTCCGAAAGTCCAACAACGATTATTCGGAGGATAGAGTAGTTTACCTGTTATCGGGTGCTGAATTGCATAGACCATACCTGTATGTGTTGCCGCCCCCGGTGCGCTTGCATCTCCGGCTTTCCACGGACGAGGATCATTGTCAGGACTTGAATATCTACTATCCATTTCAGCAGTTCTCGGCAACTTGCCTGGTTGCCAATCACCAGTCTTACCATAAACAAGGATATGCTCAACTTCGGCAGGAATACCCTTTGAATCGTTTCGTGTTGAATATGTACGCTGCCATGAAATATTAGAAACAAAACAGTTTGAGCCGAATATCTCATCACAAATCATTTTTAAGAAGTAAAGCTCATTATCATCAATCGAAATAAAAATAACCCCGTCCTCCTCAAGCAGCTTATGCAGGAGCTTCAACCGAGGATACATCATACACAGCCACTTATCATGCCGGGACAAGTCCTCGCCCTCACTGCCTACAACCTCACCGAGCCATTTCCTGATACGGGGATCATTGACGTTATCGTTGTATACCCAGCCCTCGTTTCCCGTGTTGTAGGGCGGATCTATGTAGATACAGCGGATCTTTCCCTCATACTGCGGTAAAAGCGATTTTAGCGCAGAGAGGTTATCGCCGTGAATTATCATGTTGCCGTCAGGTTCGCCGTATTCATACTGCGGATCAAGCACACGGTACGGCACGTCCATGTGGTGATTGATGACTTTATCCTTGCCTATCCAGTCAAGTGTCGGCATTTCGGTCACGCTCCTTTATATGGGGATAAATGCTTTACTTATTATTATAGCATAGTTCGGGAGGATTTTCAACCGCTTAGGGTGAAAAAACGATGTTCGTATTCTACGCTTAAAAACGCGCTGCTTTTGGACATACTTTGGTCATACAAGAAATAAAAAGCCGCCATGCACCGCTTAACAGTATTAAATGAAAAACCGCGCATTTACGCACAATTTCAAACATTATCAAATTATTCTAAAACGCATAAAACATATCCTCATCCATTCGTAATGAGCAGGTCGCAGGTTCGAGTCCCGTCACAAGCTCCAATGACAAACCGCTTAGGATTACCCCTAAGCGGTTCTTTGTTATTGTTTTTTTCAATCTTTTATAGTATAATAAAATTATCATAATTTGAAATGGGGCATTTAAAATGCAAAATAACTTGTTAGTAGGAAATGGGCTTGATATTCAACTTGGCGGTTTTGATTATTTGAATAAGTGGATTCTAACTCGAATGCTTGCCAAAGCCAAAATAGGTAAGTATGATAGCCTATTTAACGGAATAATAAGTGGTGATGAAATTGTTGAGCTATTTTTAAATATGCCATCAATAGCAAGAGATGTTCAACAAAGAAAATATGATGCTGTGCCATATAAATGCACTGATGAGCAGACGGTGGTATTATTAAGATCAGCAATAAAAGGTTTTCAAAGGACCTATACCGAAGATATTACGAGTATAGAACAATTAGGAATGGAAGATATTATCTTATTGTTTCAAATATATTTGCTTGATAATGATGATTTGTTACAATATTATAAAGCAGCCAAACAAGGCTATTGCCAAATGCTTTTAGATGCGATATACTGTGAAGGTAAAATACAGACACTAAGCATTCCTAAGGCAGCAAAATGGTATTTCCTAAATTATGATAACATTTTTTCTTTAAACTATGACAACTCTTTAGAGAAAAGCCTTAATAGAAAAGTACTGCATTTACATGGAGATTATAAGACAATATATCATTCCGAAAATCATAAAAATGCTCTTGGTTATTATCGCCACAAGAAAAAAATCGCAAACAAATACCTACCAACATTGAAGCAGTGTAATTGTAACGGCATCCTCGATTTTAGTGGCGATATGAAGTATTCATTTGCTACTTCAAGTACTCAATGCTTCAAATGGTTTGAGAACGTAAAAGATGAGATAAAGAGCGGCAAATTAAACGTAGATGATTTGATGCGTACATTGCCACCTGATCAACGAGATATGTTGACAACAGGTATAGAGAAAAATCTATATTGGGGCGACAATTATTACTTTGACGTCTTTGAGAGCATGACGGGCGAATTGACAATTATAGGATTAGCCCCCAATAATGATAGTCACATTTTTAAATGCATAAACAAAAGCAGCGTGGAAAATGTTATTTTTTATCGTTTCGGCAACGAAAGTGAGGCTGACTTTAAATCAAAACTTAAGATTACAAAACCGGTTGAAATACGTGATGTAAAACAACTGTGGGCTGATTTACATATTTCTCAACCTGATGTTAAAAAACTCACTTTATCAAGCAAACAATATGAGCTTGTAAATGTATTTTGTCCGCAATCGGAAATAACTTTTGATGAGCTAACGAAACAGATAAATTCAATTCCGACAACCACGAGAAGAATTATATTTGAAATGATGAAATATGAAATCAGTAAAGAAAAATATCATACCAATCCTGCAACTAGAGAAGAACAGTTCAACCAGTTTATCAGTTTCGGTAAAACATTAGAAGTTTCATCACTGTCGCCACAAGCATTGTTCGTATTATATCTTAACTATTTAAGTAAATGATATGACAAACAGATGAGGTATTGTTTATAAACTCAAAACGGCAGGAAGATTTCTTCCTGCCGTTAATCTTGACTGTATCATTTTTATTGTATAAAACCAAGAAACCCCTTAGTAAACGCATCAGGCAACAAGAATTGCTTTTCGCCTTCCTTGAAATGAACTATAACATACTTATTGGACTTATACTTTTTTACAACAGTGCCGACACCGAACATCTTATGTGACACCTTGATACCGACTTTGACTTTTGAAACATCGAAGGATTCGGCTTCAGTTTTTACAGGAACAGAAGGCTTCTTAGGCTTATTGTCAGGAGTAGGTATGCCGTACTGTGCAGTAACAAGCTCCTGTTTTGGTGGAGTTACAGTAACGGCAGCGGCAATAGTGTCTGCTGGAGATTCATTGTTCTCAGGAGCGTCCATAGTTGCCTGCTGATTATAGAATAGCTTCTCGTATTCCTCACGGCGGATAACAGTATCCCAACCACCGATCTCGTCGCTTTCGTGCTTGTCGATGCCTGTATAAACAAGGCTGGCGTCTTCATAACGCTTGAACTTGAATATGATATATTGGTTTAGCACCAACACCATTTCCGCCGTCACTAAGCTGATAAGGCGGATTTGATATAATAACATCGAATTTCATTTTAAATATTTCCTCTGGCTTTATAGTATGTATCCATTCATAGGCGTGAGTCTCAAGCTCATCGCCGCGCTCGTACTGGCTCTCGGACGCACCGCAGTAAACGCACTTGCCCTTTTCCCATTTGTGGCTGATTCGCTTGAAACGGATATTGCCCTGTGCATCGTCAAATCAGCTGACGGAATAATTGCTGTTTGGATACTTGCTGCAATAAAGTCCGCGCCGTGACAGCAGGCTCGTCAACTCCGTGATAGCGATACCGAAAAGCTGTTTATGAAAGATATGGTCGATACGCTCCTGCAAATCGGGAAACTGCGGTTCAAGTCCCTTGATGAGCCGCTTGGCTGTCTCACGGAGAAATACTCCTGTTTTACAGGCGGGATCGAGAAATGTAGTGTCGGGATCGGAGAAAAGCTCCTGCGGCAGCATATCAAGCATCTGGTTTACAACCTCGGGAGGCGTGAAAACTTCATCGTTGGAGAGATTCGCCAGACACGACAGTACATCGGGATTGTAAACATTTTCAAATAGTCCTTCAGCCATTTTCACCTAACCTCCTGTAATGACAAATATATTTTTGCAGGAACGTTCCCTCATCTCCGCTGATACTGAGCTGAGCCTCGTCCTGACTTAGCAGCTCCGCAAAGGTATAGTCGCTACGCTGAATGTTTGCTCCTGTGATGAATGCCCACTCCGAAAAGACGATAGGCTCATCGGTATCGTTGCAGTTTTCATCAACACAGCACAGCGTGAGAGCATTTCCGCAGACAATGTTGCGTTCCAGTATAAAGCGGATAGAACGGTGCATCAGTGATGCGATAGACGCACTTGAAGATTGGTGCTGTGACTTGTTCAAAGACGGCATCAAGAGCCAGTTTGACGGTATTTCCGATCTGCTGACCTTTGAGAACCAGAATCGTTCAAAGGACAAGCTGATAAAGACTATCCAGATACCCGAGCAGGACGATGATTTCAACGATATTCGCTCGGAGTACAGCAAGATGCTGACCGACAAGCTCATGACAGGCTCTAACGGTCAGTCTGCCCGTAAATTCCTGACATTCGGAATTGAGAGTACAAGCTATAAGTCGGCAAGATCTAAACCGTATTCAAAATCGAAATAGTATAGTTACCCCACCTCTCCCGTTGAACGCGATTGTCGCGCAACGTGGAGCGAGTTGGGGGATATATCAGAGGAAGAAAAAAAAAACGGACAGTGCAGGGGGACAAAAGTCGGTCCGCAAGACCGGCAAGCATAGCAAACGGCATTCCGCCTGCTGCTGAAAACGGGAGAACCCGTGCCCCTTTTTGGTTTGCAGGAAAAAGGCTGGCGTCATTTGTGCCCGCCATTCCACATCGGACGGGCAGTGCCCGCTGATTCTTCGGCATTTGCTGTGACGTAAGCAGAGGCGTCTTTCCTTGGAACTTTCAAAAAAGCAGGCGTTTTTTTTGAGGAAAAAGCCAGATAAAGGCTATGATTAGGGAGATATGGGAGGTGTCTGAGCAGCATAATTGCCGCTGTGAGAGGAGTGATAAAAAACCGAGCAGGCCTCGCAAGGGATGCTCAAAAAGTCTGGGCTGGTAACACGCAGGCTCAGCAAAGACGGTACGATTTGATTTTGTACCTGTGAATTTGAATTGAATAGTTTTAGAGGAGGCGGATGTATAAGCGTAAACCTTGAAAAGACTCATTGCAGTGAAGATCCTGATGTACAGTCCGTATTGCATCACGACTGTACTGTTGACGGTGTCACCTATCGTGTTTGGTCTGCTTTCCTTGGCAGGATAAGAGCTGAAGAGTCACTCGGAGAACTAATGCTCCGACAGCTCGAAAGGGGAAATGAAAAGCCTGCCTTTGATGCAAAGCAGACCGAGAGCGAGTCGATGTAAAAGTCGGAAAATGTTTTTTGTGCAGTCCTACGAAATCAGCTGTGCACACTGGATTCCTGAGCGGAGGTGTGGTATACTGTCCGTGTAAGGATCTGCTGCACGGCTGTGAAAGGAGTTATAATGAAAAACAAACAGCCTAAAAAAGCAGCTCTGTATTGCAGGCTCTCGGTCGATGACGGGCGAATGGGCGAAAGCGTAAGCATTGGCTCGCAGAAATTATTACTGGAGCAGTACTGCAAGGATCATGCGATAGATAATTACGAAGTGTACGATGATGACGGATACAGCGGCACTAACTTTGACCGTCCTGCGTTCCAGAGAATGTATGAGGACATTCAGAACGGGCTGATAGATACTGTCCTGGTAAAAGACCAGTCACGATTCGGAAGATCGTATATCGAAGTCGGAATGTATGTTGAAAAGTTCAATGAGCTCGGGGTTCGGTTCATTGCTGTGAGCGACAACTACGACTCCATGAAAAATGAAAACGATATGATGTTCCCGATGCGTAATGTGCTGAACGATTACTTCGCAAAAGAGGCTTCTATCAAGACTAAGACTGCGAAGAAGGCAAAAGCGAAAGCCGGACAGTACATCGGTTCAAAGCCGCCCTTCGGCTACAAGCTGGCCCCCAACGACAGGCATCATCTTGTGATAGACGAACCTGCCGCTGAAATAGTACGCAGGATATTCAGAATGGCGGCACAGGGGATAGGCTACAATAAGACCACGAAAATCTTCCGCGAGGAAAAAGTTCTCACTCCTATCGCTTACTTCAATCTCCACAATCCTGATTACTTCAAGTCGGATTACTGGAGAAAGGAGTTCGACTGGCACGTTACTTCGATCCGAGTGATACTTGAAAATGAGGTCTACCTCGGCAAACTGATCTACGGAAAGCAGCGGTGCAAGTCGATGAAAAGCGAGGAGAAGGTCAAGGTTCCGAGAAAGGACTGGATAATCGTTGAGAACTGTCATGAACCGATAATCTCTCAGGAGCTGTGGGACGAAGCACACAGAATGATGAGTACCAAAAGGCGTTCAACGCTGACAGGTGAGGTTCAGATGTTCGCAGGACTTCTCTACTGTGCCGACTGCGGTCACGCACTCACCTACTCGCAGAAGAAACGCAAAGACGGTACATATCACGGAGCATACTCATGCTGGATGTACAATACTCACGGCAAGGAATATTGTGCATCGCATTATATTACCTACGATGTGGTGTACAAGCTTGTGCTGAAAGATGTCCGGAGAGTGCTGAAGTCATATCGTAAGAATAAGGATGAGTTCAGGTCATTCCTCGACAGCAAGTGCAGCGACAGCAGTGCAAAGAAGATAATACAGCATGAACATGAGCTTGAAAAAGCACAGGGCAGAGTAGCTGAGATAGACCGCCTGCTCAACAAGCTCTATGAAGATAATGCACTCGGAAAGATCTCAGATGATCGCTACGCACAGATGACAAAAACATTTGAGAAAGAACAGGCAGAACTCAAGAAGACTATACCTGAACTGACATATGAGATCACGATGCTCAAAGCCAGATCCGATGCCGCCGATAAATTTACAAAAGTAATTGACAGTTATACGGATATAAAGGAACTCAACGCTGATATACTCAATGAGCTTATCGACAAAATAGTTGTCCACCACAAGGAAAAGCTCTATGGGAAAACATATCAGCAGGTAGAGATATATTACAGATTCGTAGGCGAACTGAATGAAACTGTGGCAAAAGCAGCGTAACAATCAAAAACAAAAATTATGTTCACTTTAAAAACAGTCCTCGGTCGCCGGTTCGAGTCCGGCTACCAGCTCCAAAAAGGCCTTTCGGTTTTACCGGAAGGTCTTTTTATTATGGCTCATGTTATAATTACATAAAGAAATACCGCCTGCGACCGATGATACTTCAAATCATCGCCGCAGGCGATACCTTTACTATTCACTTTTCACTCTTTACCATTCACTATTCTTCCGTCTCCCACGCTACCGTTCCCCTGACGCTTCTCCCCTCGTCGTAGTCATCAAGGAAATGATGCCGCTCCTCGCCACGGTGATAGGATATCAGCGTCTGAAGATTTACGTTCTCGGCACTGCGGAATATGTTCATGTCAACGGCAGGGTTCACCTCACGCAGCTGTTTAAGAAGCGCCTTTATCTCCTGGCGTTTTGAACTGCCCTGCGTGCTGCTGTCGGTGATGCGGCAGGCGCAGCGGATAAACTCCAGCCCGTTTTGCTGCTGCCAGCTGATGATGTCCTGCTCACGCACTAAGTATAAAGGCCGTATCAGCTGCATACCCTTGTAGTGCTCGCTGTGTATCTTGGGCATCATCGTCTGCATCTGCGAGCCGTAGAGCATACCCATGAGTATCGTCTCTATCACATCATCAAAATGATGCCCGAGCGCTATCTTGTTGCAGCCGAGCTGCTGTGCGGTCTTGTAGAGATATCCTCGCCTTAGCCTTGAACACAGAAAGCACGGGTGCTGCTCTGCCTTCTCTGCGGATTCAAATATCCGTGTTTTGCATACCTGTATCGGTATATCCATCCGCTGTGCGTTGCCCTCTATCTGTTTGAAATTGACCTTGCTGTAGCCCGGATCCATAACAAGATATATCAGCTCAAACGGCACGTCCGAGTATCTTTGCAGACGCTTCATGCACAGCGCCATGAGCATCGAATCCTTGCCGCCGGATATGCATACGGCTATCCTGTCGCCTTTCTGTATCAGGTCGTATTCCTTTATACCCTTGCGGAACTTTGACCATATAGTCCTTTTAAACTCATTGACCAGTAAAAGCTCTGCATCATTTGGTCTTTCCATTTTCATCACCGCTTTATAAAACTCAGTTTATGCTCATTATAGCACTTATCAACTGCCTAGTCAAGCCCATGCATAACAGCTGCAAAAGCCCGTAAGCATTTCACTTACGGGCTGATATTACAATGTGTATTTCTTCATTTTAAGACGATCTTCATACTCGCTGACAGGCAGCGGCATATCGTACAGGAAGCCCTGCGCTATGCTGCAGCCGCTCTCTTTCAGAACGCTCAGCTGTGCCTGCGTCTCAACGCCCTCGGCTATGCATTCAAGACCCATTTCCCTGGCCATTGCAACAACATACTTGAACATTACAAAGCTCGTGCTATTTATGTCATCAGGCAGGAAGCTGCGGTCTACCTTGATCACGTTCCACGGGATAGCCTTGATAAGGTTGAGCGATGAATAGCCTATGCCGAAATCATCAACAGTAGCAAACACGCCCTCGTGCTGCAAGCCACGAACCACACGCTTTAAGTCCTTGAACTCCACGTCAGTCGTCGTCTCGGTAAGCTCTATCTCGATAAGCTCGTGCGGAATGCCGCTCTCGTTTATAATGCCCATTATTTTTTCAAGCAGGCCGGCGTTCATCATGTTCTTTCTTGAAAGATTGACAGATACTCTCACGACCTCCCTGCCCTCGTCAAGCCAGCGCTTTATGTCAGCACACACCTTGCCCAGCATGAACATATCGAGCTTGCAGATGTCGTTTGTTTCTTCAAGCATCGGTATAAAATCGACCGGCGGAACAACCACGCCGTCTCTTATCCACCTGCAAAGAGCCTCTGCACCGACTATCTTGCCGGTATACACATTGACCTTCGGCTGATAGTAAACGTTGAACTCGCCGTTTTCAAGTGCCCTCGGGAAAAGCTGCTGCACAAGCATCGTCTTGTCCCTGCCTTCAAGCAGCTTGTCGCTGTAGTAGACTATATGCTCCTTGCCGCCCGTCTGGGCTTCCCTTGCTGCGGTGAACACATTGTTGAGCACCTCGCCGGGGTCTCTTATCACGAACACTTCGGGGAATACGAATATTCCTGCGCTTGTGGTTATAAACACGCTGCTGCCGTCGCTGTCATCGTAAACAACAGTTGTCTCGGTAAGGTATTTCACTACATCATCAAGCTGCTCCTTGCCGCATATTGCAAGGAAATTATCGCCGCCCAAGCGTGTGACTATGCCCCTGTCACCTATTATCTTTTCAAGAGCCATAAAGTGCCTGTGCAGCACAGTATCGCCGGAGCTTCTGCCTATCTGCTGGTTTACGAGCGAGAAGTGGCGCAGGTTGTAATGCACTGCTGCCCTGCCGCCGAGCGTACCCTTTGCGCTCGCTTCCATAATGAAGTTGAAAAAGCTGCGCTGGTTTCTAAAGCCGCTGTCGTCAAAGAGCGCTAATTCCCTTATGACGTTTTTCATGCGGTTGCGGCAAAGGAATGTCAGAAGCGTCTTTGATACAAGCACAGCCTTGCTTTTTTCAAAGTCATCAAACGGCTCGCTGCCCCTTTTCATATACAGCTCGATAGTGCCGTATGACATCATGCTGAGCTCTAACCTGTGTGTGTAAACGAGCACCTCGTCCTCCTCGTGCAGGTCATAGCTGCAAAGCCTTTCACCGCCGCCCATCTCTTCCTCATGCTTGTTGCGGCAGAGCCTTGTTATCGCCTTTGAAAGCCTCAAAATAGCTGCAATGTCACCGAGTATATCCTCAATTCGTTTTTTGTCTGTTCTGTCATTGTCGGTCATAGCATCGATAAGCTGCTCAAACAGCTCACCGAAGCGCTGCTCCCGCTGTGATAGGATTATTCCCATTTTAGCTCCTTATCTATGCTGCAGCTTGAATTGTTTTTTGTTTTCGTACATTGCCTCATCAGCACGCTCGAAAACGTCCTGCAGCTTTTTGTCACTTCCCGAGATGAAGTCGGATATGCCCACAGCGACAGTCACCTGACCGCTGCTTATATTTCCTTCCTGCTCGGAGTTAAGATCATTTATAAGATCGTTCCTGTCATCAAAATCCATGCCCTTAAGGATAACTGCGAACTCATCGCCGCCTATCCTGTACACGGGGCTGTGCTTGAAGGTATTGCATATTAGCGCACAGGCACTCTTTATGTATTCATCGCCTGCGTGGTGGCCCATGCTGTCGTTTACCTGCTTTAAGTCGTTGATATCGCATATCGCAACTGCGAACTGCCCGCTCTCGCCTGCGGATATCTGCTCGTCAGTCTGTATCTCAGCCTGCTCGTATGCACGCTTGTTCTTGACACCTGTCAGACCGTCACGGTTTGCCATATCCATAGCACTGCCGATAGCATCGCTAATGTCAAGCTCGCTTCTTCTGGCAGCATCTACGTTTGCGACTGCAACGATGATATGCTTGCTGTCCTCCTTAGGCTTTACGGCGAACAGTGTGACATACTGCGGCCTGTTATCAAGCATAAGGCGGTAGTTTATAAATGTCTTTCCTGTGAGCCTGAGCTTTTCAAGAAGTGTTTCCTTTCGCATGGCAAGCGCCATCATCGGGTAATCCTCTGGGTAGATATCACGCTTCATGTTCTTCTGCGTATCTGTAAAGAAATCAGAGCCCGTAGTGCCGATATTGAGCTTTGCGTATTTCTCATTGGCGCTGAATTCACGGTATTCGTCAGTCTCGATATTTACGTGGTACATTACTTCATACCTCTGTGCGAGCGCCATAGCTATCTCGTTGAAGGTGCGGTTCTCATCACGCAGCTCTTTTTCCTTACGCTTCTGCTTGTCGATATTGCGAACGCCTATTACTATCCTGTCGCTGTCGTCTTTCATCTTGATAGCGATAAGGTTTACATACTGCGGCTTACCGTCAAGCATCTGTCTGTAGACAGTCGAGAACACAGCTTTTTCTTCAAGTGCTTTTAATAGAGTCTTCTTTTCGAGCTGGCGCATGACGGTATAGCAGTCGTCATGATGCAGGTATTTTATAACGTCCGAGCGCATCTTTTCAAAGAAGTCCTCACCGCCCCTGTCGATACCGAGCCTTGCAAAGCTCTCAGAAGCGCTGTATTCGGTATAGTGGCCTGTATTGATGTCGATATAGTATATTACCTCATAAAGGCTTGCGAGCGACTGGGCTATCTCGATGTATGTCCTGTTCTGCTCCTTCTCGGCTATCTCACGCCTGCGCTGGGAATCAATATTCCGAACGCCTATGACAAGGTTATTGCCGCCCCTGATGCCCTTGAGCGCATAATACCTCGGAATTCCGTTTATAACGAGCCTGTAGTCGAGCACAAAGCTCTTGCTCTCATCGAGGGTTTTGAGCACCTTTTCCTTTTTGAAGGCATCAAGGAACATCTGCTGATCCATTTGATAAACGAGCTTACGGGTATTTGATATAAGCTCTTCAAAGAAGTTGTTGCCGGACGAACTGACGGTCATTTCCTTTTTTGCCCCGGCTGTGGAATACTCCACATAGCTGTCGTCATCAAGGTCAACAACGTATATGCTCTCGTAGTCATCAGCGAGTGCAAGTGCGAGTTTAAGAAACGATACCGGCTCGCTGCCGCTGCCGCTTTTTTCATTCAACATACCAAACGCCCCCCATATTTTTATTTATATATCCAGTTACAGTTATTATACCACATTCCTACAAAAAAATCAACATATAATTCACACTTTTACGCATTTTTATCCAATAATATGCACGTTGACAAAACAGGCGATATATGATAAAATATATACCGTGAGACGGCTATACGGCAGCGCAGACGCTATAGTCTGTGAGGAAAGTCCGGGCATCACAGAGCAGGGTAGCTGATAACGTCAGCCGGAGGCGACTCCCGAGCAAGTGCAGCAGAAAAGATACCGCCGGTTTTCCGGTAAGGGTGGAATGGTGAGGCAAGAGCTCACCGGAGGCGCAGAGATGCGTCTGCCGTGTAAACCTTACCCGATGCAACCCCAATGGCAGCCCATGGTCAATGGCTGCTCGTCAGGCCCAAGCTGTAGGGGGCTAAAGCTTTATGGCGACATAAAGCGCAGATAGATTGCCGTACACGACAAAACCCGGCTTACAGGCCGTCTCACGCAAAAGCGCCTTTCCTTACACCAAGGAAGGGCGCTTTATCATTGTATAAAAAATGCTTCGACCCGGAATGTATTATTTTTTATCATTCCGTTGACAATTTGCACAAAATGTGATATAATATTTCCGGGTGATTATTATGAAAAGACCAATCAGGAAACTGATATGCATAGCTGCCGCTGTCATAATGACTATAAGCTCATCTGCCTGCGGCGCTTCAAAAATAGATCCGGCCGAGCCTGAAACAAACACTACATCTGCTACCGAGGCTGTGACAGAAGCTGTCACAGAAGCCCCCGAGGAGCAGCCTACAGGTGCTGAGACGGCCGTTACAAAGAAAAAGACCAAGAAGAAAAAGGCCGCCAAGAAGGAAAACTACAACCAGCTGACAGGCCTTTACGATGTATCAAACGAGGGCAAGGGCAAGCGCCCCTGCGCTGTAATGGTAAACAACATAGAAGCCGCACTCCCCCAGTACGGCATATATGATGCAGACGTGCTGTTTGAGATAGTCGCCGAGGGCGGTATAACAAGGCTTATGGCGGTGTACAGCGACGAGGCTGACATACCAAACGTCTGCTCGGTGAGAAGTGCGAGATTTTACTATATGCTCTTTGCGCAGTGCTTTGATGCGGTGTATCTGCACTGGGGCTCTGACCCGATAATATGCAGGCCGATGTTTACAGACCTTTCTATCGACCACATAGACGGCATGAGCAACGGCGACATCTACGACCGTGATTATGACAGAATGTCTTACATGGACATCGAGCACACAGGCTATCTCAAGGGGCCGCAGGTCATGGACGAGATATCCGCACTCGGCATCAGGCAGGAGATAAAGGACGGCTACGAGAGCATTTTCAGCTTCTACGACGAGTTCACAAAACCTGCCGGCGACGACTGCACCAAGGCTACCGTTTACTTCTCCGACTGGTATTTCTCGCAGTTTGACTACAACAAAAAGACCAAGACCTACAAGAAGCTGCACAACGGCTCAAAGCACATGGATCAGGTAAAGAACAAGCAGCTTGAATTCACAAACCTTGTGATACTTGAAGTTCCCGAGATAAAGGTCGTTAGCGAAAAAAGCAAGATAGTGAGCTTTGACATGGACGGCGGCAGCGGCTATCTTCTCACAGCAGGCAAGATAAAGCCTATCAAGTGGGCAAAGGACGGCGACTTCGGCAAGTTAGAGCTGACAAACGAAGATGGCTCGACCCTTGACCTCAACACCGGCAAGACCTACATCGGCGTCACAAAGGCCGGAACATTAAGATACTGATAAATAACCTCCTGTCATTTTATTGGCAGGAGGTCTTTTCTTTAGGGCAACACCGCACGAAGATTGTGCGCAAATTGCGCAGTCAGCTTTTTCGTCAGATTGCACAGATTTTCCGAAGGAATACTACCGTATTTCAAGGAAAAAATGTGTAATATGACGGAAAAGATGCAAGTAAGTTGCGTACAAAGCCTTCAGGCGGTCTTTGTGCGGTGTTGCCTTAGTTAATAGGTTATAGGTAACAGGTGATGTGTCGGCTGTGCCGAGATACATCAGTATTTGCCCGAATGGGCATACCTCAATCATGCATTATAAAGCAGCCCCCGGGATATCCCGGGGGCAATTTAGCTTTATTCTGTTTTGCAGAACATCACGACCATGTGTCGGTGTTTCCGCCGTTCCACGCTCGGTCGTCGATGCCGTCGCCGTCAAGGTCGAGCAGGTTGTCGTCAACGCCGTCGCCGTTGTTGTCAACAAAGTGGTCGTTGATGCCGTCGCCGTTCTCGTCAGCGAAGGGGCCTCCGCCGCCGTTGGCTTCGATGTTGCTCTTTCCGTAGATAGTCTCCTGAAGTATCCTTGCATTCTGCGAGAAGTCAACACTCAGACAGTCAAGACCGTCTATTATCTGGTTTGAGAATGTGCCGTTGTAAGGTATCTGGAGCTCGTTGATATCGTACTTCATGTAGGTGAAAGCGTTGAGTATCAGGCCTGCCACCTCGTCCTCGGTGATATCTGTCCTCACCTGCTTTGCGACCTTCTCTGCAAGCTCGTCAAGCTCGGAGAATGAAAGGCTCTTTGCCTTTGTTATCATCTCGACTATCGACTCACGCTGTCTCTGCGTTCTGCCGTAGTCGTCGCCGCAGCCGTAACGGCTTCTTGCATATGCGAGCGACTGGTTGCCGTCAAGGTGTAGCTTTATCGAGTTGTCGGCCTCTGAATTATACTCGACAGTAGTCCTGAGTGCATCGGCCTCGTAGTCGGTGTAAAGGTCTGAACCGTCCTTGCCGTACTGCTTAAAGTCAACATAGCCTGTGCCGGCCTTGTTGCCGAGGTAGTTGTTCTGCTCGTTGAGAGGGTCTCTCATTGCCACGGCCTCGGTGTAGCTTACATCAAGGTCAAGGCCGCCGACCGCATCAACTATCTCGATGAATGAGTAGAAGTTGACTATAACGTATCTGTCGATGTTTATTGCGTAGTCCTGCTGGAGTGTGGCTGCGAGAAGGTCAACGCCGCCGTAGCCGTAAGCCGCATTGAGCTTTGAAGCGTTCCAGCCGGGTATCTGCGTATATGTATCACGCAGGAAAGATGTCATGGTTATGTTTTCTTTGTTCTGGTCGAGGGAAATGAGCATCATAACGTCTGTGTTGCCCCTCGAATCATTGGCTGTATCACGGATATCCTCTCCGATGAGAAGGATATTCTGTACGCCGTCCTCGCTCATAATGCTCTTGGCATTCTTTGCGAGCTCGGCCTTTATCCTTTCTTCCTCGGCTTGCTTGTCTATCGTGTCAGAAGAATCGGTGTCCCTGCCGAGCGAGTAGTTTGAATCTATCTTGCCGTCGTCTGTCTTGAGCATTCCGTGCCACTTGTGGAAGAAACCGTAAACTACAGCAAACACGCCGAACACGAACACTGCAAGTATGCCTGCGATAACGAGTATGCTCTTGGTCTTTGACCACTTTTTCTTCTTAGGCTTGCCCGAGCCCGATGATGAACGGCTCGATGATGAATGATTTGAAGATGCCTTGTGCTCGCTGCTCTGAGTGCGGCGCTCAGGCCTTGCAGGGGGTGCAGGCTTGTTCTGCGGCTCCTTCCCGGGAGAAGTCTTCTCGCCGCCGAGAAGGTCAGTCGTCTTTATCCTCTGCTCGTCCTTCTCGTCCTTGTCGCTGACCTTTATCACAAAGTGCTCCTGCTCAGCGCTCTCACGCTGGTTTTCAAGCAGCTCCTCCTTATTCTCCTTGGCCTTGTTTATCGCATCAGCCACCTTGAACTGGAGCGTGCTCGAGAGCTCTTCCTTCTTTGCGAAGTCAATGTCCGGCATCTCTTTTCTATTTGAATTGTTTTTGTTATCGTCCATAAAAATTACCTCATAGGTTGCTATTGTTCAATATAAATTACCTCATAGGTCGCTATTATTACACTATCTCATTTATTATACCGCATATTACCGTGTTTTTCAACGATTAATTGTAACAAATTTTGCTCATTTATCTATTGCCTTTTGCAAAATTTAGTATATTTTTCGCAATATTATCACCTTTCCCCCACACGGCTGATACATAAGCATCTGTGCAGGCTCTGAAGCCGGCAGAGGGGCAATGCTTAGGCTGTAATTGCCGCTCTGCAAATATTATGAAATCATTACATAATTCACACCGATATCTCGGGGATTAAATCGATTTCGTGATATTTGGTTATTATTAACAACAAAACACGCCAAAGTTTGTGAGAGTTTTAGAGCGAATGTTGATTGACAATTATCACACGTTATTGTATAATAAAGGTGTAAGCATTTGAATATAAGTCTCATAACAGGAGGGATAATTATGGGAAAACTTAAAAAAGGCTTTACGCTCGTAGAGCTCATAGTCGTAATTGCCATAATCGGCGTTCTGGCTGCTATCTTGGTTCCTGCACTTTTGGGGTATGTGCATGATTCAAAGATAACCGCTTGCAACTCTAACGCAAAGCACATATACACCCGTGCTGCTGCTTTATGCACTCAGCTCGACGTAGAGGGTCAGGGCGGCATTTCAGGCAGGATCAAGAAGGATATCAACGGCTCTGCATGGACAACGGGTCTGCCGAGCCCTTCCGAGATAGACGACGGTCTTGGTTCCGGTTCATCTTATGTATACTACATTCAGATAGTTGACGGCTGCCCCGAGGTAGTCTTTGCTTCAAAGTCAAATCAGGACAGATATGTAGGCTCCTACCCGGAGGAAGCTACCGAGAAGTGCGCAAGGCCTCTCAATCAGATCAATGAGTCTGCGTCCTACAACAAGGGTCAGAAAGCAAACGACACAGCAGTTTTAGGATAAGATAATAATTCAAGCCGCAGGCGTTAAGCGCAGTGGCGATATAGAAGTATTTATAATTATAATAATGTGTGCGCCACTGCTAAAAGAATAAAGCAGAAAGAATAAATAAGAAATAAAAATAGAGGTATCGCCTTTCGGCGATGATATTTTAATCATCGACCGCAGGTCGATACCTTTATTATTCATTATTCTTTTTTCTTTATTCTTTTTTCTTTTAGCAGGCGCTTCACAAAGTAACGCAAAGGCACTTCAGTCATATAAAAAAACAGAAGTGCATTGAAAAAACTTCTTTTTTGCGCCTGCGCTTGTCGCCTGCGGCTTTTTTGTGTTATTTATATCCAGTCGCCAGTGTAGAAGTAATTGCCGTTTGTAAGGTCTACCACCATATAGCCATAGCTGCCCTGATATACAGCCAGCCCGTAGCCGCAGTAGAATGCTCCGCCGTAGCTCATGATCACCGTGCTTTTGCCGTTTGCCTGGTCGTCTGCCTGCTTCATTCTGCCCTGAATGTCGCTTTTCATTCTGCCGGCGGCTGTCGAAGACGCATATGACTCTTCCGTCTGCACCTTGCCAAACGGAGTGTTCGCATCAAACAGCACAGGGTATGAGCGCAGATCGTTTGCATCTATCTTTGTAAGCTGCGAGCATATGCGCTCGATGTATGAGTTTTCAAGCGCACCTCTGTCAAGCGTGCTGTTGACATACATACACGCTGACACCCACTTGCTGTATTCAGCCTTGTCATACAAGCCCTTCAGATAGTCCTCCAGCCTGGTAAAATACTTCTTCTCACGGGAATAAAAGAACTTCGCCGAGGGATACGGATAGCACTTGCCCTCATAGGTTGCATCGTACTCAGACAACACGCCTACGTTCTTGACCTTGTGCATATAGTCATCGTGCGCATCGTCCTTGCATTTGGGGATATAATAGAAATTATACCCTGCAAGCGCCGCCGCTGTCAGTACCGATAGCACGCAGCCCATGATGCCGGCTTTGCTCTTTCTTCCAAGTATAAAGCAAAGCAGTGCAAGGCCTGATACCGCCGCTATGCCTATCGCAGCATAGTCAAACACATCGTCACGGTGGTATATCTCAGGGCATATGCCTATGAGCACACCGAGTGCTGCGGCTGCAATAAGTGCAAGCATCAGCGAAAATACTGCACCCTTGCCGCCTTTTTTATCGGGCTTATTCTCAGTCTGAATTGCCTGCCCTGCCGCAGGGGCAAAGGGCGGCGGCTGAACAAAGCCCGGCTGCGGAGTGATATTCGGCGCAGGCTGCGGCTGTTCTGCCGGCTGTTCGAGCACAGGCACCTTAGTTCCGCAGGAATTGCAGAACTTAGCGCCTGCACGCAGCTGCTTGCCGCATTTTATGCAGTATAAAGACTCATTCTCGTCCATTCAAGATCACCTCTTATCGGTCAGATCATCTCTCCATCTTCCAGATCTGTGCGCTGTACGGGGGAAGCTCGCTGCCGCCGCCGAAGTCGTGCTTAGTGCCGGTGATGAGCTCATCAGCCATGCCGCAGCCTGCATCAAAGTGTGCAGTAAACGGCTGGTCGTCTGCGTTTATAGCTATGAGTATGCGCTCGTCCTCGAACTTGCGCTGGATTATGCACTGCTTGTTTGTAAGCACCGGAACGCTTATATCGCCGTAGCAGAGCGCCTTGCTCTCACGGTGTATCTTGGCGAGCTTTGAGATATACTCACTCAGCTCATTCTCTATCGGCTCGTCAAAGGATACTCTCAGTGCAGGGTCGCCGTCCTTCTTGTCACCCTCAGCGCCCCATTCGCTGCCGTAGTAGATGCAGGGTATACCCGGCATACCAAAGAGTATTGCATAGATGAGCGGGATATGCTTCTTGTTTGTGAGGATCGTTGCAACTCTCGAAACATCGTGGTTGTCAACGAAGCTGAGCAGGTGCATTCCCCTGTACTGGCACCAGTTTTCAGGGCCGAACTGGTTTTTGAGCGAGTGGCATATCTCGAACATATTCATCGAGTTGAAGCTCGAATACAGCCCCTTGTAGCACTGGTAATTCGTAGCAGAGTGGAGCATATCGTTGTTGACAAACTGCGAGTAGTCACCGTGTAGCAGCTCGCCTATCAGCACAAAGTCCTCCTTAAGGCCGCCTGTGTAGGAGCGCAGTCTCTTTATGAACTCCTTGTCAAGGCAGTATGCAACGTCAAGTCTTAAACCGTCGATGTCGAATTCATCTACCCAGCCCTTTATGCATGAGAAGATGTGCTCTACGACCTCGTTGTTCCAGAGGTTGAGCTTTACAAGGTCAAAGTGACCCTCCCAGCCCTCGTACCACAGGCCGTCGTTGTAATTAGAGTTGCCGCCGAAGTTTATATGGAACCAGTCCTTATAGCGTGAGCCCTCACGGTTTTTAAGCACGTCCTGGAAAGCCCAGAAGCCACGGCCGACGTGGTTGAACACACCGTCAAGCACTACCTTGATGCCTCTCTCGTGTAAAGCATCGCAGACCTTCTTGAAATCCTCATTTGTGCCGAGACGGCAGTCTATCTTTGTAAAATCCCTTGTATTATAGCCGTGAGTATCAGACTCAAAAACAGGTGAGAAATAGACAGCATTGCAGCCCATATCCTTTATATGGTCTGCCCAGTCTATTACCTTAAGTATCCTCGACTTCTGTACACCGTCGTTTTCAAAGGGTGCGCCGCAGAAGCCTAACGGATATATCTGATAAAACACGCTTTCATATGCCCACATAGTTCAAACCTCCAGATTTTCTGTATTTTTGTGTCGGAATAAAGTTTCATATTGTTGCCGACTATAATATTATACCAAATCCCGGTAATTATTTCAAGGCTCATAATCAATTAATTTTTTCAAGAATTTTGTATATTTTGCACAACGCTTGACTTTTGTACTATATTGTGATATGATAATAATTAACAAAGAATACCGCAAAATGGCGTAACAATGCTTGGTATACTATTGTATCACTTAGTATACTTAGTACTACTAAAGTATTCATAGCCATACTAAGCAGTACTAAAATATTTTTAGTATCGTAGAAGATACAGATATAGATATAGAGAAAGAGAAAGAAATAGAAATAGAAAAAGACACAGACATAGAAGAAGAAAAAGAAGAAGACACTTTGTCTTCCCTGTCATCGTCCTTGTCGTCGTCTTTCATGTGTCGTGATAAGTCTTTTATTTCAAGGAGGAAAATCTATGAAGCCGATACTCGTTCTTTTTACCGGAGGAACTATAGCAAGCATATCACAAAGCGGAGTGATAGCCCCCGACAAGAGCATGGGCAGTCACCTGATAGACCTTTACCGCCAAACAAGCGGCGATAATGAGACACAGTTTGAAACAGCCAGCCCTGTACACATACTCAGCGAGAACCTGTGCTTTGACGACTGGAACGCCCTTATAAAAGCGCTCTGCTCATACAGCTTTGATGACTACGAGGGCATTATAATCACCCACGGCAGCGACACGCTCGCATACACCTCGGCACTTATAGGGATGCTTTTCAGGCACACTGGCATACCGATTATCATAACCGCCGCCAACAAGCCGCTCGATGTCAGGGGTACAAACGGGCTTTTCAACTTCACATCATCAGTCAGGCTGATAAAAGAGCACCGCTACATCGGCGTATTCACCGTCTACGAGGAGGTCTATCTCTCGACAAGGCTGCTGCCGGCTGACACAGCGCAGGACAAGTTCTCATGCTACGGCGGCGAGGCCTTTGAAGGGGTGAGCGAATACCGTCTTGACAAGCCCCGTGAAAAGCTGCTTGACCCCGACATAACTCTTGAACGTGAGGTGCTTGTCGTAAACCCCTACCCTAACTTCAACTACTCGTCGGTAAACCTTTCATCACGGCCTGCGGCTGTGCTTCACACGCTCTATCACAGCGGCACCGCCTGCACAGAGCTTTCCCACGGCGGCGAGCGCTCGCTTATCAGCTTTGCAAAGAAATGCAAGGCGCTTGACATTCCGCTCTACCTCTGCGGCACAAAGGGCAGCAAGTCCGACATCTATCAGAGCATGGAGGAGATAAGAGAGCTCGGTGTAAACACGATAGACCGCATATCAGACGTTGCCGCATACGTCAAGCTCGTGATAGCCTACAACCAGCATCAGCTCAACCCTGCAAGAGTGATATACAGCAATCTGTTCTTTGAATTCCTTTAGGGCAACACCGCCGGGCCACCGGCGGATACCTTTGCACGCCATCCACTTGCAAATTTTCCGTCATATCACACAGAAAATTCTTGCCATACGGTAGTATGCCTGCGTATTTTCTATGCAATCTGACGAAAAATCCGACTGCGCATCTGACACACAATGGTCGTGCGGTATTGCCTTAGAAAAAACGCCCCCGAAGTTTCGCTTTGAAAACCTCGGGGGGTAAATTGTTTTATTACTGTTTGCACTGACTGTCAGCCATGCTGAGTATTACTTGAAATCGAAGTTATCAAGGTCAAGGTGGCTCGTATCAAGGCCGTCCATAAAGCCGCTCGTGCCGCTGCCGTCAGGAACAAGGGGCTTAACCTCGTCCTTGGGGCCGCCGGTGAGGAGGTTGATACCGCCTGCGCCGCCCTGGCCGTCTTCCTTGGGCTTCTGGATTATAGGCTGCTCACCGAATATCGAGTCAGCGTTGATGTTCTGTGCAGGCTGTGGAACGATAGTCGGTGCAGGCTGCTGGTTAAAGAGACTGCCGCCAAGCAGGCTGTTGCTCTGCTGACCGGGCTGTGCTGCATTATCCTGTGCAGGGGGCGGAGCAAATGGGCTTGAAAGCGAAGGAGCTCCCTGCGGTGCCGGCTGGGGTGCTGCCTGAGGAACAGGCTGCTGTGCCGGGTTCGGGTTCTGGTGCATAACGCCGCTTACGAACTGCCCTGCTGCCTCGGCCTGCTTGTTTGCCTCTGTCACAGAAGCGCCCTGCGGAACGTAAGATGTGCTGTAGCCGCCGGGGGTATACATCGGGTCGGGGTGGCAGCCTACGGGCGGATTGAGCCCGAAGATATTGAACAGCGTGCCGACAAATGTGGTATCAACTATGAGGTAGTTGATGAAATTCTTGTGGTTATAGGTCTTTCTTCTTGCGTCGTATGTGGTGTTGTCAACAAGGACGTAGTTCTCCATGAACGACCTGGAGTGGAAAAGCGTTACGGTGAAGTAATTCGTCCTGCCGCCTGCCGTAATGAGCGCCTGATTGTTGAAAAGCGACATCGGGTCAGCTTCCATAGAGGATTTGAGTGCCTGAGCGTTGACAGCGCCGAACTTGAACTGTGTCGGGTGCTTGATAGCCCAGTCGTTGTCCGACTCGATAAACGGTCTCTGGCACATAGGTATAGCGATAACGAATGCAGGAAGGTTTATCACGATAAGCTCGCCCAGCCATACTATCCAGAGCATAAAGCCGTTTACAGGCTCAGCATCTCTTGTAGAGGAGTAGGAGTGGGAGGAGCTGTATGACCAGCGGCCTACCTCGTTTATATCCTTGATATCTGTCAAGAGCATTTTGGGGTGGAGCATTATCTGGAAAACGCTCTTTTTATTCTTGTAGCCGAAATAGTCAAGTGCCTCGTCGCCGTGATAGTCGAAGATGTATTCCTTAAGGCTGAGCTCATTGAGCTTCTTTATGGATTCCTCGATCTCGCTCTCGCTGTTGCCGAGAAACGCTGCCATACCCATAGTCTCCCACAGGTTGGCATCGGGGTAGCGGTCGAGGTAATACTGGCAGTAATCCTTCGAATCGCCGAGCATAGAGCCTGCCATCGCGCTTACTGTACCGCCGCCGACAGAGGCTAAGGCAGTTGATGTGCCGCCATCACCGGCGAGCTCCTTATAGTCAGCGCCGGGCTTTGCAGAGTATTCCTGGTAGATCTTCTTTAAGCCGTCGATCGTCTCCTGGCTCATAAGCTGGTCAGTAAACGAAACACCCTGAGTGCCGCCTGAGGCATTGATGCTGCTCGCAGCATCGTCAAATGCCTTGGTGATAGGCTTGTCAAAATCTATATTCACACCGAAATTCGAGAAGGTGTCCGAGAGCTCGTCAAGTGTGTCCTGGAACGAATCGGACATATACTCATACTGATCCTGTCTGTCGTTGTGGTCATACAGCGCCCACTTGAAGTATGTAGTGAAAAGCAGCGCTACACAAAGCGAGACGATGACCATTTTAGGGCTGCGAAGATGGAACTTCTTGATGAAGAAGTAGGCAACACCGCCCATTGCACCGCCGTACAGAACAGCCATAAGCACACATAGATATACTATAGGGCACACGCTGTTGAGCTTAAGATAAAGGAATGAGATAGCCACGCCGGCAAGCGTCGTGCAGACTATCATGAGTATAAGACCGACAACCGAAAATTTATCGGAGGGCTTATAGTATTTTCCGTCCATTGATATATTCCCCCATGATACATAGTATATTAGTATTATAACATATATGCTCAGATTTTGCAATAGTTTCGGATATTTTTTTGGCAGTTTTCCCGGTGGATAATATACAGCTGTAAGGTTTTTTTACAGCTGTACAAATTTCAAAAATAGCTTGCAAAGAAAGTTCTGTTGTGATATAATAATAAAGGTTATATATCAATGTATAATGCATCATGCATAATTGAGGTATCACCCTTGCGGGTGATGTATTTTAAAGCGGCTGCGCCGCAAATAGACAGTTGAGAATTGAAAATTTGCCCGAATGGGCATACGTTCTGCGCAGCAGGACACAATAATTATGCATTATGCATTTTGCATTTTAGAAAGAAGGAGTGTTTGTATGATAAAGGTAAATAATCACCTCGGCACGATAGGCATATCAGACAGGTATCTCAAAACGCTTGTCTCCAAGACCGCCGAGAGCTGCTTCGGCGTTGCCGATATCAACCGTGCAGGCGCCGTTCAGGGCATCGAGGGCTTTATTAAGCGCAAGAGAGCCGAGAATTTCGGCGTGAGCATCAAGCATACCCCCTCCGGCAGGCCGGTCATCGGGCTGCATATATCGGTAGCATACGGTGTCAACCTCAACGCTATCGCAAACAGCATAATACATAAGGTCGAATACGTCCTCGAAAGCGAGGCAGGCGTAAAGCCCGAAAAGGTCAACGTATTCATTGACAAGATGCTCGGATAAGTAATTATTGGTAGGAGGAAAAAAGGTGATAACAGGTAAGTTACTTCGTGACGCTTTTATAAGCGGTGCGAACGGAATCGCAAACAATAAAAAGTCGGTCGATGAGCTCAACGTGTTCCCCGTTCCTGACGGTGATACGGGCACGAATATGGCCATGACCACATCAAACGCTGTTGCAGAGCTTAAGCACTTAAAGGACGACTGCACAGCAGGTGAAGCTGCAAAGACTATGGCAGCAGGGTGTTTAAGAGGCGCAAGAGGCAACTCGGGCGTTATCACATCGCTCATATTCAGAGGCTTCTCAAAGGCTCTGAAGGGCGAGGACAAGTGCGACAGCGAAACGCTTGTAAAGGCTCTGGAGCTCGGCGTAGAGGGCGCATACAAGAGCGTCATGAAGCCTACAGAGGGTACTATACTCACAGTTGCAAGAGAGGCTTCCGAAAAGGCAAGAGAAGTTTCACGCACGACCAACGACCCCGTGCTCATCTGGGAAGAGGTCTGCAGGGCTGCTGAGATATCCCTTGAAAACACACCCAAGCTGCTCCCCGTGCTTGCAAAGGCAGGCGTTGTGGACGCAGGCGGCAAGGGCATATGCGTGATATTCGAGGCAATGCTGCACACCTTCAAGACAGGTGAGATACTTGAAAGCACGGCAGACAAGAACGAGCCGGTAGTGACAGTCGAGACATTCGCTGACACTGTGGGCAAGTTTGATTCTGAGATAACCTTCACATACTGCACTGAGATGCTCATCACAAAGAAGAAGGACTGCGCAGACCCCTCAAAGCTGCGTGCATACCTTGAAACTATAGGCGACTGCGTGGTCGTTGTCGATGACGACGAGATAATCAAGGTCCATGTTCATACCAATGACCCCGGCCTTGCTATACAGAAGGGTCTTGAATTCGGCCACATCAACCTGCCGAAGATAGAGAACATGAAGCTGCAGCACGAAAACGCAAAGAAGCAGGCCGACACACCTGAGTTCAAGCCGGTGAAGCCTGACAAGAAATACGGCTTTGTGACAGTTGCAGCCGGCAAGGGCATTGAGGATATGTTCGCAGACCTGGGCGCCGATTGCATAGTTAAGGGCGGCCAGACTATGAACCCCTCGACAGACGATATACTCAAAGCTATACTCGCCTGCCCTGCAAAGAACGTCTTCGTTCTGCCGAACAACAAGAATATAATCATGGCAGCCGAGCAGGCTATGAAGCTGTGTGACGACAGAAAGGTAGTAGTGCTACAGACACGCACTATCCCTCAAGGTATATCCGCAATGCTCGCATTTGACCCTGATGCTGACACCAAATCAAACATCTCGGCTATGACAGCTGCTCTTGAAGGCGTATCGACAGGTACTATCACCTTTGCAGCCCGTGACAGCGACTTCGAGGGTCACAACATCAAGAAGGGCGAGATCCTCTGCATGGACAACGGAAGGCTCTCATTCGTTGAGAAGGATCTTGCTAAGGGCGCATTCAAGCTGACAAAGAAGCTCGTCAAGGGCGACAGCTCGTTTGTGACTATCATCTACGGTGCAGACGTTACCGAGGAAGCTGCCGAGGCGCTCGCAGAGCAGGTAAGGAACAAATACGGCTCTATCGACGTAAACCTCATAAACGGCGGCCAGCCTGTGTATTACTACATAATATCAGTTGAATAAAATTACAAGCGCTCTCCGACAAGCGCAGGCGCAAAAAAGAAGTTTTTTCAAGGCACTTTTTGTTTTTTATATGACAGAAGTGCCTTTGCGTTACTTTGTGAAGCGCCTGCTAAAAGAAAAAAGAATAAAGAATAAATAAAAAATAAGAATAAAGGTATCGTGTCTTATCGGTTTTAACCGATAAGAAGAAAGTTTTGCTTTGCAAAACATTTCCCTGCGGTCGATGATATTTATAATCATCGGCGTAGCCGATACCTTTATTATTCATTATTCTTTTTTCTTTATTATTTATTATTTTAGCGGTGGCGCACATATGGAGGGCGCTTATATTTATATATTGACATTCCCGACGGACTGTGTTATACTATAGTTAGCAGTAACTAACTCAAATCCGCTCTGCGATCTCATCTTTTATCACCTCACCCGGCAGATGCATAGAATAATGACAGAGAGAAAGGAAGGCTTATATGAATGAACTGATAAAAGGCATATCCGTGCCGTTTATAGGGACATCGCTCGGGGCTGCCTGCGTGTTCCTGATGAAAAACAAACTCAGCACCACCGTCCAGCGTATACTTGCAGGCTTTGCGGCAGGCGTTATGACAGCAGCGAGCATATGGAGCCTGCTTATCCCTGCCATAGAACAGAGCGAGGGCAGCATGGGCAGGCTTTCGTTTATCCCGGCGGCGGCAGGGTTTATGATAGGTGTGTTTTTCCTGCTGATGCTCGATATGCTCATTCCCCACCTGCACATCGGCGCTGAGAAAAGCGAGGGCTTAAAGGCAAGGCTCTCAAAAAACACGATGATGATACTTGCGGTAACGCTTCATAATATCCCTGAGGGAATGGCCGTCGGGGTGGTCTATGCAGGGCTGCTCTACGGCGGCGGAGGGATAACGAGTGCAGGGGCTTTTGCTCTTGCTCTCGGCATAGCCATACAGAATTTCCCTGAGGGCGCTATAATCTCTATGCCCTTGCAGGCCGAGGGTGCAAGCAAGCCAAAGGCCTTTTTGGCAGGCGTGCTGTCAGGTGCCGCAGAGCCGCTGGGCGCTGTGCTCACCGTTCTTGCGGCCGGGCTTATTATACCTGCGATGCCATATCTGCTGAGCTTTGCGGCAGGGGCTATGATGTATGTCGTAGTCGAGGAGCTTATACCCGAGATGAGCGAGGGCGAGCATTCAAACATCGGCACTATCTCATTTTCTGTAGGCTTCTGCGTTATGATGATACTTGATGTGGCTCTTGGCTGATAAAAACAGTGATCCTCCGGTTATGCGCCAGGAGGATCTTAACATTCATACTATTCTATGTCTATCACCACATACTCTGAGCGGCAGCCGGTCTTGAACGACAGCTCCCAGTCGGATATGCCTGAGGTGACTATGAAATCAGTGTCGTCTATGCGCTTATAGCCGTAGGTAAAGTCGTTGGCACCGATAAGCTCGCCGATGCGGTTTATGGGCAGCATCTGCCCGCCGTGGGTGTGGCCTGACAGCACAAGATCGGCGCCGGCCTCGGCCTCGGCCTGGTAGTCGTTTGGCTGGTGGTCAAGAACGATAGTGTATTTGTCGCTTTCAAGCCCCTGCATAAGCTCTGATATGCTCTTTCGGCTGCCGTTTCTGTTTTCAAGCTCCTCAGATTTATCGGCACGGCCAATCACATAAAATCTATCGTCCAATAAAACGTACTCGTCTTCGAGAACTGTGACACCGTTCTTTTCAAGCTCGGCTTCCAGGTCGTCCTTGCTGTAACCTCTGCGCTCGTTGCTGTAATAGCCTTTGTCGTGGTTGCCGTAGCAGAAATACACGCCGTATTCTGTTTCAAGCCTGCCCAGCGCCTTGCAGGCATCGACCATATCCTGCTTCATGGTGCCGTCGTCCACGAAATCGCCTGTTATCACGACGATATCGGGGTCTTTGTCGTTTATCTCATCGACGTATCTGCTGAGCCCCTCGCCGTCAAAGGTCGTGCCGATATGCGAGTCGGCAAACTGCACTATGCGCAGAGAGCCTATATCCTTAGAGGTGCTAAGTGTGTAATTTTTCTCCCACACGTTATTTGCAAGGTGATATCCTATGCCAAGATACACAGCCGCAGCGACAAGTGCCACGACACCCTCGATGTAGTGTTTTCTCTCCTTTTTTAATGCCTTTCTCACCGCAAATGCGATGATATTCGAGACAAGGAAGAAAAGCATGAGGTTTAATATGCATATCACGGAATTAACGCCGCCGAATATGAAGCCAAGCACGACGCCTATGGCTATGATGCTTAACAGTCCAAAAATATACTCTTTCTTATTGCTGCCGCCTGCGAGCTTTTTGATAAGCGCAAAGCAAGAGAAGCATATAGTCAGGTAGACCGAGCCAGCAATAAGCAGCCCGAGCACCACCGCAATTATTATCAGCCACATAGTCATACATCACTCTCCTCCTGTCGGTATTAATACAATTATACTATACTTGCGGCGATGTGTCAACTTTCCTGCTATGATTTTACAGCATTAAAGGCTTTATATTTTTCTTTATCTTTTCCCCTGACTTTCACATAAGTTTCACAATTATGTAGTATTATATTTACAGGTCAAGGGACAGCCTTAATAATTACGACAGCTTGCAGCTTACGTCTTTGTTTATTTCAATCGTCCCGACAAATTATTATTTTTCTTCATCCATATATCGCTAAATGGCCGCAGCGCTTCCCCCCTTCGCTGCGGCTGTTTTTTTTTGCAGTTTTGTATGCCCTTTTTATTCACTCACAGCATATATGCCGGCATATTATACCCATGTGATGAAAGATTTTCACCCAAAAAATTCATTTTTTCCAAAAAAGGGCTTGAAATCTAAGGAAAAAAGTATTATAATTAATGTAGACTATTTTTTGAAAGAAGGATATATTATGGAAATAAGGTTTGAACAGACAAAAACCCCCAAGGCTAAGCCTACTGATGAGTCCAAGCTCGGCTTCGGTCATATCTTTACAGACCATATGTTTGTGATGAACTATGATGCAGGCCAGGGCTGGCATGATGCAAGGATTGTTCCTTACGGCGAGATAAGCCTTTCCCCTGCTTCTATGTGCCTGCATTACGGTCAGGAGATATTCGAGGGCTTAAAGGCTTACAGAACAGCTGACGGCACAGTTCAGCTTTTCAGACCCGACGAGAACTACAAGAGAATGAACAATTCGGCAGACCGTATGGTTATCCCCAAGATCGATGAGGAATTCATGATAGAGGCTACCAAGAAGCTCATTTCTATCGAGAAGGACTGGGTGCCTCACACTGACGGTGCATCTCTCTACATCAGACCTTTCATCATCGCTACTGACCCCTATGTAGGTGTCAAGCCGGCAGATCATTATCTGTTCTTTATCATTCTCTCTCCCTCAGGCCCCTACTACTCCACAGGTCTTGACCCTGTTAAGATCTACGTTGAGCAGAAGTATGTAAGAGCAGTAAGAGGCGGCACAGGCTTTGCAAAGACTGCTGCTAACTACGCTATCTCCCTTAAGGGTCAGGACGAGGCTCACAACCAGGATTACGAGCAGGTTCTCTGGCTCGACGGTGTTGAGCAGAAGTACATCGAGGAAGTCGGCTCGATGAACATCTTCTTCGTTATCGACGGCGAGGTCATCACTCCTGAGCTCACAGGCTCTGTTCTCCCCGGCATAACAAGAAAGAGCGCCCTTGATGTATGCAAGGCCAAGGGCATCAAGGCTACCGAGAGAAGGATAACCATTCAGGAAGTAGCAGAGGCTTACGATGCAGGCAAGCTCGACGAGGTATTCGGCACAGGTACTGCTGCTGTTATCTCCCCTGTTGGTCACCTTAAGTGGGGCGACAAGGTAATGACTATCAACGACAACAAGATAGGGCCTATCTCCCAGATGCTCTACGATACAATGACAGGTATCCAGTGGGGCAAGATCGAAGACACATTCGGCTGGACTGTAAAGATAGACTGATACCGATGATCTATTTATCCCTCTCCTTTTTGGAGGGGGATTTTTTTAGTTAACAGTTAACAGGTAACAGTTAACAGTCGAGGTGTGCGGCTTCGCCGCACAATATGCCCATACGGGCGTATTGGGGCAGGGGCTCGCCTTCAAGGGGACACCCTTCGTTACAGGTTGTGTGTTGCCCAAGCCATGTCATCAGATCATAAGCCCGAATGGGCATAATGCGCCACAGGCGCACCTTAACTGTTAACAGTTAACTCTTAGCTGTTAACTAAACAAAAGCGCCCCTGAGCCTGCAAACTGCCGGTCAGGGGTGTTTTCGCCTATAGTTTTTTCTTTTTTGGGGATCTCTTTTTTCATGTTCTGCCCGAATGGGCATTTCATCGCCGAAGGCGATACCTTAACTGTTAACTGTTAACTGATTTAAGGGTCTCGGGGTCAAGGGGGTGTAGAACAAAAATCGTGAATGATTTTTACCCCTTGACTCCTCCCCTATCTATGACAAAGCATCAGGTACTTCCTTTTTGCTGTCATAACTTATTTGTCGGAGCTCTGCTGCTCCTGCTCGTCAACATCTATCATAAGCAGCGGGCTTGCTGATGATGCGACCTTGGGCATTACGCCGTCCCATTTGTCAATGGTCTGATACTGTATCAGCTCGGGGCTTAAGCTCTCGGCTATCGTCTTGTTAGCCTCTGCCTGAGCTGCTGCCTTGGTCTTGATGCTCTCGGCCTGTGCCTCTGCTGCGAGCTTTACCTTCTCGGCATCAGCCTGTGCTTCGATTATCTTCTGCTCCTTCTCGGTCTCTGATCTCAGCTTGTTCTGCTCTGCTACCTGCTTCTGCTCGATAGCTGCATTGAACTCTGCCGAGAAGTCAAAGTTTATGATGTTGAACTTTTCTATCTGTATGCCGTATTCGCTTACCTTTGTTTCGAGCATCTCCTTTATCTCCTCGCCGACAGTGTTGCGCTGAGTGATAAGGTGCTCTGCGGTGTAGCGTGCGGTCACGCTCTTCATAGACTCCTGTGCAGCAGGTGTAAGTATTACCGACTCGTAGTCAGGGCCGATGTTCTTGTAGATAGATGCCGAGCTGTCAGCCTTTACACGGTAGTTTATAGCTATCTTTGAGTTTACCGTCTGAAGATCCTTAGACACAGCCGATGCATCTGTCTCATACACCTGTATCTTGTTTGAGATTATGACCATATCCTGCGCAAGCGGTATCTTTAAGTGGAAGCCCTCGCTGTAGGTGTCCTCACTTACCTTGCCGAAGGTCGTGATAACGCCTGTAGAGCCTGTAGGAACTACCGCTGCCGACGATGCAACAACTATGATCGCAGCTATCGCTACAGCTATGCCGCCTACTATCCTGCCGGTCTTTTTGCTTCTGTCCTTGATATCTACTACATTTCCGTTCATAGTTCTTCTCCTTGTATTTCCAATAGTTTTTTCTTCAAGCAATCGCTTACATACCCTTGATATCGGTATCAAATATCATCTTCCTGCAATCCTTGCAGTAGAATGTCTCGATACTGAAAGCAGTAAGTGTTCGCTTTGCAGCGGTGACGGTGCCTGTTCCAAGCACCCACCTGTCAAATGCTCCTGTTTTCTTTTCCCCTGCTTTCCAGGTGACGGGCTCTCTGCCGTCACCTGACATGATGCCCTTTTGCATTTCTTTTTCACAGTACGGACATTTCATTGGTCTTCTCCCTTTTTTCTTCTGGTTTCTCTTTGTCTTTTGTTTTGTGTCTTCTTTTTTTGTTTTTACATAGCTTTTTTGGGTATTGCCCTTTTATCTTCGCTATTTGTTTATCTCGGAATAAAGCCTGTAGGCTTCGTTTTTGAGTATCGCAGAGCGGTATGCCAAAAGCATGATAGCAAGCGCCTTTTGCAGCTTGTCTCTTACCTCGCCCTTGAAATCCTCAGATATCATAGAATCCGATATCTTCATGACGTTCTCACCGTCGATGCGCATACCCTCGGTCTCGTCGAGTCTTAAGACTGCGCTGCACAGCAGATCAAACAGATCCTTATCGTGCAGTATATCGTCGCTCTCGTCCTCGACCTCACCGTTTATGTACTCCATCAGCTTGACTATATCCTCCAGCTTCATAGCAGCTCTCAGCACGTTTATGAGGAGTATCCTCGCCACCTGCTTCTCGGTGTACTTCTTGTTCTTGTTTGAAGCCACCCAGCCACGCTTTATCCAGTTCTGTATAGTCGAGCCCTCAAGCCCTGTGAACCTCGCCAGCTGCGACAGTGTAACACCGCCCGTCGCCGACAGTATCGGGGATATCAGCGCATCAAACGCCTGACCCTGGCTTATCCTGTCCCTCGCCCAGTCTGTGAGCGGAAGCACTGTTCCCGGAACATGACTATTCATATCAGCTCGCCTCCTTAAATGTTCTTTACTCTTTTCCTGATGTTGTAATGATTATACCACAAGTTCATATGAACCGCAAGTGTAGGTTTATGACAGTTTTGCGTGGTTTGGGGCTGATTTTTAAAATATCTCCTGTTTTCTTGTGATATCATATATTTTCAGGCGTTTTCTTGTGTTTGCTCGGTTTTCGTGATTTTCCCCTCCCCACCGCCTGTGCTTTAGCAGTTTTTATGTAAGTATACAAAGATAAATGTTCACAATATTACTATTTGAAATTATAAAAAAATATGTTATAATGATTGATAGTTGATAAGCATAACAATACTATCCGGCGCAAGCCGGACATAACGATCGTGCATTGTGCACTTAATACTGGAGGTTTTGTATGAACATTGCAGTTGCTCAGTCAGGCGGTCCTACCTGTGCGATAAACGCATCGCTCGTGGGTGTATTCAGAGAGGCACTCAAAAAGCCGGAGATAGACGCAGTTTTCGGCTCGGTCAACGGTATCGAGGGTATCATCAAGGACGAGCTCGTCAATCTCAAATCCATTATAACCACTAACGAAGACATGGAGCTGCTGCGTCAGACCCCATCTACAGTGCTCGGCTCGTGCAGGGTAAAGCTCGACGAGAACGACACCGAGACATTTGACAAGATACTCACCTGCTTTGAAAAGCACCGCATAGCTGCATTTTTCTACATCGGCGGCAACGACTCTATGGACACTGTAGAAAAGCTCTCACGCTATGTCAGGAAAATGGGCAAGGACGTAAAGATAATAGGCATTCCCAAGACGATAGACAACGACCTGCCTGTGACAGACCACACCCCCGGCTTCGGCTCGGCTGCAAAGTATGTCGCAGCAACAGTTCAGGAGATAATCAGAGACTGCTCGGTATACTCTATCGAGAGCGTGACTATAATCGAGATAATGGGCAGGCACGCAGGCTGGCTGACAGCTTCTACCTGTGTGCTCAAAGCAAACGACGAGGAAGCTCCCCACCTTATATATCTCCCCGAGAGCGACTTTGACATCGAGCGCTTTTTAGAGGACGTAAGGGTCGAGCAGGCAAAGCATCAGGCGGTAGTTATTGCCGTATCCGAGGGTGTGACGATACCTGAGGATCAGCTTGACGGCAGCTATCAGTCGAATGTGACTGACAATTTCGGCCACAAGTATCTTTCCGGCATCGGCAAGGCTTTAGAAACTATAGTAAGAGAGCGCATAGGCTGCAAGGTGCGCTCGATAGAGCTCAATGTAATGCAGCGCTGCTCATCGCACATCTGCTCAAAGACAGACATCGACGAGGCCGAGCAGATAGGCTCAGCAGCAGTCAGGGCAGCCCTCTCAGGCGAGACAGGCAAGACAATGGTATTCAGGCGCATTAGCGACATTCCCTACGTTGTGACGATAGAGGCAGTTGACACGACGCTCGTTGCCAACAAGGAGAAATTCCTCCCGTCAAGCTGGGTGACAGAGCGTGGCAACAACGTTTCCGCCGAGGCTATCAAATACTTCCTGCCGCTTATCCAGGGCGAAGTCAAGATAAAGATGAAAAACGGTATGCCGGTACACTTCAAGCTCCGCTGACGCAGAGCTTGTGCAGTTAACAGTTGAGGTGTCCGCCTTACGGCGGACGGATCATAGAGTATTGCCCCCCGAAGCATTGCGCTCAGGGGGGCTATTTTTACTCGGAATGATAAACTCGTATGTAGCGCACAAAAAGCCCCCTTCCTTTTTTAGAGAAGGGGGGCAGGTCATAAACCGCTGCCGGCGGCTCGCCCGAATGGGCATAAGTCCAGTGAAGCAGGACACCATAACTATTACCTGTTACCTGTAACCTGAAAAAAAGCGTTCGCCGATACAGCCCGGGGGTGGGCTGCATCGGCGCTTTTACATAATTCTATAGGTATTTTACTCGTTGATCGTAAAGAATGTACCGTAAGCCCAGCCTACAGTGCCGTTGTAATCAAGGTAATACCAGCCGCCTTCGTCTTTCTGCACGTCAACAACTGCACCCTGCGGTATAACAAGAGTGTTCTCGCTCTCAGCAGAGGGCTGCGGGTGGAGATAAACTGCGCTTATGCATCTGTACTGGGTAGTACCTGAGAGCTTGCTCGTAGTTTTGCCGTCATCGTCCTTGGCGTTGGGCGATGCTGTGCGCTTTTTCTTGCCTGTGTCGTCCTCCTCCTCGGAAGCAACTGTCTGCTTGCCGCCGTCATAAACGGTAGGCTGAGTGGAAGTTACCACACCTGTAGGTATCTCCTCCTTATACTCATTACCCTGGAGCACGAACATTCTGCGTGCTGTGAACATAAGCACTATAGCGACCACCATAAAGGTTATCATAACAGCGATAACGCCTCTCACCGTAGAGGCAAAATCCTTATCGTCGTCCTCTTCTTCATAATCGTCTTCATACTGAACACGGACAGGCTTAGCGGAAGGCTTCTTGCTTGCGCTGCGCTTCTTTTTCTGAGCCATTTATATATCATTCCCTTTCCGACATAATTAACTATATTAATTATACTAAATAATCTCAGTTTTGTCAAGGCAATACCGCACGAAGATCGTGCGCAGATCACGCAGTCAGATTTTTCGTCAGATTACCCAAATCCGCCGCAGGAATACTACCGTATTTCAAACATATTTCAAATAGGATTTGGGCGATATGACAAAAAAAGCTGCAAGTAAGATGCGTACAAAGCCGTCAGGCGGTCTTTGTGCGGTGTTGCCTCACTGAATAATCTGTTACATAAAACTATCAGTAGCCCAGAATGATGACCCTTGCGCTCTTGCCCTTGGGGATATAGCGTATATTGATATAGCCGCCCGATGCATAGGCAACGTCGCTGTGCATAGTCACAGTACAGTCAACGCCGTCAGCACGGGTGAAATTGATAGTACACTGTTTAGTATTGGGGTCAAAGTTTACCACCTGCGCCCTTGCAGTCACGCCGTGAGCGCCGACCGAGTTCCTTAAAAACAGGCTTCTGAGCAGTCTGTACTCAGCAAACAGGCTGATAAACGTCAGGACTATTATCACGCCGTATACCGTCCATTTGAGCGACCTCTTAGGCGGCTGTATCACCTTGTCCGGCTCGTCAGGGAAATACCTGCCCTTGAACTCTCTGCCGACGTCATACACGCCGTCGCTGACAACGCCCTTGGCCGTCACCTTTTCGCCCTTATCGTTTATGTATTCTACCTTTACGTCCTGCGACATACCCTTGCCCTCAGCGGAGATGATAGTTGCCTCGATCTCTATACCGTTGTCAGACAGGTTCTTATCGCTCTTGTAGATCATCTGTGCTGTGAGCGGAAAGCCGACAGCCAGCAGTGTAAAAAATGCGATCAGAATTATTCTTTTCATATCAAGACCCCACACGCAAAAAAGCAGGCTGCACGCAAAATGTGCAGCCTGCATGTTACTTAAGTATTAAAGATCAACCTTGCCCTCTACCTTATCGTTTACAACGTAGTAAGCAGCGTTATCCTCAGGCTTTATATAAACCTTGACAGTCTTTACAGCGCCCTTGTTGTTAGCCTTGAAGTCAGCCTTTACAGCCTCTAAAACGTCAAGAGCAGCAACTTCCTTGTCGCCGTACTGTACGAATACAGCCTGCTTGTTCTCAACAGCCTTCTTAGCAGCTGTCTTAGCCTTTGCAGCAGTTGTCTTAGCTGTTGTCTTAGCCTTAGCAGCTGTTGTCTTAGCAGCTGTCTTAGCCTTAGCAGCTGTCTTCTTAGTAGCCGTCTTAGCCTTTGCAGCTGTCTTCTTTGTAGCTGTCTTTGCCTTTTCTACCTTCTCAGCAGCAGCTTCCTTTACCTCAGCAGCTACTTCCTTTACATTCTTATCTGCCATAGTGATTATCTCCTTCCAAAATTACTTCTTATCTACAGCGTCCTTAAGAGCTCTGCCTGCCTTGAATGCAGGGACCTTCTTAGCAGGAACCTCGATAGGCTGCTTTGTAGCGGGGTTGATGGACTTCTTAGCAGCCCTGTCTCTTACCTCGAATGTACCAAAGCCTACGAGAGAAACCTTCTCGCCGCCCTCAAGTGTCTGTGAGATAGCATCTATAACTGTGCTGAGAGCCTTGTTAGCCTCAGTCTTTGTATAGCCGCCCTTCTCAGCGATAAGTGCAACCAATTCTGACTTTTTCATAGTTAACGACCTCCGTTTTCAATTTTCTGTTTGTATTATAGCCCATTTTACGCTGTTTGTCAAACAAAATCGCCCATTTTAAGGGCTTTTCCGGAATATTTGTCACTTTACATAAATAATCACTGCTTTTTATGTGCACCATTTGTATTTATTAACATATTATAAATCAGCACAGGCTAACTTGAAACGCCCACCTTTTCAAAACTGCGCAGATAAGCGGTTTCGGCGGCCTGTACATTTTTTTACCCAACTGATAAAAGTTTACAGAATATTTATACTATTGGCGAAGCGTCGAAAAGTATGCTATCGCATGAACGCTTTCGCCATTTTGGTCAGTTCCCTTGATATCGACACCGTTCCCGCTCATAAGAGTTGCCATGACAGCGCCTTTTGTATCCACTCTGAGCACCTCGCTGCCGTTGCAAAGGATGACTATCTCATCGTCCTTGACAGTTATTGCACCCTTGCGGCCGATTATCTGCTCATCGCCGCCCCGGCGCTTAACGACATGGGAAACAGCTCTTTTATCAAAAGCCCTCAGCTCGGCAAGCGTCATGCCCTTATTCTTTTTCTTTGAAAACAGACCCATGCGGCTGATCCTCCGTGCTTAAGAATGCTTCGACGAGCAGTGTGAGCTCCTCAACAGGCAGCCCGACGACATTTGAATAGCTGCCCGACTCGATATACACCTCACCGTTTGTAAAGTCCTGTATACCGTAGCCGCCGGCCTTATCAAAGGGCGCACCTGTAGCGATATATTCATTGACAGCCCTGCTGCCAAGCTCCTTGAAGCCCACAAGCGTCACATCAGACGAGCTCTTTGTCCTGCCGCCGCAGGACACGGCGATGCCGCTGATAACGCTGTGCAGTCTGCCTGAGAGGGCGTTCAGCATCTTGACTGCCTGCTTTTTATTTGCAGGCTTGCCGAATATCACATCATCGACAACGACTGTGGTATCAGCACCGATTACGACTGCATCGGGGTATTTTTCGGCGATAGCGAGGCATTTGAGTCTTGCAAGATACTCGCTCGCCATTTTTGCAGGTATATAATCAGGCAGTGTCTCATCTGCATCGGACGGTATGATCTCAAACTCGCCTGCCATGCATGACAGCAGCTCCTTCCTCCTCGGAGAGGCTGATGCGAGTATGACCCTTCTGCCTTCAAGACGTTTTCTGACCCTTTCGGCACGTTCGAGTGTAGCCTTATCGGTCTTTAAAAGATCCTGCATAGATCATTTGCCTTCTTTCTCAAAAAGCGGCAGCACCCTTGTCAGAATGCCGCCGCTAAAGATCATTATTCTAAGACAGCACCGCATTCGGAGCAGAACCTTGTTCCTGCTGCTTCCTTGTTTCCGCAGCTCGTGCAGAAGATAAACTGAGGTGCAGTTGCAGCACTCGGTACGGGTACCGGTGCAGGAGCAGGCTGTACAGGAGCAGGCTCAGGTATCGGCATAGGCTCGGGAAGCGGCTGCATCTCGGGCGGCTGATACTCAGGTATCGGCGGAAGCTCGTTTGCATTAGCTTCAGGCTCAGCTACCGGCTCAGGCTCGGCTGCGGGCTCGGAGTCTGCTGCCGGTGCCGGCTCGGGAACAGGTGCCGGAGCGGGCTCAGGTATAGCTGCAACGACTGGCTCTGGTATTGGTGCCGGAGCAGGCTCAGGGATAGGTGCCGGAGCAGGAATAGGCGCAGGCTGCATAACCGGCTGAGGCATTACAGGCTGCGGCATCGGAGCAGGAGCCGGCATAGGCTGCTGTACCGGAGGAGCCCACGGATTAGGCTGTGCCACAGGTGCAGGCGCAACGGGCGCAACTGGCGCAACGGGTGCTGCCATAGGCTGAACAGAGGGCTGTGCCACAGGCTGCTTTGTACCGCAGTTGGGGCAGAATGCTACGTTAGTGCTGATCTGCTGGCGGCAGCCGACGCACTCTCTTAAGCCCTTGAGCTCGTTTATCTGCTTTGTCATCACCTGGAGATTTGCAAGCATAGTGTCGATCTCGCCGGCAAGTCTCTGTACATCGGGGTCATCTACCTTGTCGATGCACTTGAGCTTTGTGATACGCCCGATCTCGGTATACTTGTTGTTGATCTCTGCCAGATGCTGGTTTATCTGCTTGTTGAGCTGGCTTATCTGGCCTGCATTGGGGTTAAATAATGCCATAATACTTATCCTCCTGATATGTAAAGAATTTGTTTTTCACTGATTTTTCTTTTGTTATGAATGCCGACTTATCAGCATTGCTCAGCCGTGTATTCCTGGGTGTCATACTCCTCGGGGGGTACCTCATCAACTACCGGTTCTTCCTCGTAGTACTCCTCAGGCTGCTCTGTCTGCTTAGGCTCGGTTTCGGAAGCAGTTGTTTCCTCTGCTGCCGGCTCCTCCTGCGGAGCTGTAGTCTCTGCCGGCTGCTCAGTCTCGGCTGCCGGCTGCTCAGTCTCGGCTGCCGGGGCGGCAGTCTCCTGCTCCTGAGTTTCAGGCTCGGTGGTCTGTGTCACAGTCTCGGCTGTTTCGGTAGTTTCAGCCTCCTGCTTCTGCTTGGCCTCCTCAGCCTGCTGGTCAAGCTGCTCCTGAGTCATCTGCGCACGCTCTACAGCATGGTTATTGACAGTAGAAACGCCCACAGTCGTGCCTGTATAGTAGTGTCTGAGGATCTGGTCGTAGGTATAGCCGGCCTTTGCATAGTAGCAGGCACCCCACTGGCTCATGCCGACGCCGTGACCCCAGCCGAACGTCTTGAAGGTAAACACGCCGTTGTCGTATGATATCTCAAACGCTGTTGATTTAAGGTTGCTCACACCGAGGATATGGCTTCTCATAAGAGCGCCCGTGACCCGTCTCTGTGTGCCGCCGACGCTTATATACTGCTTGCCGTCGAGCTTCATCTTGTCGATATACTTGCCGCTGAACACGCTCTCTATCTCGAACCAATTCCTCGGGTCGTCAGACAGCTTAAGGCCTGTGTTCTTTTCTATGATGCTTTTAAGCGAATCCTTGCTGAACGTCTTGACAACGCCGTAATTCGGGTCTTTATAATCATATGCGCTCTCGACTGCCTTAAGGTAAGGATGTGCAGCGCCCCATATCTTCTCACTCGGAGCCGATGCGCCTGCGCTCGAAGCGGAGTACACAGCATCTATGATAGCGCCGTTATAGTAAACGCACTCGCCCTCGACCTCAGTGACGCATCTTTCGAGCTTTGCAGAATAGCCTGCCTTGAGCCCGACCGACGGCACATAGCCGCACTCGTCGTTAAATCGCACATAAGAATACGCCGCAACTGCCTGAGCTTTGATAGCCTCCTCGCCCCACGAGTCGCCTATCTCGCTGTTTACTATCCTGCAAATGAGCTCGTGGCCGTTTAAGGTGACATTGCCGCCCGATATCTCATCATACACCGTATAATACTCACCAGCTATGCTTCGTGAGCCGGGGTAGCTTGCAGCACCCTTTTCAGGCTTAAGGATAGTAGAAGTATCTGCCGGCAGCTTAACCGTGAAGCTGTTTGGTGTGTCCGGTTTTACGGACTCTTTCTTCTTTGTTTCGAGCTTGGTCTCGGGAGCTACGAAATCCATATCATACTCCTCGATACCGGCCTTTCTGAAAGACAGAAGACCCTCGATCTCGACACTCTTATCATCTACAGGTTCAGTATTTACCGGTATCTGCTCGTCCTTTACCACAGCAACTGCACTTGCTGCTGAGGTCTCAACAGACTGCTCGCTGCCGCCGCCCAGCGCAAAAGCCGCACCGGCGCCGGCCGTCGCCAATATCGCCGCTGATGCGATAATGACAGCCTTTTTCTTATTCAGATCAAAGCCGAGTATATTCATATGAAAAATACCACCTCATAAACACAATTATTCATTATTATTTTACCATACACACAAAAAAAGTCAAGACATACAAATAGCACGTCCTGACTTTTCGTAAATTTACACAAATTACTAACAATTCCTTTGTGCAGTATATCACCTGAAAAATCTCTGCCCGTCAAGCTCCATACAGAATGTAAGGGACTCAAACCATGCAGCTGTTGCGCCGCCGCAATATCTGGGGGCATAGTAATATGTAGCACCGTTGGAATTATCCTCGCCGTTAAGAGCTCTCAGCGCACAGTCTCTTGTGTTCTGTGAAGGAGTCTTAGAGCGGTTATAGTAGCCGTTTATCGCAGTAAACTGGTTAGGAGCTGTCAGAACAGCCTTTATGCTGTTACCGAAGCGGCCGCTCTTAACACGGTTTATAACTACGTTTGCAACAGCTATCTTGCTTGCCTCGGAGCAGTTGCCTACCTCGCCCTGGAGGACGTAGCAGAGCATCTCATACTCCTCGTCTGTATAGCTTATAGTGCCGGAATTCGACTGAGGAGCAGCTGTAGTTGTTGTCTCAGCCTTCTTGGCAGCTGTAGTAGTCGTAGTAGTCTTCTTTGCAGCCTTTGTTGTTGCAGCAGCCGGCTTGTCTGTTGTGAAGAAGTCAGCGCATACATAGCCTTCCTGGTCGCCGTACTTTATCCTGTACCAGCCGTCAGATGTCTTGCCTGTTACCTTTACCTCTGTATCGGGAGCAAGGGTACCGAGCTTATCATAAGATGTGTCGGCGCCTTTTCTTACGTTTACAGCGGCGGTAGCATAGACCTTAAGGCCCTTGACTTCCTCAACTGTTGTTTTCTTTGTCGATGTCTTCTTGGTGGTGGTCGCCTTTGTAGTCTTCTTTGCAGCTGTTGTTGTCTCTGCCTTTACAGCAGCCGTCTTCTTTGTTGTGGTAGTCGTCTCGGTCTCAGCCTCGGCAGCCTCTGTAGTTGTCACCTCAGCGAAGTCGTAATCCTCGACGCCTGCCTTCCACCATGTCACTGTTTCGGAGTATTCCTCATCAGCCTCATAAGTCTCCACAGGAGCCTCTGTGACTGCGGGAGCTGTTGTTACCACAGGCTCTTTCTCGTCTGTTGCTATACCGCCCTTGTCAGCAGTAGCACCGTAGTAGCCTACCGCACCGACAGCAGCGAGCGTGAGCACGAGCCCGAAAGCAGCCGAGACTTTCTTTACAGAAGCAGTCCTGACCTGCGCTTTAACACCCTCCGAAGATTTTCTTTGCTTCATTTTTATCACTTTCACCTTTCCACCCCCGAGCAGTGAACGCTCTTACGGGGGGCTGTCATGATCCTACGATGACCTTTTTATTGCCGTAGGTATCTCTCCAAGCCCTGAAGAAATAGATATCCTTGTCTGCCTTATCCTTATAGGATTCCACTATCTCATCGAGGCTGTCCTTGACTGTCATTTTCTTTGCCACTACTACCCATCTTACCGTTCTGTACGAGCCGAGCTCATAGGTACAGGTAGAAAGCGTCAGGAAATCGTCACCCTCATTGAAATCTATCGAGTTATCTATCCACGAGTATTTGAGAATATTGGTCTTCCATGTTTCAAAGCTATAGTGCCCGTCAGAATCGAAGTTACGGTAGTTCCAGTAATCGAAAGCACCCTCGCCGCCGTCCTGATCCTCAGCATCTATACCGATGAATGTTGCCAGAACAACATACTTCTGGTTTTTCTCATATATCGTATTGAACTCGATAAGAGGATTCTGTTTTATAAAATCTGCGCCCTTCTTGAATTTCTGGAGTGCTGCGAACTGCGTTCCTGCCATCATATTATGGCCGTAAAGCGTTATGTTGTCAGCCTGCCCTTCAAGTGTTATCGGCACTACGCAGTCGGCAAATATGCTTCCCGACTCGGTCTGTGCGCCGTCTATATTATGGTGCAGATAATAGTCATTACTTGATTCATGCTGCAATACGGGGTAATTGATTATCGCATTGCCGTTGCCGTCCTTGATGCCGGGGATCTTGAGCCAGCCGACCACGTCGTCGTTTCTTTCAAGAAGCGGCAGCGCCCAGTCCTGAAGCTCTCTCGGCTCAACTGTTATCACCGGGTTCTCTATCTTTGTGATCGTACCCTTTTTATCGGTGGTATCTACCGTATCACCGCTCACAGACGAGTTGTCGTCACCGAAATCCGGTTCAAGCGAGCGTATCTCCTCAAAGTATGTAAGCTCCTGCTTATCAGCCCTGAGGTAATCCGACAGTGAATCGAGCGATACAACGAACACGGCGATAGATGCTATGAACATCAGCTTTCTGAACACCTCAGACACGCCGTCGCCCTTCCACGGGATAAAATACTTTGCAGCTCTCACGAAGAAATTCTGTCTTTCTTTAACGTGCGTTGTATTGATCTCATTGGCCATAGACATTTAATCAGCCCTCTCTTTTCTCCATGATCTCAAGCAGCAGCTCAAGCGAGCCTGTCGCCGCCAGCCAGCGGACCTTTTTCCTGTCTAATTCATCATATTCCTTATACAGCGCCAGGTCTTTGACGATCTCTCTGTCACCGAACCTCACCGAGACATACACCGTCCCGACAGGCTTGTCATCATCTCCCCCATCGGGCCCTGCGATACCTGTGATGCCTATTGCAGCATCTGTACCCATGAGCCGCATAACGCCCTCGCTCATCTGCGAAGCCACCTGCGGAGAATAGACCGTGAACTCATCAAGAGTCTTTGCCGAAACACCAAGCACCTTTTGCTTTACTTCTTCGCTGTAGGAGCACACGCCGCCTTTAAAGACAGCCGATGCGCCCGGCACCGAAGTAATGCTTTGTGAAACGAGGCCGCCCGTACAGCTCTCAGCTGTAGATAGACTTAGCCCCTTGTCTTTCATATATTTTACTACACGTTGTGTTACTATGTCAAGGGTTTCTGTTACCACTTTGTAAGGCTTAGCAAATTCCGACATTTATTACCCTTCCTTTCAAGCAATTTTGCACATAAAAAAACGCCCCGTTTTGTACTAATTGTTAACTCGCCGCTTTTTCAAAACTTATTTCAAACGTTTTCCAATGTACACATATTACAAAATAATTACGGCTGTAAACCGTTTGTATCAGGTTTGAGCCGCCATCTTGCTAACGGGCTGATTTTCAGCTCACTGACAAAAGCCCGACGGCATCGGGCTTTTGCAATTTGTTTTATATTTATACAAGTCCGTTTTTTCTCCCGTCATAATGCACAAAGATTTAAAATCGGTAACATTGTAACCGTTCTGTAATCAATTTAACGGTACAAAAAACATCTCAGCACATTTTTATATAATATGCACTTGTGTTATTCACGGCAGTTTCCACCATTTCCGAGAAGTCAAACCTTGCCTGCTCCTTCTCGACATCAGCAAGTGTAGGCCTTGTCTTGGGGTGCTTGGGTGTGAAGACCGTGCAGCAGTCCTCATACGGCTCGATAGATGTTTCAAAGGTATCTATCTTTCTCGATATCTCGACTATCTCGCTCTTGTCCATTCCGATGCAGGGACGGAACACGGGAAGCGTGCTCACAGCGTCTGTGCAGACCATAGCATACATCGTCTGGCTTGCTACCTGACCCAAGCTCTCACCTGTGACGAGGCACTGGATATCTTCTTTAGCTGCGATTTTAACAGCAATTTCCATCATGAGCCTTCTCATGATTATTGTAAAGTATTCTTCTTTACAGTTGTCTCTGATAGCTTCCTGTATCTTTGTAAAGGGTACGCAGTGGAATTTGATATCGCCGCAGTAGGCCGCCATTTTTGCAGCAAGGCGCTCGACCTTCTGTCTTGCACGCTCTGATGTGTAGGGCGGTGCCTCAAAATGTATCGCCTGTATGGTCGCTCCCCTCTTAGCTATCATGCAGCCGGCGACAGGTGAGTCGATGCCGCCCGAGAGAAGCAGCAGGGCTTTGCCGCTCGTGCCTATCGGGATACCGCCTGCGCCCTCGATAGCTCCGGCATGGACGAATGCGTTCGTCTCCCTTATCTCAACGACTATGGTAACGTCAGGGTCATGCACGTCAACCGTCAGGTGAGGGAACCTTTCGCAGATGACATGACCCATTTCACGGCATATCTCCGGCGATTTTAACGGGAAGCGCTTGTCCGAGCGCTTGGCATTAACCTTGAATGTCCTTGCATTTTCAAGCTCCTCCCTGAGATAATCTGTTGTTTCCTCAGAGAGAACAGCTTCCATAGTCTTTTCTATCTTCTTTGCACGGCACAGCTTGACGATGCCGTAGACCTTTGACAGCCTGTCAACTACCTCGTCGATGTCTATGCCCTCCTCAGGCTCGACATATAGTGTGGACTGCGAGCGGCTGTATTCTATCTCGCCGAGCTCTTTGAGCCTGTGTTTTATATTTTTCTGCATTACCGCCTCAAAGGTATTTCTGTTAAGACCTTTGAGAGCTATCTCGCCGTACTTGCAAAGTATTATCTCTTTCATTCTTATTATTCCTTTCCTGTCATTATCCGACTCTTATATATAATATAGTATAAAACGAATTTTCGATACTATCTTATCTTAGCAAGGCACTCCTGACCTTCAAGCAAAGCCGCTGTGAATGCGTCGATATCATCAGCGGTATTCTCGGCACAGAGCGACACCCTCACGGTCGAGTCAAGGTACTTGTCAGGTATCTTAAGCTCTGACAGCACACCGCTTTTCTTGCCCTTTGAGCAGGCCGACCCGGAGGACACATATATATCCCGCTCTTCAAGGAAGTGCAGCATCGTCTCGCTCTTTATCCTCTCGACCGACACGCTGATAACATAAGGCGAGCAGTCATCGCCCGAGTTTACGTTTATCCCCTCTTTGCCGGCGAGGTTTGCAATGAGCCTTTTCTTGAGCTCAGACATTATTTCATATCTTTGCATTACAGTGGGCGAGAGCCTTTTTACTGCGGCAGCGAACGAATTTATAAGTGCGACATTTTCTGTACCCGAACGGAAGCCGCTTTCCTGTCCGCCGCCGAGCAGCAGAGGAACTATCCTCACACCACTCCTGACATACAAAGCACCTATGCCCTTCGGCGCATGGAGCTTGTGGCCGCTTATCGAGATGCAGTCAGCGCCCAGGTCCTTCGCCCGAAACGGCAGCTTCATAAAGCTCTGCACGCAGTCGCAGTGGCAGACAGTCTCGGGGTTTATTCGCTTGACGGCCTTGAATATCTTATCGACCGGCAGTATATAGCCTGTCTCGTTGTTGACATACATAACGCTTACGAGCAGCGTGTTCTTGTCGACCTGCGAGGTTATCATCTCAGGGGTTATCTTGCCGCTCTCGTCAGGCGATATGCGCACCACCTCAAAACCCTGTTCTTCAAGTGCCTTTATCGGCTCTGCGACAGATGGGTGCTCGATAGTTGTGGTTATTATCTTTTTGCGGCGCTTGCCGTAAGCCTTTGCAGCGCCGGAAATAACGGTGTTGCTGCTCTCGGTGGCGCACGATGTAAAGAATATCTCCTTGTCCTTAACGCCCAGTGACTGTGCGATAACAGCTCTTGCGTCTCTTATCAGGTTCTCTGCCTTAAGCCCCACGCCGTGAAGCGACGAAGGATTGCCAAAGCACTCAAAGCCCTGTGCCGCCGCAGCTTTAGCCTCGTCACACACCGCTGTAGTTGCAGCATTATCAAGATATATCATCCTGTTCTCTCTCCAATATAACATAATTACATTAATTATACCACAACTTTATGAATTTTTCAAACACCGCCGTGTATTTTTTAGAAAAATGCGGAAACAATATCTGTAGTGAGTACCGAAATATGTACTTTTAAGTGCATCTATACATTATTTTGTACTATAAAGGAGAATTTGATATGACCGTTTCAAAACGTTTTGCCGCAAGAGCCATAGCCCTGACGGTGGCTGTTGTCGCCGTGCTCGGTGTCAAGGCAGGCATATACCATTCAAAAGCCAAGGACTACGAGGAAAGCCTGAAATACAGCTACACGAGCGCAATTGAAGACCTTTCGCAGTCGGCCGACAGCATCAATTCAACTCTTGAAAAGGAGCTTTATGCCGGCACGCCGCTGATGCACTCAAAGCTCTCGGCGCAGCTGATGAACTATGCATCTAACGCCAAGGCAACGCTGACGCAGCTGCCTATTGAAAGCATGGGGCTGTCAAACACATACAAGTTCCTGTCGCAGGTCGGCAGCTTCTCGCAGGCAATGAGCGAAAAGCTCGCAAGAGGCGAGAAGCTGACAGATGATGAGTACAAAAACCTGAAAGCGCTGCACGACTACTCGCAGTCGCTCTCGGATACGCTGTGGGAGCTAAACGACAGGGTGAATTCCGGGCAGACGCTCATTCTCCCCGATGATGAAAAGAAGGGGGCTGAGCTTATCGGCGACAGCAGCGAGATAAAAGACTATGAGAACAGCTTTGAAAACTACCCAAAGCTGATATACGACGGGCCTTTTTCCGACAACATTTTAGAAAAGGAATCATCGCTTCTTAAGTCTCTGCCGGAGGTCGATGAGGACACAGCAAAGCAGAAATGCATCATGACGCTCGGCATAAACGCCAAGGATATCCCCAACACATCTACAGAGTCCGGAAAAATGCCCTCTTACAGGTTTTATGATGACAACGGGGGCGTGTGCTGCGCAATCACCAAGCAGGGCGGATTGGTTTCATATTTTCTTAAATCAAGGAGAGTAAACTCCACCGACATCACCAACGACCAGGCTATAGGATATGCCGAAAAGTTCCTTGAAACGCTCGGCATGGTGGATATGGAATCGACCTATTATGAGGTCTACGACAATGTCTGCACGATAAACTTCGCCTGCGTCAAGAATGACATCATCATGTACACCGATCTTGTCAAGGTGCAGGTCGATATGTCAGACGGCGGCATAATCGGCTACGATGCGAGAGGCTATATAGTCAACCACCGTGAGCGTGAAAAGGGCAACGGCGTTATCTCCCCCATGCGTGCAGCAAAGGAGATAAGCCCGGTGCTTGAACAGGGCTCGCACAGGCTATGCTTTATACCGACGCAGGGCGGCCGTGAGGTGCTCTGCTATGAGTTTGAATGCACCTCCGATTCCGGCAGAAAGGTGCTCGTATATATAAACGCAAAGACCGCCGCCGAGGAACAGATACTGATGATAACCGAAAACAGCAGCGGCGTGCTGACGATATAAGCACAAGAATGGCGTACCTTCGTAGTGAGGGTACGCCGTTCTCGTTGTGGAAATATAGGGAAGTGTGGGATATAGCGTGAGTTTAATGTCTCCTGCCGCCGCCCTGACCGCCGCCGAAGCCGCCAAAACCGCCTGTGGAGTTAGATGTGTTTATGCTGTCAAGCGTTACAGTTTCAGACTGATCTCCTGCTGTGAGGGTATATGTCTTGCCCTGCACGAGCTTGTCGCTTGTGAATGCCATGCTCTGCCATGTCTTTGCAGGGGTGTAGGTCGCTATGACGTTTCCGTCCTCGTCCTTTACCGTGACCTCTGTGCCGGCCGCAACAGATGATGTGAAATTATGGAGCAGGCTGACCTGTGTCGAATCATCTGTAAAGCCTTCCTCCATGCCCTGCGCACCGAATGCTGCGAGCGTGCCGCCTGTCACCTTGAGCGAGTAGTTGCCGTCGCCCTTGTCAAGAGCGCCGTTGCCGCCGTTTGTCGGGCCGTCAACTGTTACATCGCCGCCCTCAATTAAGATATTGCCGTTTGAATCGAGCCCGTCGCCGTTTGCATTGACATAGACCTTTCCGTTTGTTATCTTAAGATACGGTGTATCTGCGCTGTCAGTGGCCTGCTTTGCGCCGAAGCCGCCAAAGCCGCCGCCCGAGCCGTCTGATGCGTTAAAGCCGTCATCAGATGCATTGACAGTCACGCTGCCGCCGTTTATGTTGATATATCTTGCCTCAACACCCTCGTAGGACTTAATGATGTTCACAGTACCCGAGGATATCTCGATTATCTCGTCTGCGTGTATGCCGTCATCGCCCGAGCTAAGGTCAAAGCTGCCGCCGCTTATCACAGCGCTGCCGCTTGTGTGCAGCGTATCATCAGCCGAGTCGATAGTAAACTTTCCGCCTGATATCGCTATGCCGCTGCCGCCCTTAAGACCCTTTCTGCTCTCGCTGTCAGTAAGGTCGGCGTCCTTGGCCTGCGTGTCGGCTGTGTCTGTCTGCTTGTCGTTGGCTGTTGTTTCGAGCTTGTCTTTTATGCTGCCTGTGCTGTCGCCGTCAGTCTGCTGTGTGACCTTGCCGCTGTCTTTCCTGTTGCCGTCAGGGCGCTGGGGGAAGTTTCCGTCAGGCATCTGCGGCATCTCGCCGTCAGGAAGCTGCGGCATTTCGCCGTCGGGCATCTGCGGAATTTCACCGTCGGGAAGCTGGAAATCGCCGTCAGGCTTTTTAAAGTCGCCGTCCTCCGGCATCTGAAAATCTTTGCCGTCCGGCATCTGGAAGCCGCCGCCCTTGCCGCCGAGATCATTTGTCTTCTTGGTGGCATTTGCCGAGCCACCGCCGGTGACTATATTATACTCGCCGTCTTCTATCGTGAGCAGCGTCTGTGCCTGAATTCCGTCTGTGCCGGCTGTTATATCAAAGCTGCCGCCTGCGATATACACAAAGCCCTTTGATGAATCCTCCTCGTTTGAAGAAACTATCCCGTTCGTGCCGGCGTTTATCTTGAAGCTGCCGTCTGCGATCTTTACAGAATCCTTGCCCTCTATGGCTGTTTTGGCAGCTGTCACCTCGACTGTTCCGCCTGCTATCACAAGGTCGTCCTTTGATACGATGCCGTGCTTGTAGCCTGCTTCTACTGTAAGGCTGCCTGTGCCGTTAATAGTCAGGTCTTCCTTTGAGAATATGACTGCGTCGGGGTTTATATCGCCGTCTGCATCATACTCGGCGCCTGTATCTGCAAGGCGGTTATGCGTGCCGTCTGCAAGTGTCAGGAACACCTTTTCAGCGCTCTTTACATATATCACTGCGCCCTTCTCACAGTTAAGGTCAACATCATCGAGCACGAGCTGTATCTTATCTTCCTTATCAGCATCTATTATTATCTGCCCGTTGCTCTGGCAGCCGGTGATAATATAACAGCCTGCCGCAGTTATCCTGACGCTCCTGTCTTCTGCCTGAGCTCCCTCGCCTGTCACGGTCGGGGTCTCGGCCTCATAAAGGATCGTTGTGGCAGATGATGCATCATACCCTACATCAAGGTCGTTAGCTGTAAAATCAAGGTCAAGCTGTAAGATAGTGTCGTCTATATCTGTTTCCTTTGAGCTTATCTGCACCTTTGAGCTGCTCTCCTCCGGGGCTGACGAGCTGTCAGACTTTGAGCAGCCTGCAAGGCTCATCGCCATGACTGTAAGGGCGAGCGCAAAAGCTAATATTTTTCTATATCTCATTCCCGGTCTTCCTTTCTTTCAATGAGGTCAAAGCTCCTCTCTGAAGTCGAACTGCTTTCTTAAAAGCGATATCTCCAGGTTGCCGTTTCTTGTTCTTATCTCGTCTATGAGCTTTTTCTCGTCTTCAAGACTCTTTGCTTTAATTGTATAATCGAGCTTGAAGAGACTGCCCATGTTTGTTGTCTTTACGCTGTCGAGTGTGTGTTCTGTTAAATACTTTTCAAAAAGGTCGTCGAATATATTTGTATAATCAAGTCCCTCGGGGATAGTCACCTTAAGGGTCTTCTGATCTGATGCGTTCTTGTCAAGAGGTATCATTGTGTAGAGGATATTGAGCAGGCAGATAAATACTGTGAAGACGAATGCCACAGCTATATATCCTGTTGCTGCTGCAAGGCCTGCTGCCATTGAGATAAATATTGCGCATATATCCTTAGCCGAACCGGGAACTGAACGGAAGCGCACGAGCGAGAAAGCACCCATAACTGCGATGCCTGTGCCGAGGTTGCCGTTGACAAGCATTATAACAAGCTCGACTACTGCCGGCATGAGAGCTAAGGTTATCGTAAAGCCCTTGGTCATCTTGTTGCGGAATCTGAAAGCCGCCGCTATTATTATACCGAGAGCGACTGCCGTGAAAGTGCATATAAAGAATGACGATGCAGTCAGATTCACGGTCGTTCCCGAAGATGTTGTTGTCGTATCAAGTACAGTACTGAAAATACTATCAAGCACAGTTAATCACCTTACCCTTCTCGTTCTGTTGTGTAAAAACCTTAAGATATGCCCTGCCGTATTTTGAAAAGCTCGTCGGGAATATCTCAAGCCTTGAAAGCTCCTTTGAGAGCCACAGCGGCATAGCGCCCGGTATTTTTATCTCCATGAGCGTCTGTCCCGGCTCTAAAAGCTGCTCGCCGTCCGAGCCCTCATCAAGGCACAGCCTTTCCTGCCTGTAGCGTATATTCGTATCGAATGTTATGCGAAGCGCCTCATTTTCAAGGCCGAACATCGCTATCCTGTCATAGCCTATATACATTGCCGGGCCTATGCCCTCATACATCTTCATGAAATACTGTATCTCATTTTCTATCTGAGGGCTCTTGCCGGGGTGCCTTGTCCCTGCAAGGAAGGGCTCGCTGTGCCTGAGCTTCATGCTCGTTCTTCTCTTATAAACGATGCCCTTGTATTTTTTCTTAAGCTCGATGAACACCTGCGTATCCTCATCAGCCCTGCCGTAGCTCCTCACCCTGAGCTTTTCCTTATAGACCGGCTTTTCGAGCGAGCGTCTTATCAGAAGGCTCTCGGGTGTATCGTAATAGATATTGTTGATAGTCGTCTTGCCGTAGTTATCTATCTGGAACTTGCCTTTGAGCACCTTTTGCAGCTCTGTGTACTGGTATTCATCAAGCAGATATTTCTTTTCATATCTTTCAAATATCTGTCCTGCCATTATGACCACTTCCCTTATTGATGTAAGAAATATACTTATACTTTTCGTTATGCTTATATTCTACACCGCCAACCTAAAACGTACTTTAAATACTGCTTTAAGTTTACCTAAAGTTTGCGGTGTTCTCTTTGCTATGGTCTTATTATAACACCTTGACTTAAAACGAACCTTAAAGATAACCTAAAGTTTACTTAAAACTTTTATGCTTTTTTATATTTCCCGGGAAAAGCAGAGCTTGTACGCTAATTTTCCGCAAATTATCGCCCACAGTTCATAAAATATCAATATGTTTGGTGTATAATGTAATAGTATATATCAAGCCATCAAAAAACTGGCAGAGAATTTAAAGTTATTTTAAGCAAAGGTGTGTATAATAGAAAATGCAGGATAATAAGAACCTTATCCCCGATGAGGATTTTGAATATGAAAAAGAGCTTGCCAGAAAAGCAAGGCTTGAAGAAGAGGATAAGGAAAAAGCAAGGGAGCTTGAAGAACAGGAGCGCATAAAGGCAGAGCGTGAGCGTGAACGTGCCCGTGAGCAGCAGCTTGCAAAAGAACGTGTAGAGCTTATGAAGATAAAGAGCGGCGTTATAGAGCACTCTGACGCAATAAGCGAAACACCTGACGAGATACGCAAGGTGCAGGGCTTTGAAAAGGTCACAAACTTTATCTACCATTATAAAATACTGCTGATATTCATTATAGCGGTGCTTGCGGCGGCGGCATATATGATATACGACACAGTCACACGCAAAAAGCCCGACCTTACAGTTATAATGATAGCAAACAACGGCCTTGAATTCCGCACTGAGGAGCTTTCTGATTTCTTTGAGAAATACGTTGACGACCGCAACGGCGACGGCGAGGTGTACGTTCAGGTGATAGCCTGTCCGCTCAACCCCAACAGCACCGATATGTCGCAGACCTCAAATCAGGCAAAGGCGCTCGCTCAGCTCCAGACAGCAGACAATCTGTTTATGATAGTTGACTCTAACACCGACCCGGATTTTCTGGACGTGCTGTATCACGAGTTCCCGGGCGACTATCCTGACAACAAGTATATGACCGAGAACGGGCTCTCGCTCAATTTCAAGTTCTTTGCAAACGAGGTAAAATATGAGTCGATGCCTTATGATGTCGTGCTCGGTATGAGAGCGCCGATAAAGACAGTGCAGGACTCGGAAGAAAAAATGCAGGAGAACTTTGACAGAGACGTAAAAGTATTCAAGGAAATAGCTGATGACCTCGCCAAGAAAGCCGAGGAGAGCGGCGACACAGGCCTTGAAACACCGCCTGCAAAACTGAAAAAAGACGACAGCTCGTCAGCATCAGACAGCAGCAAATAAACAAGGGGGAAAGCAGTATGAAAATACTTCTGGCCGAGGACGAAAAAGAAATGGCAAACGCCATAACAGCAGTCTTAAAACACAACAACTATTTTGTAGATGCGGTTTACAACGGTGAGGACGCATATAACTACGGCCTTGCAGATGATTACGACTGCATCGTGCTCGATATAATGATGCCTAAGATGAACGGCATCGACGTGCTAAAAAATCTGCGTGCCAAGGGCATTGCAGCACCGGTGCTTTTCCTGACAGCAAAGAGCGATGTCGATGACAGGATAGAGGGGCTCGATGCCGGAGCTGATGACTACCTGACAAAGCCCTTTGCAATGGGCGAGCTGCTTGCTCGCATCAGGGCTATGTGCAGGAGAAAGTCAGAGATAGCCCCGAATGACCTTAAAATGGGCAACGTAACGCTCAACCGCTCGACATTCGAGCTGTGTACCGAAAAGGGTGCGCTGCGCCTTGCGAGCAAGGAATTCCAGATGATAGAGATGCTTATGAACAACCCCAACGTCCTTATCTCGACCGAGCGCTTTATGGAAAAGATATGGGGCTATGACAGCGAGAGCGAGATAAATGTCGTATGGGTATACATATCATATCTCAGAAAAAAGCTCACTCAGCTCGAAGCTGATATAAACATCAAGGCTGTAAGAGGTGCAGGCTACACGCTGGAGAAAAAGAAATAATCCGCACTAAGCATATAATACGGAGGTGAGAGCATTGTTTAACAAACTCAGGCGCAAATTCGTGCTGATAGTGGTGCTCTCACTTTTTGCTGTTGAGGCGGTCATCATCGGCGTGATAAGCGGTATCAACTACTACAACCTAAACGAGCGTGCCGATGCGCTGCTTCAGATGATATCAGAGGGCGGCGGCAAATTTGACACCGACAGCATAAAGCGATATGACAAGGGTCCGAGCAGCAGCGGTGATGATAACGCCCCCCCTGAGCCGCCTAACGGCCAAAAGAAAAAGTCGAAGCTATCAGGCATTATCGGTGCAGGCGACGTTGACATTGAAACAAGATACAGCACACGCTATTTCTTTGTAAGAACAGACCTTGACAACAAGATAAAAATGATAAACACCAGCCACATTGCCGCCCTATCTGCAAACGAATCAAGAGAATTCGCAGCGGAGATACTTGCATCAGGCAAGGAGACAGGCTTTATCGACGGGTATAAATTCCTCGTCACGACCTCCGACCATGACAAGCTGGTAGTGGTGATAGATTTTAATGCCGATATTTCCACGGCGATGAATTTCTTCTACGTTTCCTGCCTTGTGGGTTTTGGTTCGCTGATAGTCGTCACCGTGCTGGTAGCTTTATTCTCAAAGCGTGCTATCAAGCCTATGGTCGAAAACATGGAGCGGCAGAAGCGCTTTATCACCGATGCCGGGCACGAGATAAAAACTCCCCTTGCGATAATCTCGGCAAACACCGAGGTAATAGAGATGCTCGAAGGCGAGAACGAGTGGACTCAGAGCATTCGCCACCAGACGAGCCGCCTTTCAGAGCTTGTCGCACGGCTTCTAAAGCTCGCAAAAAGCGAGGACGAGATAAATCAGGAGCTCATACTCACAGAGTTTGACATATCAGATGCCGTCGCAGATGCAGCAACACCGTTTATCACACTTGCAAAGAGCAAGAATAAAGACCTCACACTTGATATAACCGACGGGCTTAAGTTCATAGGCGACGAAGCGCAGATAAGAGAGCTTGTATCTATCCTCACAGAGAACGCCGTGAAATACGCCGAGGAAAACACCGAGATAAAGCTCTCACTGAAACGCCAGGGCAAGGAAACTGTCCTCTCGGTATTCAACAAGGGCGAGCCTATTGATGAAAAGAGCCTGCCGAGGCTGTTTGACCGATTTTACAGGGAAGACTCATCACGCACCCGTGACACGGGCGGCAGCGGCATAGGCTTATCCATTGCAAAGGCTATAGTCACCTCACACAAGGGCAGCATATCTGCCAAAAACACCGACGGCGGCATACTTTTCACAGCCATGCTCATAAAGGGCAAAGCATCACACACCGGCGGCAAAAACCAAAAACAAGCATGATAAAAGGGCTCCTGCACATAGCAGAAGCCCTTATTGTTATGCTGTTATTTTACCTTGATCTTCTTGGCAGCAGAATAACCGCTGTAGTACTTTGTGCCGCTGACTGTCTTGTAGGTGCGAACCTTTACATAATAGGTCTTGCCCTTTTTGAGCTTGCCTATAGTCTTTGATGTGCCCTTTACAGCTACAGTCTTTGTGGTAGCCTTAGTAAACTTAGCAGTTGTCGAATATGCTATCTCATAGCCTGTAACACCAGCGACCTTGCTGTATGTTACCTTGATCTTCTTGGTCTTGGGGCTTGTGACCTTCTTGACAGCAGTCTTCTTGGGGTTGATCTTGAAGGCCTTGGATATTGTGCCCTGATAGTTGCCCTTGCCGGTGATAGTTACAGTTGCCTTGCCTATTGCCTTGTTGTTCTTGTAGGTAACTGTGTAGTCTGTGCCGGCCTTAAGAGTCTTGCTGCCGACCTTTACAGTTACAGCCTGAGTAAGTGCCTTGCCTGTGTAGGTCTTGTTTGCTATACCCGAAACTGTTGCCTTGGCGATGCTTACCTTTGTGATGTTGAATTCCTTGGAAGCTGTGCCTGTGTAGTTGCCCTTGCCTGTTACAGTCACCTTAGCCTTGCCGGCGTTGGTGTTGTTTGTGTAGGAAACAGTATAGTCGGTATTTGCCTTAAGTGCTGCAGCGCCGACCTTTACTGTCGGGTTAGGCTTAACTGCTGCACCCGTATATGTGCTGTCACTGACACCGCTTATCACAGCAGCCGAGATGCTTGCAGGCTTGATATTGAATGACTTTGAGACAGCGCCCGAATAGCTGCCCTTGCCTGTGATAGTTACCTTTGCTGTGCCTGCGTTTACATTGTTTGAATATGCCACAGTATAGTCCTTGTTTGCTGTAAGTGCAGTAGTACCTATCTTGACTGTCAGTGCAGGTGTCTGTGCAGCGCCGGTATATGTAACATCTGAAAGCCCCTCTACTGTTGCCTTGCTGAGGTCGCCTGTTATGGTAAAGGTCTTTTTAAGTGTGCCTGTGTAGTTGCCCTTGCCCGTGATAGTAGCTGTTGCTGTGCCTATATTGACGTTATTGGTATAAGTGATAGTATAGTCAACGTCCTTAACAAGCTCGATAGTAGGGTTAAAGAGAACTGTTGCCGCAGGTGTGATAGCGCTGCCTGTATATGATGCATTCGGGATCGTTACTGTGCTAAGTGCGATATTTTTCTTCTTAGCTGCGTCCTTGCTCGATGTGCCCGATGCTAAAACATTAATTGTGCAGACTGCCTTTTTGCCGCTTGATGTAGTCACCTGTATCTGCACAAGGCCTGTCTTCTTGGCAGTTACCTCGCCGTACTCGTTTACTTCGGCCACGCTTGTGTCGCCCGAGATATATGTATAGTTATCTGTAGAGTTAGCAGGTGTCATTTCGGGGTAAAGTGTGAGCGTTTTACCGTTTATAAGTGTATAGTTGCTGCTGTTGAATGCTACAGCCGTTGCAGGGATAGCGGCAAATGTCTTTTTGGAAAATACGTTATTTGTAGCGTATTTATATGCAGGCGAATCCTGTATGGTGTTGATAGTAAAGCCTGTGACATCATCAAACATCCTATAAGTTTCGTCTGTCTTCATGGAAGTATTTGCTATATATACATTCTTCAAGTTTGTGCAGCCGCTGAATGTACCATATGTGCCCCAGTCGGTTCCAAAGTTGACAACAGATGAAGGTATTCTTATAGTCGTCAGTGACGAGTCATTCATAAACGCATAAGCACAGAGATTTATAAGCTTTGAGCCTAATGAGATGGATTTAAGTGCAGAACAGTTTTTAAAAGCACTCTCGCCGATATAAATGGGGTTTCCGCCGTTTATAACAGTAGTCAGTTCCTTATCATCATAGAAAGCAGCTTCTTCGATAGATCTTATTTTAGAACCAAATTTTACTGTTTTGAGCTTCGGGCATACCTGGAATTCTCTGCTGCCTACAAGACTGTTGTTTACAGTTACCGAAGTAAGGTTCGGGCATTCCTCAAATGTATTATAATGGCCCCAGTCACTGCCAAGCTCTGTATTTTCAGGTATAGTAACAGATGTAAGACCTGACTTTTTGAAAGCATAAGGCCCGAGATATGTAAGACCGTTTCCAAATGTCACGGTTTCAAGGGCAGTATCACCATAGAACGCTTCCATGCCTATGCTTGTAACGTTATTAAGATTGATAGTTTTAAGAGAAGTGCAGTTATAGAAAGCATTATGATCTATCATCTTTGTAGTGCTGCCGAGGGTAACAGTTGTAAGGGCGGTACAGTCATAGAACATATCCTCCTGAATATCGCCTGCATTGAACACTACTGTTTTAAGATTTGCGCATTTTTCAAATGTTTCGTAACGGCCCCAGTCGTTGCCAAATGTCTTTACAGTAGCAGGAATAGTTATCTTTGTGATAGATGAGTTCTTAAAAGCGCGATAACCTATATATGTAACATTAGACGGGATAATTACCTCTTCAAGGTTCTTGTTATCCTCAAAAGCATTGTTACCTATACCGACAACTTTCAGATCCTCAAGTGTTGCAGGGATAGTTATAGATGAATCAAAGCCTGTGTAGCCCGAGATATAGATCGTATTATCCTTGTTCTTTGTAAACCTCCAGAAGCCTGATGTGTACTCATCAGCTGCGTTTGCAGTAATACCCGTGCCGAAGTCTTCAAACACGCCCTGAGGAAGTGCTGCTGCCGTGCCGAACACGATAGCCACAGCTGCCGCTGCGGAAATGATCTTTTTTACCATTGTTTTTTACCTCCAATTATTTATTTGCAGCGCTAAGATCTTGATATACGCCGCTTAATACTACATTTAAGATTATATCACTTCTTCCTTAATTTGTCAAGTGTTATCTATCAATATAAATTCTTATTATAATTATTTAACAAAACATCTTCCTTTACAGCCAGGAACTTAAAAAAAGCTCCCGCATCAAGCAGGAGCCTAATCAAACTGTATTATTTTACCTTTATCTTCTTGACATCAGAATAGCCGCTGTAATATTTCTTGCCGTCAACTGTCTTGTATGTACGCACCTTTACATAATAGGTCTTGCCCTTTTTGAGCTTGGTGATAGTCTTGGCTGTCTTTTTAGCGCAGGCTGTCTTTGTGGTGTCCTTGGTAAACTTCGAGGAAGTCGAGTAAGCTATCATATAGCCTGTAACGCCGTCTACCTTGCTGTATATCACTTTGAGCTGCTTGGTCTTGGGGCTTGTCACCTTGCTTATAGCCGTCTTCCTGGGAACTATCTTGAATGTTGCCTTTGCTGTGCTCTTGTATGCGCCCTTGCCCTTAACAGTAACAGTTGCAGTGCCTATTGCCTTGTTGTTCTTGTAGCTTACGGTGTAGTCTGTGCCTTCCTTCAAGGTCTTGCCGCCGAGCTTTACAACAGGTGTCTGCTTTATAGCCTTGCCTGAATAATACTTGTTCTTAAGGCCTGTTATCTTAGCCTTTGACAAGCTCTCAGCAGGGAGCTTGTCGGTGTAGGTGTCCTTATAAGAGCCGCCGCACTTAGAGCAGGTGTGAAGCGTATAGCCGTTTGCTGTATGTGTAGGCTTTACCACCTTTGTGGTGTAGGTGTGCTCGTGGCTCTTTATCTTAAGTGTCTTGAAAGCCTTGTTGAATTCAGATTCGAGCTTTGAGAAAACAGAAGACTCCGAGCCGTATGTGATAGTATACAGCACGTTGTTGTTTATAAAGAGTATCTGCACCATTTTTATTGTGTAGCCGTCTTTTGACATATTAGCCTGCATCTTGCAGGCAGCATTGCCGTTGAACTGGCACTCCTTGGCGCTTACGTTTGTATAGCCTGCGTCCTTATACTTCTGCAAAAGGTCATTGCCGAGGTACATAACGCTTATATCCGGCACACCGCCACGAGTTACGATATTGAATGAAGCTGTAGCGTTCAGCAGGTTTGTAGTATCGCCCTTGTATGAATATGCGCAGTCAACATTCTGGCTTTTTGACTTGATATCCTGCCAGCTGTTCTTGTCAGGGCTTATGGTGAAATACCCATTGCTGGTCTTGCTGCTTGTAGTAGTCGCTGATGCGTGTATCTGCACCTGTCCTGCTATAGCGCTCTCTATCTCAGAAACAGCACCATCCGGCAGAGTTGCTGCGCCGCCGAAAACGAGGGCAAATGCAAGCATTGATGAAACAAATCTCTTTAACATATTTATTTACACTCCCTATAATAAAATACACTGATATTATACCACATACAAAGTCCTTATGCAAGGGGGTATCAGGCATAAACTTAAAAAATCAAACATAAAAGCACGGTGTCTGCTGCCATAAGGCAGAAACACCATGCTCATATCCCGTATTTAGTTCTTACTCTTTCGAGCTTTACGCCGAACGGCTTAAACAGCAGCAGCAAAAACAGAACATTCGACACCGCATATGACAGCGTGTATGGCACAGCAGTTGCGAGCGCCGAGAAGTAAAGCCCCCACGAAAAGCCCTTGTTGTACCAGAGCACCGTCCATATATCCATTATAAATGAGTAAGCCACACCGCACAGCGCCCCGTAAATGAGCAGCAGCGGCATATTTGCTTTCAGAGGTCTTGCGAGCACGCCTGCGAAAAAGCCGATAAGCCCCCAAGCCAGCATCTGAAAGACAGTCCACGGCCCCTGCCCGAAGTAGAAGTTTGAAAGCAGCGCCGACATTGAGCCTACAAGAAAGCCTGCTTCGCTTCCCATGTAAATGCCTGTGATAACTGCCATAGCAGTAATAGGATTTAGAAACGGAATGAACCGCCCTGCGAATGCGAGCGCCGTCATAACAGAACATATCACCATGCGGCGTGTGCCTATCTTTTTCTTGTCAAAGCCTGCCGCAAAGAGCAAAAGTGCAGCTGCCGCCGCTGCGACTGACACTAAAAGATGCCAGCTGCTGTCAAGCATCAGCGCCCCCGACACAGCAAGCACCGGCACTATGACAAACGGCACGCTGTAGCGCACAGCAGAGCTTATGCGCTCGTTTTTTATCATCAGCATTCCTCTCACCTCCTGCCGTTTTGCCGGCACAGGGCGGCGAGGTCTTCAACAGTTACCACGCCATCAAATCTGCCCCTTGCTATGCGGCTTGCAGAGGTGGTGTAAAAGCTGCCCCTGTCAAAAAACTCATACGGCGGCAGAGCGCACACGGCCTCACCGTTAAAGAGCATCACGCACCTGTCAGCACAGAGCGCTGCAAACTCGATATCGTGTGTCACCAGAACAAGCGTTACGCCCTCGCTTTTGAGCTTTTTGAAAATTCCGGCAGCCGTCAGCTTAAGAGCACTGTCCATGCCCTTTGTCACCTCGTCGAGAATGAGTATCTGCGGCTTGCTGCCGAGCGCCTTTGCAAGAGCTAAAAGCTGCTGCTCGCCGCCCGATAGGTCATATGGGTGCTTATCAAGCAGATGCGTTATGTCAAAGGGCAGCTCAGATGCTTCAACGCCTGCATCGTCAAGCTCCTGCCTTACCGTCTGCTGCAAAAAGCAGGTCTGCACGTCCTGCGGCACGAGGGTCAGGCAGTTTGTGTAAAGCGTGCGGCTCCTGTAGTCCTTTATCCTTTTGCCGAGCACTTTTATGCTGCCGCTGTAGGGTCTTATAAGCCCGGCCATGCAGCGTGCAGCCGTCGTCTTGCCGGAGCCGTTAGCTCCAAGTATGCAGAGGATCTCACCCTTATAAACATCGAGCGTCAGCCCTGACAGGATATCGGGCGAGCTTTTCTCATAGCGAAAACAGAGCTCTTTAAGCTCTATAGCTTTTTCCTTCGGAGGAGTGTAGCTCTCACGCTGCAAAGCCTTCACATCATTTGAATACTGAGTTATATATCCCCTGCCCTGCGACACGGTAAGGGGGCATTCTCCCCCTCCGCCAAGTGCCTTATAAAGCCTTGCCGCCGCAGGCATAGCGCTTGCAACGGCGCTGTTCTCATCAAGCTCGGCTATCACCTTTGCAGGCTCGCCGCTGTGAATGAGCTTGCCGTTTTCCATGATAAACAGCCTGTCGCTTATCGGCACGAGCTCATCGAGCCTGTGCTCTGCTATTATCACCGTGAGCCCCAGCTCGTCCGAGAGCTTTCTGACCGTGTGTATGAATTCAGAAGCCGCTATCGGGTCAAGCTGTGCTGTCGGCTCGTCAAGTATCAGCAGTCTCGGCTGCCCCATCATCACAGATGCAAGGTTTAGAAGCTGCTTCTGGCCGCCAGAGAGCTCGTCAGTGTTTTTTTCATACCAGCGGTCGATGCCGAAATAGCTCGCTGTCTCTGCCGCACGAAATGCTATAAAGCTCTTATCAGCCCCGGCATTCTCAAGCGTGAAAACAAGCTCGTGCCACACCTTGTCGCACACTATCTGCGCATCAGGCTGCTGCATAACAAAGCCTATGCCGAATGCGCTCTCCTTGTCAGTGAGCTCCTGCTGCTTTTTACCGTCAAAGAATATCTCGCCGCTTAACGTTCCGAGCGGTGCGAGCTGTGGTTTTAAGAGCCTTAGCAGCGTTGACTTGCCGCTGCCTGTTGCGCCTGCGATGAGATTAAAGCTGCCCTCGCTTATCGAAAGGCTTACATCTTCCACGGCAGGGCTATCACACCCCGGGTAGGTGAACGTCAGACTGCTCGTCTTAAGTATTTCCATCTCAGGCTCACCTCCGCTTTCAGGATAACGGGCATAAAGCAGAGCATCGCAAATGCTAAAAGCCCTGCATATGTCGCCACACCGTTTATCTCAATTTTCGTTTTGGGGTAAAAGCTGTATTCAAAGCCGCCCCTTGCAGCACACATCACAGTAAATGCAAAAAGCGCTGTCATAATTATCATCAGGCATACATCACGCCTGTCGATGCGCTTTTGGCGAAAGCAGGTGCGCTTTCCTGCCGAAAAGCCCCTTGCTTCCATGCTGTCGGCTGTCGTTATGCCGTTTTCGAGCGCCCATGTTATAAGGATCGAGAACACCCTTATGTTTGACCTTATGTCGGCTATCAGGCTGTCGTTGTTATAGCGCCCCATTGCAAGCTGCGTTTCCTTTATTTTTCTGCGCTGCCTTACAAACAGCGGCACGAACCTCACCGACATGGAAATGATAAGCGACAGGTTCTTTGAAAGAAGCGATGTCAGGTATATGAGCTTATCGCTCGTCAGCACGAATGTCAGCGTTCTGAACCAGTAGAGTGCCGCAATTATCATCACCGAGCTGTTGAGCCCGAAGTAAAAGCTCTCAAGAGTTATCGGGCGGTCGTTTACAAAAAGCAGCACCGTCTCGCCCTTGTGGGACACAATAGGATTAGCAAGCACCAGCAGCACAAAGAGCACCCACGCAAACACCGTGAAGCTGCCCTTGCGCTCGCCCTTTACCGAGTAAAAGTAAAGGCAGGCACCCACAAGCGATATCACAAGCAGGGGCGGAAATGGTATGAACATGGTTATCCCTGCGGTATATGCAAAAAACAGAAAAGTCACTGCCGGGTTTGAGCCCTCTATGGTCTTCATTGATCCAGATCCCTGCCTATCTCCTTGGTGTAGCGCCATTCTACCCTGTCGCCGTCTTTGAGTTTATACTGCGAGCTGTTGACTGATGGCGCCTGGCCGTTTACATAATACATCCAGCCCGAGAGCTCGCCGTGGTCAAATTCATAAATGCCTGCTATGCCGCTGACATATATCATATCATCGCTGCCCTTGATGTCTATCAGTATGCCGTTTTCCTTGGCTACCCTGTCAAGCAGGTCATAGGCCGTTTCATTTTCCTTTATCTCAACTGTCTGCGCCGGAATAATAAATCCGTCCTCAGGTATGTTGTCAGCAAGCCCGATGATAGTCATGCAGTCGATGCTCATAGTCACCTGCCCTGCGCTGTTGCTTGCCGTCACGCTGTCAGGCTGCGAAAAATGCTCCTCTTTCGTCTCGATGTCAAGAAAAGCCGTCACAGCACACAGCACACCGCCGATAGCGAGTATAAGTATATAGCTGCCGGGCTTTCTCCTGCCACGGGCAAACATAACGATACAGACTATCACCGCCGCAGCACCTATCCCGATAAAGATATACAGCTTGATGCCGCCGTTGTCCTCGTCGGTCTTCGTCTCGCTCTCAGCCGTCTCGCTGCCGCTTATTTCCGCCGTCTGCTGAGTTGTCGTCACGGTCGTTGTCTGCGATGCTGTCTCTGTATCGGTGCTCTGTGTCTCAGTCTCCTCATCGGCTGATAAGGTCTGCTCGGTCACGCTTTGCTTGGTGGTGGTCGTGGTCTTTTTGCCGCTCGACGGCTTGCTGCCGGGCTTGGCTGTCTCTGTCTCGCTGCTGCCTGCGACAGAACTGTTCCTGCTGACCGGCTTGGCAGTCACCACACCGCCGGCTGTCTGCACAGCACTTGTCGTCACAGCGGCCGAGCCTGTCTGCGTGTCTGCTTTGGAAGTCTTTTTTACGGTGGTCTTTTTTGCAGACGTTTCAGTCTTCTGAGGTGATGTAGCCTTTGTCGTCACTGTCGTGGTGACAGGCGGCTTGTCAGCATTACCGGGCTTTTTCTGAGCCACTCTGTTATCAAAGACAAAGAAATACCCCTTGCCGTTTTTATATCTCTCATAAGCTGTCAGGCAGTAGAAAGCCTGTGTGGTCGCACTCTCGTTTGCGCCCTCGCCCTTGATATGCTCAAAAGCCCCGTCCGGCAGAGCAAAGCCTTGCAGTGCATCTATCAGGTCATTGCCGCCCTTGATAAAGCGGCTGTCGCTGCATGGGTCAACGCCGAGCGAGCTAAGTGCTAAAAGCACCTGTGCCGTGCTCTCGCAGTTTTCCTTGCCAAAGCTCTTGTATGCACCGCTGCTGCCCTGCACCTTTGAAAGATACGAAAGCGCCTTGTCGCAGGCGGACTTCACCTTGCTGTTTTTGCTGTAATAGGGCGCTAACGCTGTCGCTGTCATAGCCGTGCAGTCAGGGTCGCCGTTGTCGCCCATTATAGTAAAGCCGCCGTCAGCCTTCTGCAAGGCAAGAATGTCTTTTATAAGGCTGCCGGAGGTGATATTCCCGGTCGTATAGCCGTTATTTACTATATGCAGCGCAAATATATAGCTCATAAGTCCATGCTTGCCTGCCGAGCTTTCGAGTGCTTCGGTTATATAGTCATCATTGCTGCCTGTGCAGATAAGTGCCAGGGCATACTTCTCCCGTGAAGTGGCCGAGGCGATGCTGTTGCCTGAGAGATAGGTCTTAAGTGCTTTCTGATAGTTTGACAGGTCATACCTCCCCGACTGAGAAAGTGCCATGACATACCACTCGCCCGAAGTGCCTGCTTTGTCTGTCAGCTCGCCGTCTATCCACGACTGAGTACTGCCGCCTGATGTCTTTATATCACAAATACCGCCCAGCAGCTGCGAGGCGGTATCAGCATCACCAGCGCACACTCCGAGCGGAGCTGCGACTGTAAATATCATCAGTATCAAGGCGGCAAGAACAGCTGCCTTTTTTACCATTATCTCTTCTTCCTGAACTTAACAGCCATTACGCCTGCAAGTGCGATTCCTGCAAGGCTGAGCTGGAGCTGTGAAGATGTCTTGGGGTTGGTAGTTGCTGTGTTTGTAGAAGCGCCGTTGTTCTTGTTGTCATTAGCAGGAGCAGTGTCGCCGTCCTCCTCGGACTCATCTGTCTCAGGCTCTTCCTCTGTTTCGCCCTCGGTCTGCTCGTCCTCGGAAGGCTCCTCAGTCTCCTCATCGGAAGGCTCTACAGTCTCCTCTGTCTCATCCTCAGGAGTCTCTTCCTCATCAGTCTTGAGAACAGAAAGTGTCAAAACAGGTGAAACGAGGTTTACCTTATCCGAAACAGCGCTCACGATATAGTCACCGCCGTTCATAAAGTCAACAGTTACTTTTCCGTCTGCATCTGTAACAAAGCCTGTCTTTTCGCCGTTAAGAACGATATATGCGCCCTCTAAAGGAAGCGTTACCGGATTCCAGTCTGCATCATAGCCGATATAGCTGAGTGTAAGGTCGATCGTCTCGCCCTTGTCAGCATTTACCTCGCCAAAGCTTTTGTCAAAGAAGGAATATGCATCAGAGAAGTTCTCTGTATCAGTGTATACGAATGCGCTGACAAGATCGCCGTCCTTGATAGGATCCTTCATGCTCCAGGAGCTTGCATTGTTTACATAATAGCCGTAGCTGCCGCCGTTTTCCTCACCCCAGAGCTTAACAAGTGATGTGCCCCAGTCAGTCTCAGCTACAGCAAAGCCTGCTTCTGCACCGCCCTCATAGAAATGCTCATGTGCTGTGTAAAGTGCATCAACTATTGTAAGTGCGCCGTCACCGTCTGTGTCGGTAACATCAAGATATGTGTTGGCAAGTGCTATATCGCCGTCCTTATCGTGGATAGTTACATACACACCTGCGCTTGTGTCTGCTGCCTCTGTGCTCTCGACAGCTGTGTCTGTTTCAGCTACTGTATCCTCTGCTGCATCCTCAGCCGAGGACGAAATAGCCATAGCGCTTACGCTCATAGCGAGTGCTGCCATAACTGCTACAAGTCTTTTCATCTTCTTCATTTTTATCGATCCTTTCAAATATAATGACCTTTGATAGTATGCTCAGGACATAAAAACAGCCCCTTTAAAGACCGGTGTGTCTTTAAAAGAGCGTACCTTAACAAGCCCTTGCCGTTATCCTAAAATAACAGCAAACGCTAAATACCAGGCACGCCTTTCATTGCCCAAAAGCGCCGGGAATTACCCCTTGCCTGCTTATCCCGACGAGCGATCCGACTTTTACGGTAGTGACTGCTGCGGCAGATCTTCACTGCACTTCTCTCCTACTTCAGTGTATTACTGATTCTTCGGGAAAGCATTATAAAACTATATATGAATATTATACCACTTTGATATAATATTGTCAATAGAAAATTCCCGAAAAACCGACAAAACGGTCTTCGGGAATACTTATCAGCATATTTCTTTGGCAAATCCTGCGATATCGTCCATGACTTCGGTATCAAAGCTGCCGGTCTTTTCGTTGAAGAAATGCCCGAGCCCCTCATAGAGCTTGAAATAGCAGCCGGCCTTATCGCCGAGCTCCTGCTGCCAGATCGCATAGTCCTTGTCGGCAAACACCCTCACATCGCTGTCGCCCTGTAAGAAAAGCATCGGCATATCAAGCCCCTTTGCGACCTCGGCAGGCTTGATGTCCGTCAGAGAATCCCAGTATGCCTTTTTGAATTCCAGCCTGAAAGGCAGAGGGTTCGTGTTATCCACCCAGCCGCCGTCTATGTAGGCATTCAGCTGGTCAAACAGCTGCTCAAGCTCCTTTTTATGCGAGCCGTTGTATGCTGCGAGCTGCGCCTGTATCTGGTCATAGAAAACATCTGTTATCGACCTCGGCGTTCCTGCGAGGGATATCATGCCGTTTATATCGGTGTTGTTTGCCGCGATAGACGGAGCGAGCAAACCGCCGAGGCTGTGGCCGACAAGCACTATTCCACCGACCTTTCCGCTGTTTACATACTGCCTTGCAAGGGCAATAGCTGCGTCAGCATCGTCAAGCACTTCTTCCTTGACAGTTACGTTCTCGTCTTCAAGCTCGGGATACTGGTTGTAGCGCTTGTTTACACGCATCACAGCCACTCCCCTCTCGGCCAGGCCGTGTGCAAGCTCGTAGAAGGTCGTTCCCTCGTTCATATTGTTCTGCCCCGAGCCCTGCACGAGCACCACGAGCGGCGGCTTATAGGCATATTTCGGCATAGTTAGCATACCGCCGAGGTCAAGGTCACCGACGGATATCCTCTCCTCGGTGTAATTGTCAGTATTCTCAGGCTCGACACCGTCAGTCGCCTGCGTGAAAAACATTCCGACCAGCTTGCCGTCGCTGTTTACGCCGAAGGTGAAGTTTATCTTCATATTCTCAAATTTCGTGTATACGATAGCCGTCGTGTTGCCGTCCTCGGCGAGCTGGCTCTGCGAGAAAAGCGTTTCCTGATATTTGCCGGCTGAGTTTTCAAGCTGCCCCCAGGCATTTGTCAGCTTATCCTCATCGAGCTTCGCCCTGGCAGAATCGGTCAGCAGGTCGGCAGTGCTTGAAAAATTCCCCTGCGCCATATCCGAAACGAGCCCCTTGCAAAGTGTCGTGTAATCATCGGTATACTCAACGACAGGGGCGCTGTCATCGGCAGACGAGCCGTCCGTCTGCGATGAGCTCACACTCTTGCTCTTTTTATCTTTTTTACCGCTTTCTGACGAATCGCCGAGTGAGCAGCCTGTTAGCATAACTACCGCCAGCAAAGCCGCAGCAAGTCTTTTTGTCTTCATGCTGATATCCCCAATCTACGCACAACACCACACAAGGCTATTTTATTGCCCTGTGTGGTCTGCGTGTTATTCAAAGTTTTCTACCTCTATATCAGGCGGTGCGTCTATCTCCTTGCCGACATAACCCCCGTTCTTTCGGCGCTGCTTGACGCACTCGGTGAGCAGATACTCTATCTGCCCGTTGACCGAGCGGAAATCGTCCTCCGCCCAGCTTGCCAGATCGTTATACAGCTTTTCCGACAAGCGCAGAGGCACCTGCTTCTTTGCTGCCATCAGTAAATCGACCCTGAGTTGACGACGGGCTGTGCGTCATGGTTTCCGCAGAGAACTACGAGGAGATTCGATACCATAGCGGCCTTTCTTTCCTCGTCAAGCTCGACTACCTGCTTCTTCGAGAGCTCCTCAAGAGCCATCTCCACCATGCCTACTGCGCCGTCAACTATCAGCTTTCTTGCATCTACAACAGCCGATGCCTGCTGTCTTTGCAGCATAGCGGCAGCTATCTCGGGGGCGTATGCAAGATATGTTATCCTGGCTTCGATTATCTCGATGCCTGCGTTCTTTACTCTGTCCTGTATCTCGTCCTTGATGCGGTTTGCAACTATCTCGCTCGAACCTCTCAGGCTGCCCTCGTCGGGTGAGCCGTCGCCTGTGGTATCAACGCCCTGTGCCACATCGTAGGGGTATATCCTTACGATATTTCTGAGCGCCGTGTCGCACTGGAGCGAGAGGTATTCCTTATAGTTATCAACATCGAATACAGCTTTTGCGGTATCAACGACTCTCCACATAACAGCTATGCCTATCTCTATCGGATTGCCGAGGCAGTCGTTTATCTTCTGCTTGTTGTTATTGAGTGTCATTATCTTAAGGGATATGCGCTTGTCAGTCATACCAGCCGTAGCGCCGATAGCCTCTGCGCCTGCCTTTATAGCTATTGCAGTTGCATTTGTCTCACTGCCGCCGACATCGCCGCTCTGACGGAGCTTTGTTGTAGCAGCCGGGTTAACAGCTGTGCAGAAGGGGTTTACATAGTAAAAGCCGTCGCCTTTGAGTGTGCCGACATACTTACCGAAAAGTGTGAGCACGAGAGCCTCCTGCGGCTTTAACACCTTAAGCCCGAGCCAGAATATCCAGCCCACCAGTATATATGCAACACCACACACTATACACACTATGCCCCATGTCTCGCTGTCATTCATAGCACCGAACACCAGCAGACCGATCGCCGCCAGATACAGAAGTATCGTCAGCAGAAGCACTGCCATACCGTTCTTTTTCGTCGAAATTATCTTTTCCTCCATGATTTTCTCCTCCTACTTTTCAGTTTTTCCTGTATATTCTTCTTATGACCTTTATCTCAGCGAAAAGCATGAGCAACGTCAATGCTGAAAATGCTATCACTACTGCGATATGATGCCTGAACTGCACAGCAAGAGTTATGAACAGCCCCGCCATCGGCAGAAGCACTATCGAGATTATGAGAGCCTTCACGGGTCTCGGCACACGCTTGCTCTCACACAGCATTTCAAACACAGCGCCTATCAGCTCACCTACCACTTCAATTAGTATATCCACCTTGCTCACCCTCTTTCTCTTTGATATCAATATGATATCACATTTATTTCAATTTGTCAAGAGGTTTTTAAAAGTTTTTCCATTTTGTTTTACAGCCGCTGTCACAAATAGTTTCTTTACTATCAGACGTTAATGGGTTATAATATAGTTAGAAAAGAGGTGGTGATAAAATGCTGATCGGTCAGAAAATAGCAGACCTGCGGTCAGATGCAGGGCTGACCCAGGAACAGCTTGCTGACAGGCTGTATGTCACAAGGGCAATGGTCTCAAAATGGGAGCGAGACATTTGCAAGCCCGATTACGGCATGATAGAAAAGATAGCGGCGGCACTCTCGGTTGAGCCTGATGAGATAATAAGCAAAAGCGATGTCGTGCTTGACGAGCTGAGCAGCTTTTTATCAGACACCGAAAGCGAAGACCTGATTAATAACCTCAACAGCTTTCTCAAAACCCTGAACACCCGTGACAGAAGCGTGTTTATCAGGCGGTATTACTATCTCGAAGACATGACCACTATCGCCGATAAATACCGCATAAAGGAAAGCCATGTCAGAACTGTTCTCATGCGTACAAGAAAGAAGCTCAAAAAGTATCTTAAGGAGATGATCTGATGAACAACGTTGATCTTAGTAATGCGATATCCGGCATAAGCAAGGCATTTATAGCAGAGTCAGACGATCTTGACCTTATCGCTGCGGATTTCAGAAAAGAAAAAAGCCGCAAGGTAAGGCTCGCAGCATTGACTCTTTGTATCGTATTTACAGGCGCAGGGGCAGCAGGGCTGTTCCAAAGCGGCCTGCTTACAAAGAATACGCCATCATCTGAAGAAAGCCCTATAAGCGTCAGCTCAGACGCTCAGGCAGTATCAAGCTCAGAACCCGAGCCTGAGGTGACGACACTGGCAACAACCAACCCTGACGAAAGCAGCTCCCCCGACGAAGACGAGCCGCTGTATTACAGCGAGCTGGTCGGCAGCACAGAAGCTCCAGAGCTCGAAGGCTACAGCGCAGATGCATCATTTGATATTATCGCTTTTGATGAAGGTATGCTAAAGGACTCGGCTGCCGTTATCGAGGGCGAGGTGCTTGACATCTGGGTAAACCAATACGAATACACCACCGCATGTGACAAATTCGAGCCGGGCGGAGTGCTTTATCACAAGCCGACAAGTGTTTCCTACAAGATAAAGGTCAACAAGATATACAGCGGCAACTTCAACGCAGGTGACGAAGTGACTGTCGAGGACTTCAGCTTTGTATGTGATTCTATAGTATCAATAAAAAAGGGCAGCAGCTATGTGATACCTATCGGCAAGGGTGACGGCAGGTTTTATGAGTCTGACAAGATACTAAGCGGCGACAAAGGCCTTAAAAGCTGCTATTTTACGCTTTACCAGTTCCACCCGCAGATAGAGAGAGTAAGCGGCGGATATGTAGTCCCGGGCGACTGGGAGAGCGTTTCGGCAGGCTGCAAAGAGGTAATAATAGACACCGAACACACCGATCTCCCCTACTCACAGCCGCTCTATTTCGTACCCGAAGATGAATTTGCCGACAGAATGAGCCGCCTGCTCCAAAGCCGGTAAACAGCACACAAAAAGCCCCCTGAACACAGGGGGCTTTGATCATCACTTTTTGCCTATCTCGTCCTTCAGCTTCTGCTGCGACTCCTCCATGAGCTTCATAAGATCCTCGATAGATGTATCCATCGACTTGGGTCTTCTCGGTCTCGGAGCAGGCTTCTTTACCTTCGGCTTGGGCTGCTCGGGTATCTTCACTTTCTTTACCTCGGGCTCTGCCTCTGTCTTTTCTACAGGCGGCAGCTTTACCTTGTGTACCTCAGGCTCTTCCTTTACCGGAGCAGGCTCCTCGACCTCGGCCGCCTCAGGCTCGGGTTCGGGTTCAGGCTCGGGCTCTGCTTCTGCCTCAGGCTCAAGGATAGTCTCCTCAGGCTCATCGACCTCGACAACTGCGCCGATTATGTCAGCATCAGTCTCCTCATCGGAGTAGTCGTCCTCGCTCTGGATATACTTATCATCGTTCTCGTCAAGCTGGCGCTTGGAGAAAGGTGTCGAATCGTCACCCGAGAAGAGTATATCATCAAGAGATGCAGGCTTTTCACGCTCGTTCTTCTCGATGTAATCATCATCGTCATCGTCGTCATCATCGTAATCGTCAGACGATGCTATAGCCATTATCAGCTCAATGATTATCATAAGAGCTATCGGCGATCCTATGCATATCACCATACCGAAGCGTGAGGTCATAAAGGTTATGGCCTTGCCGGCGGTGGTGTAGTATGTAGTAGCCTCACCAACTACGTTTTCAGATCTGAGCTCATATGTGAGCGAAGGGTTCTTTTCCTGGTATACGGTGTAATACACACCGTCCTGCCCTTCCTTGGAGTTGACATCAGCGAGCCAGAAAACGCTCGTGCCAACGCCCGGCACCTTTTCACAAAGAACTGCCTTGCCGAGCTTTTCAGCACTCGGCGTATCGTTTGATGCAAGCACCAGAGCACCTCTCGGCACCTTGTCGAGCATCTTGTCAGAATCCATTATATAAAGGCTATAGCCAGCCACAGAAGGTGTAACGTCTTTATTCTTGAATACATACGACAGACCTATTACAACTATTGCGACCAGTATAGTGAACACAAGGAAGAAGACGAACACATTTCTTCCGGCGTGTGATTTCTGTTTTGTAACACTGCCCATATTTGGCTTCCGTTCCTTTCCGCATTATATGTACATATACTATTATAACACATTATAATGCTTTTTTCAACTGTTTTCGGAAATTTTTAATTATTTCTTGTATATCCGGAAATATCGGGCAGTTCAAAGTCGCTGTCGTCAGCGGCCGAGAGAACAGTGTTTGATACCACTTCATCGTCCATATCGTCGCTCTTTATCTGCACGCCTGTGAGAGCTCTTGTCGAGTTGTCAAAGCTGTAGATGATACTGCCTTCGAGCCCGTCAAAATCAAGGGTATACTCCTCGTTTATAACGTCGCCGTCAACGCTTGCTTTCACAAACGAGCCTGTAGCTGCAAAAAGCGGGTCATACTGTGGGCTTTTGAGCATCATGTCGCCAAGCTCGGCTGCCTCGTACTTATCATAAGTAGTAGTGCCCTCGTTTATAACATACTTCTCGCCCTCAGCCGTGATGTATACATTTGTCTGCATACCCATTACTGTAGCGCTGCTGTATCTTAAATCATCCTTGACCTCGAATATCACCGGGTAAGCATCGCCGCCGTTTACAGAAAGCTCAGCTGTGAGCTTGTAGTTTCCTGCATACTGCTCCTTGATGCTGTCATAGAGCCTTACATCACCGTTCGGGTCATACTCCTCCTGCGAGGAAGCGTCAGTCTCGCCTGTGCTGTCAGCTCCCTGGCTGCCTGCCTGCTGCGAGCTGCTTTCCTGCTCAGACACTGACGAAGCAGTCTTCTGGCTGCTGTCGCTGTCGCCGCATGATGCGAGACACACGCACATTGCAAGACCTGCTATAACTGCTGTAAGCCTTTTTTTATTCATTGTTGTTTACACCCTTTCTTATCATGCAGCAAGCATTATTTGCCAAGTGCTGCGATCGACTGGCCTATCTTCTCCATTTTCTCCTGAGCCTTTGCGAGCTTTTCCTTCTGCTCGTTTATGAGCTTTTCGGGTGCTTTTGCAAGGAAGCCCTGGTTTGAGAGCTTGGAGCTTAAGAAGTCTATATCCTTCTGAACAGCCTTCTTTTCCTTTTCAAGACGTGCAAGCTCCTTCTCTGTGTCGATTATCTCAGAGAGCGGTATGAACATTCTTGCGCAGTCTGTAACTGCAACTGCACAGTCCTTGCCGTCAAAGCCCTCGTCTGCAAAGCTGATCTCGCTTGCAGATGCAAGGCGCTCAAAGAACATAAAGCCCTTTTCAAATGCCGCCTTGTCAGCTGTCTCGATAAACAGCTTAGCCTTTACGCTCGGGGGAACGTTCATCTCGCCCCTAACATTTCTTACTGCACTGATAGCAGCAACTACCTTTTCAAAGTCAGCCTCGTCCTGTGCGAAATCAAGTGCCTCGTCGTATACAGGGAACTGCTGTACCATTATAGCGCTCTCGCCGTCCGTGAGCACCTGCCATATCTCCTCTGTGATATACGGCATGAACGGGTGCAGGAGCTTTAGCATACCCTTCATTACCCATACCAGAACGTGCTGTGCTGTGAGAGCTGTCTCGCCGCCTGCTGCTATCCTCGGCTTTGTGAGCTCGATATACCAGTCGCAGTATACGTCCCAGATAAAGTCATAGAGCTTTGCAACAGCCACGCCGAGCTCGAACTTGTCAAGGTTCTCGTTCACTTCCTTAGCAAGGCGGTTGAACTTTGATACAACCCACTTGTCCTCAGCTGTCAGGTTATCCGGCAGGCTGTCAGACTTGAAGTCCTCAGGCAGGTTCATCATGATAAAGCGTGAAGCGTTCCAGAGCTTGTTTGCAAAGTTTCTTGAAGCCTTTACCTTATCATCTATATAACGCATATCATTTCCGGGTGCATTGCCTGTTGCGAGCATGAATCTCAGAGCATCTGCACCGTAGTTGTCTATTACCTCGAGCGGGTCGATACCGTTGCCGAGGGATTTTGACATCTTAAGGCCGTTTGCGTCTCTTACAAGGCCGTGGATAAGCACTGTCGAGAAGGGCTTCTTGCCCATATACTCCATACCTGCAACTATCATTCTCGATACCCAGAAGGTTATGATATCATAGCCGGTAACGAGAGTGTTTGTCGGGTAGAACTTTTCAAGCTCGGGTGTCTTGTCAGGCCAGCCCATTACAGAGAAAGGCCACAGAGCCGACGAGAACCATGTATCGAGCGTATCAGGATCCTGGCGCATAGGCTTGCCGCACTTGGGGCATACTGCACTCTCGTCCTTGGTGACTACCATTTCGCCGCAGTCGTCGCAGTAGAATGCAGGTATCCTGTGACCCCACCACAGCTGACGTGATATACACCAGTCTCTTATATCGTTCATCCAGTTGAAGTAGTTCTTCTCAAATCTTTCGGGAACGAACTTGATATCCTTGCTCTCAACCGCCTTTATAGCAGGCTTTGCAAGCTCGTCCATCTTAACGAACCACTGTAGAGAAACTCTCGGCTCAACTGTCGTGCCGCAGCGGTAGCAGGTGCCGACATTGTGCTCATGCTCCTCTGTGTATGCAAGGAAGCCGCCTGCCTCCAAGTCTTCAACTATCTTCTTTCTTGCCTCGTATCTGTCCATGCCGGCATATGCAGGATAATCATCAACTATCTTTGCATCTTCGGTGAGGACGTTTATTACGGGCAGGTCGTGTCTTCTGCCCACCTCGAAGTCGTTGGGGTCGTGTGCAGGGGTTATCTTAACAACGCCTGTACCAAAGTCCATAGCAACGTAGTTATCAGCAACTACGGGTATCTCTCTGTTTACAAGAGGGAGGATAAGTGTCTTGCCGACGATATCCTTATATCTCTCGTCCTTGGGGTTGACTGCTACTGCGGTATCGCCGAGCAGAGTCTCAGGTCTTGTGGTAGCAAGCTCAAGGTAGCCCGAGCCGTCCTTGAAGGGGTATTTGAGGTGCCAGAAATGGCCTGCCTGATCCTCATAGTTTACCTCGGCATTCGAGATAGATGTAAGGCAGTGAGGGCACCAGTTGATTATCCTCTCGCCACGGTATATAAGACCCTTGTTATAATAGCTTACGAAAACTTCCTTAACGGCCTTTGAACAGCCCTCGTCCATAGTAAAGCGCTCTCTTGACCAGTCGCAGGAGGTGCCGAGCTTCTTTAACTGCTCAACTATCCTGCCGCCGTACTGCTTTCTCCAGTCCCACGCACGCTCCAAGAACTTATCTCTGCCGATATCGTCCTTGGTGAGGCCTTCCTTTCTCATAGCCTCAACTATCTTAGCTTCAGTAGCGATAGATGCATGGTCAGTGCCGGGCACCCACAGAGCCTCGAAGCCTGACATTCTCTTGTAGCGGATAAGGATATCCTGCAGGGTATTGTCAAGTGCATGGCCCATATGCAGCTGACCTGTTATATTCGGAGGGGGTATAACTATCGAATAAGGGGGCTTCTTTGAATTCACGTCAGCCTTGAAATAGCCGCCGTCAAGCCACATTTTATAGATCCTGTCCTCGAACTCTTTTGGTTCATAGGTTTTTGCAAGCTCTTTTTTCATCTTTATCTGTCCTTTACAAAATAATAGTTTACATTTTATTATCGCACATTTTACGCAAAATGTCAAGGCAGAGAGGGCTTTTTAATAAAAAATTAAGGCACACCCACCAAAGGCAGGTATGCCGTATGTTATTATTTGGTTATCTTGGCTTTGAGCTTGCGAATAAGGGCGTTAAAGCTGGGGTCGCCTTCAAAGGCTTCACAGAATTTGTTTTCGGGTTTTGCAATAATGTTATATATGCTGTCATAAGCGGTATTGGGATCCATTTTGAGAACCTTTATCTGATCGTCGTCCATCTCGCTAAGCCAGCAGGGAGAATATTTTGCTCCGGCGGAACGGTTCTCGTAGCTATCGGCATGGTCGTATGCAGACCAAAGCATATCAAGGGATTTTTCTTTATCACCGAGCTTTAAGTACAGCTCCGCCTGCACTGCTGCGTTGACCGATAATTTGCCGTGGAAAAAGTTCGGCTTTCCGCCTGTTATCAGCTCTGTCAACGCATCATCAGCCTTTAGTATCTCAATTCTCTGTTCATAGGTATAGGAATCATCACGGGATATCTCCCAAAACAGACGGTGCATCATCTGTGTCATGCTCCAAAGCAAAGCTGACTGCCTGCGTGCAAGGGCTTCCTTTCCCTCGTAAAGATCGGCTAAAAACCTTTCTCTCGTGCAATATACATTTGGCAGCGACATGACCAGCTTTTCACCCTTTTCCTTATCGTGCAGATAATAGACGTATTGCCCGATAAGCACCTGTTTTGTGAAGTTATTGTCATCGGTAGGCTTGTAGTATTTAAGTGCCCTTTCGCATAGGGCTATTATCTCGTCCGACTTTTCTTTTTTAAGCTCCTCTGTGTCTGCCTTGCCCTGAACAAAATAGTAATTGCGCAAAGCAAATGCGAGTTCAGTAAGCAGATCGGGCTCGTTTGGATAGATTTTCAGCTGCTCCCTGAGATATTCAGCCGTGCTCAGCTGATCGCCTTGCTCCTGATATTTATTGACCTGCTTAAGTATCTTATCGACTTCCTCTTCCTTGCGCCTTATATCCACCCCGAGCAGAAAGTCTGTCGTCACATCAAAGAAATTCGCAAGTGCCGGCAGCTGCGAGATATCGGGGGCTGTGCGGTCTGTCTCCCACTGGCTTACTGCACGGGAGGTTATGCCGAGAGCATCGGCGAGCTGCTCCTGGGTTATATCCTGCTCCTGGCGAAGCTGTTTTATAGTTGTTCCTATTGACATATTATCACTCCTTACCATTTTTCAAAAGCGCCTTTGTTGATATCATTATAACCCATTATACCGCATTTGACAAGGAAGTATTTGCAGAGCCGGGGTATAGCAGCGCTTGGGTTTTTCAAGAGTAGCTATTTGAGCGTTATAAATTTATAGGGCTTTATGTATCAGCTTTTGCATAAATTTCCCCATTGCAGGCAATAATAGACACAAAGAGCCGACAGGCTTATTGAAAGGAAAGATGCAAAATGAAATTTACAGGCAGGTTAGCAAAGGTCCTCGGAGCAAAGGGGCTTTACATCACGGCAGCCGCAAGCCTTGCGGTCATGGCAGGCGCAGGCATTCTCGCCTACAACAAGGCTATAGGTTCGGTGAATGAGAGCTTTGAGCTCAACATTCCCGAAAGCTCGCTGACAGAGCAGGCAGAAGCCAACAAAACAGATGTAAAGAAGCCGGTGCGTGACGACAGCTCGGAAAAGGACAAAAAGGAAGTCTCCCCCGACGAGAGCACAGGCGAGAATGTGAAAAACGACAAGGTCTACAACACCCAGCCAAACATCATGCCGGTAAACGGCGAGATAATCAACCCATTCAGTGGCGGCGAGCTGGTAAAGAGCGAGACCTTAGGCGTGTGGAAGACGCACGACGGCGTTGACATCAAGGCCGACAAGGGCACGGCAGTAAAGGCCATGAACAAGGGTACAGTCACAAAGGTGTGGGAAGACACTCTCTGGGGCTACTGCGTCATTATCGACCACGGCAACGGCATTGTCGGGCATTATTACAGCCTTACGAGCGCTGTGGCTGTCGCCGAGGGCGACGAAGTCAATTCGGGTGACATCATCGGCTATGTGGGCGATTCGGCAGTAGTCGAGAACACCGAAGGCGCACATCTGCATTTTGCCATAAAGCAAAACGGCGAGTGGACAGACCCTATAGCTTATATCAACCCCCTGAGTATAAAATGATCAAGCATACAAAAAACCGCAGGCTTTCTAAACCTGCGGTTTTTCCCTTCAATTTTGCCTTTCATGGCTTTATTCAATATCGCACAAAGCCGACTGGCGGTCTTTGTATGGTATTGCCTTATGCCCTTGCGGACTTTATTCGGCTTTCTTTTTACCGAGCAGCAGCTTGTTTATAAGTATTGCAGCGCTCGAATATGCAAGTACAGTTATCGAAAGCACCATCATAAGTATCCTTACCTTGCTCAATGTGCTGTCGCCTGTCTTGGGGTTAGCGCTTGCCTGCTGTGCGGCATCTGCGACCTTGCTCTCTACTGCGGCACTGTCGATAGTAACGATGTCTGTCTTTGCCGGAAGATCCGAAGAAGGCTCAGCTGTTTCATCATCGTCTTCTTCCATGTCATCGGCGTCTTCATCGCCCTGTGCATCGACTGTGTCGTCATCATCTGATGCATCTGCGTCTTCGTCAGCGTCTTCATCAGCGATAACGTCTGCATCGTCTGTATCTGCTGTGTCGTCTGTATCATCAGCAGTGTCAGCAACAGCTGTGCTGTCCTGATCTGCTGTGTCTTCATCGTCGTTCGTGTCAGCTGTGTCGGCTATATCTGCTGTATCAGCTGTATCTGCGTTAAGCTCTTCCTGCTCTGCGTCAGGTGAAGCTATCGTAGTATCAGCTTCTGTCTCGTCTGCATCAGCTGTCTGCTCCTCTGCACCGCCGTTTGCAAACTTGATGCTTACGTCCTCGATGCTTATCTCGGAGCCGTCCTTTATGTAATAGAACTGAACTGCCGCCGAGCCGTTGAGTGTTGAAAGGTCAACATTCTCAGCGTGCCATACAGTCTCTGTGCCGCCTGTTGTAGCGTTCTCGAAAGACTGCCATTCGCCGTTGTATGTACCGAAGCCGAGTGCGCCTGTAACGTTACCGCTTGAAGCCACCTTTACCTCGATGTCTGCAACGCCGCTGAGGTCGTTTGTATAATCGCTCAGGTCAAAGCAATACTGAACTGTGCTCTCAGAATTGAAGTCGCCGCCCTCCTGGGTGTAGCTGTAAAGTATCTCGCCTTCACCGCTGCTTATTACCTCAGGCTCCTCCTTGACTGTCTCAGCAGGCTCTGTCTCGGCCTTCTGCTCAGTTACTTCGGGGGCTTTTGTTGTGGTAACTTCTTCTGTAGTCTCAGCCGCCTTTTCAGTAGTCACGGCCTTGGTAGTTGTCTCTGCTGTCTTGGTGGTCGTTACTGCCTTAGTGGTAGTTTCTTCTGCTTTGGTAGTGGTAACTGCCTTTGTCGTGGTAGTTGCCTTAGTAGTTGTCTCGGCGGCCTTGGTAGTTGTTGCTGCCTTGGTCGTCGTTTCAGCCTTGGTTGTAGTTGTTGCTTTTGTGGTGGTAGCCTTTGTAGTCACAGCAGGCTCCTCAGTGCCCTTTACCTTGAGCGTTACAGGAGAGTTCTGTGTAGGAACCTTATAGTCAGCGTTTACATATGCGCTGCTTGAATCAGCCACCATGTTCTCAACATCTATCCAGTAGTCGAATGTTCCCTTAGCTGTGTCCTTGACATCAAAATAGAGTGTTGTGACATTTCCCGAGCTGCTCACGTTGGTGCCGCTCATATTCGCACCGACTATCTTTATAACGCCGCTGTCGAATTCGTTGTTGGCAACTACTGAGAACGGGCCGCCTGCGCTCATATCCTTATCGGGTACATAAACGCTTACTGCACTCGGGTCGTAGTGAACATCTATCGTGAATCCAGCGATGCCTGACTCTGACGGTATATAATCAAGTGTAAGTGCAACTCTTTCACCGGGAACAAGCTCATACTTGTCAGGTGTTAATGTCAGCCTGTTTGCACTTGATGCAGATATAACAGGTGTCAGCAGGCTCGATGTCATCAGAACTGCTGTCGATACAGCTATTGCCGCCTTGCTTACCTTTAGCTTTTGCATAGTATTACCTCCTTGTTCTTCAGGTAATGTGGTGAAGCCAATGAGCGGGCCGGGAGTAAAAAAACTCCCGCCCATTCATCCGCTCCGAAATTTTTACACACTTGGGAACAGCGAGAAATTTTGTACGATTTGTTTTGGGTGCCGTTTTAGACTTCACGCTTATCCCCCTTCAGCACTGAATTTAAAGTGCTGCCGGTAAGACATATTATAACAAAACATTCCAAAAAAATCTATTGTTATTCCGTACAAAAAAGTGTCCGAAATTTTGGTTACTATTTGTCTTTATGTCACCTGAAACTAAATATCGTTGCCGGGCAGAGTGTCAGACACTAAATATAGATGTAACCGTTTTGTAATTTTTAAAAAGTAGAATACTTGTTCTTTTGTAAACTTTCTATGAACAGATTTTCCTCTTGACAAATTGCGACACTCCTATTATAATATAAAATACACACCCCCCAAGGGGATAATCTATTATGAAGGAAGTGAGCAGAAATGGGGCTTATGAGCCGGGTGCTCGGCACACTCAGCGCCGCAGCGATCGCCCTGACGATGTGTCAGGCATTTGACCTGAGAGCGGCAGCAGCCAACAAGTCAGGCGTGGTAACAGCCGATTCGCTGAATGTCAGAAGCGGTGCAGGCACTAACAATTCTATAATCACCTCGATAAACGAAGGCACGAGCGTCACGATAAAAGGTGAAGCCTTAGATGCCTCCGGTCAGAAATGGTACAAGATAACCGCCGGCGGCACAACAGGCTATGTCAGCGCATGGTATATAGATGTAGTCAGCTCAGACAGCACCCAGTCTGCTTCAAGCAATACAGACAATACATCGGCCGGCACGGCAAAGACCACTTCGACCACAACAGCCTCGACAGGCATGAGCGACAAGGAGTTCGAGAGCTACATGAAGTCCCAGGGCTTCCCGGAGAGCTACAAGCCCATGCTCAGAGAGCTGCACAAGGATCACCCTAACTGGATATTCATGGCGCAGAAGACAGGTCTTGACTGGAACTATGTTCTCAGCGAGGAATGTGTTCTCGGCAGGAGTCTCGTTCCGTCATATGCGCTTGATTCGTGGAAGTCGATGAAGGAAGGCGCTTACGACTACAAGACCGGCACCTGGTACGGCCTTGACGGAAGCTGGGTACAGGCATCAGACGAGATAATCGCCTATTACCTTGACCCGAGAAACTTCCTTGACGACACGAACATCTTCATGTTTGAAAACCTTTCATACAACTCGAAGGTACACAATATAGAGGGCGTTAAGGCAATTCTGGCCGACACCTTCATGAAGGGCGGCTTCACTGCCCCTGACACAGGCGTTTACTATACATACGCACAGACATTTATGGACGCTGCAAAGCAGTCGGGCGTTTCCCCCTATCACCTTGCAGCAAGATGCCGCAACGAGCAGGGCGTAAGCGGTGCTCCCCAGTCGCTCGGCACAACATCAGGCTATGAGGGCTATTACAACTTCTTCGACGTGCAGGCATTTGCCACGGCAAAGCTCACAGCTGCACAGATGGGCTGCAAATATGCCATGACCACCAACCCGACATATCTTCTCCCCTGGACTAACCAGTACAAGTCGATTGTCGGCGGCTCGATATTCTTAGGCACAGGCTACATCTCCAAGGAGCAGGACACGCTCTACCTACAGAAATTCGACGTGGCTGACGGCGGCAACGGCTATTTCTACCACCAGTACATGACCTGCATATTCGGTCAGGCAACCGAGGCAGTATCGCTTAAGAACGCATACTCCGACAAGGTGCTTGCATCGGCTATGGAGTTCAAGATACCCGTATACAACAATATGCCCGAGACTCAGTATTACAAGCCGGGCAGCGAGAACAACAACAATAACTATCTAAAGAGCCTGTCTGTAAAGGGGCAGAAGCTCTCGCCGACATTCAACAAGTTCACTCAGGAATACACGATGACTGTTGCTGAGAATGTTTCCAGTATCAAGGTGTCTGCTGCTGTTTCCGACAAGGACGCAAAGGTAAGCGGCACAGGAAACAAGACGCTCAAATACGGCAAGAACACGATAAAGCTGACAGTTACCGCACCAAGCGGTGCCAAGAGAGTATACACGCTGACCGTGACACGAAAAGGCAGCGAGACGAAGACTGTAAAGGGCGATGTATCAGGCAACAGCAAGCTCGATATATCAGATGCCCTGCTGATAATGAAATACTCATCAGGCAACACCAAGCTGACCAAGGCTCAGCTGACCCTTGCAGACTACAACGGCGACAAGAGCGTGAATGTCATAGATGCTCTGTCGATAATGAAAAAGCTAAGCAAGAAATAACGACTTTTACTGACCATAACGACCACCTAATAAAAGAGCCCCCTTCGGAAACTGCAACCTTCCGGAGGGGGTATCTTTGTCTATTCATTTCTGGCCGTAGTAGGCGTTAGCACCGTGCTTTCTCAGATAGTGCTTATCAAGAAGCTCCTGCTGCATATGGCCTATAGCAGGGTTCATGCTCTGAGCGTGGTAGTTCATGAAAGCTACCTCCTCCAGCACAACTGCGTTATGAACTGCATTTATACTGTCAGTACCCCATGTGAACGGGCCGTGGCTCATAACGAGCACTGCTGGTATATCGGCAGGGCTCTTGCCCTCAAATGTCTCGATAATAACTGTGCCAGTTTCTTTCTCATACTCCCCTGCTATCTCCTCGGGGGTCATAGGGCGTGTGCAGGGTATCTCGCCGTAGAAATAGTCGCCCTGAGTTGTGCCGAGAGGGATTATCCCCTTGCCTGCCTGCGCAAAAGACGTTGCCCAGCGGCTGTGTGTATGCACGATACCGCCTATATCGCCAAAGGCCTTATAGAGTTCGAGGTGTGTGGGAGTATCGCTCGAAGGCTTATATCTGCCCTCAACGACCTTACCTGTCATAAGGTCTACCACCACCATATCATCAGCTGTCATGCTGTCATACTCAACGCCCGAGGGCTTTATGACAACAAGGCCGCTCTCACGGTCTATCTCTGATGCATTGCCCCATGTGAAGGTAACGAGACCATACTTAGGCAGCATGAGATTTGCCTTCAAGACCTTTTCCTTTAACTGTTCAAGCATTTTTATATCCTCCTTATACATTATCTTATCAGCTATTCTTTTATTATACACCATAGCATTCATTTTTTCAATAGCTTCTGCCTTTTTGCTTAAAAATTTAAACACTATGGATTTTACATCTGCGAAATATCTTATTCACACAGATTAAACTAAAATATTGTATAATGCAGTTGTGAAATAATGGGGTTATAGCTCAGTTGGCAGAGCGGTTGCTTCGCATGTAACAGGTCAGGGGTTCGATTCCCCTTAGCTCCACCAGAAACGCCCTCGGAGCTTATGCACCGAGGGCTCAATGAATAGTGAATAGTGAAGAATGTAGAATAACAAACAGGGCGTTTTATGTATTATTCATTCTTCACTATTCTTTTTTCATTATTCATTTGGTTGATGTCAATATAGCCGCCCTTGCAGGTTGCGCTGCGGGGGCGTTTTTGTTTCAAAAGAAAAATGCCAAAAAAAATGCAGCACATAACTGCGCTGCGAAGATAAAATAAAAAAACTATGTGTAGAACAAAAGAAAGGAGACAACAAAACGGATGTTTATACAAAATACATCAGATTATCACATCAAATACATTTTGTACGTTTAACATCATATATATTATAGAATATTTTACGGCTTTAGTCAAGAAAAAAGGCCGAAATTCTCAGCTTTTCGGAAAATTTCGGCAGTTTACACAAACTTATCACATTTAATTAGGGCGTGTTGACACGCATATATTTTAACTAAAAAAGCCTTTGAAAAAAGGGAAAGAAACCGGATAATGCACACCTGACGCTCAAGCCCGATACACAGCGCCCTGCCGCATTATCCGACCCCCTTCCCTTTTGCCAAAGCTATGCGCTATTCGACAGCGAGTACCCTGTTGTCCTTGAAGAACAGGCTGATGCACCAGACAGCAGATACTGCAACGAGCGTGTATATCACTCTGCTTATCACAGCTGCCGAGCCGCCGAACAGAAACGCCACAAGGTCAAAACGGAAAATACCTATGAGTCCCCAGTTGATACCGCCGATGACCAGAAGTGCAAGTGCGATCCTATCAAGCATTCTATCATTCCCTTTCAATGTTTTTTGCCGATGCTTTCGGCGTGATATTATTATGGGCAGGAAATGACGGTTTATGCATTTTTATTTTTGATGTTTGTTTTAGTATCAAATATACTATAAAGCATGGGTTTGTTGTATAATCTACAATCCCATGCTTTTTAATACATTTCTTGTGTTAGAGATTTGAAAACCTCAGTATTAAAGAATTCTGTTATTGTGATATCTAATCCGTCACACAGTTTTTTTATAGTAACAATTCCTATATTCCTTGCATGGTGATTAACTATATCATTTACAGTTGACTGTGTCACACCTGATATTGTAGATAGCTTATTTACAGTTATTCCACGTTCTATGCATAGACTTATGATACGTTCAGAAACTGCCTCAGATATATTCATCACCGCACCCCTTTCGTTATTATCACATATATATAATAACATTTTTTGTGCAGCATTATTAACGGTTTACCGTTGACTTTCAAAGCGTAAAATGCTATAATATTATTAACGGTATACCGTTAATAAACTAAAAGAGGTGATTACAATGAACATTGCAATTGTTTGTATATAGCTAAGTGAACGGATAAACCAATCAATACCGGAAGATAAGATTCAAACAGAGGCTTTTGCCGAGGTACTAAGACTTGCTATAAGTGAATTACAAGCCGATATTAATGACGCCGAATCATTCCGAGTCTTAGCTGACCTTAATAAAGAACTCTTACCCCTATTTGATAAATCATGTGCTGCAATAGGAATAGGTAAATGTATCTCATTATTTGAAAGATACAATGAGATATATAATAAGATAAAGGGAGGGATATTACCATGAAAAGAATTATATCCATAATAATTGCAATGACACTATGTTTATCTTCATTTACTTCTTGTTCATTAATAGAAGAATCATCAAAACCAACTAAACTTGCTTTAGAAAAATCTGTATATGAAGCTTATCCAGATTATGACAATTCCGAATTGCTTGAATTAATTGATCAGTTTTTAAGTGTAAATATAAGAGCACCTAAAGAAGATGTAATATCTATATATGGTGAGCCCGATGAAGAAACCATTGGTGAAGGTGTAGCCTTACATTACAATAAGGAATTTGAAAGCTATGATGAAACCAAAAAATTCAAAGCTGTTGTTTGTTTCCGTTTTTCTACATCAGACGTATTATACGATATGTCATTTTCAATTTCAACTCTTGAAAATGGGGCGTTGAATATAAATTATTTACTTAAAACAGATTCAATAATAGATAGAGTACAGAATAAATTTCCAGATTATAAAAGATTATCCTACCATGCAAATGTGGGATTACAAGATGGTATACTCGTATTAGAAGATGATATACTCGTATTAAAAAACAATAATGGAATAAGCGTTACAGTACACTCAGATAACGACGCAAACACATCAAATAGGATAGATGTTTGTATTGTGAATTATCACAATTATGAGCCTAAGGAAACTACCAAGCAAAACAACTCATCTAATGGAAATAATAATCAAAATAGCAGATCAGATAATTCAGGAAAGAGAATATGCGCATTTGACGGCTGTAATGCTCCTGCATCATGGGGAGATTTCTGCGATTATCATCGCAAGAAAATGAACGAATACTGGGATGCAACAAACAAATAAATCTAACCCCTTCGGAAAACCACAGCTCCGAAGGGGTCTCTTTAATAGAAAAGAAGCAGAAATAATACATCAACAATATATCCCCACAAACAAATATCCCCCGACACCTTGCGATGCCGGGGGAATATCATTTAACGAATATTAGTCGTTATTGTAGAGCTTTGCATATCTGAGGAGGTAATCATACCTGTCAGCAGCGTTCTTGACAGCCTTGTCGAAGAGCTTCTCTGCTCTCTCGGGGTTCTGTCTTGCAAGAGCGTTGTAACGAACCTCGCCCATGAGGAACTCCTTGTAATCTGCGGAAGGAGCCTTGGAGTCGAGAATGAAGGGGTTCTTGCCCTCAGCCTTGAGTGCAGGATTGTATCTGTAGAGGTGCCAGTAGCCAGCCTGTACAGCCTTCTTCTCCTCTGTCTGAGCGATCTTCATACCGCCCTTGATACCATGGTTGATACAAGGAGCATATGCGATGATAAGCGAAGGACCGTGGTAAGCCTCAGCCTCAGCGATAGCCTTGATGCACTGGTTGTAGTCAGCACCCATAGCGATGTGTGCAACATATACATAACCGTAGCTCATAGCGATGCCAGCGAGATCCTTCTTCTTTACTTCCTTACCAGCTGCAGCAAACTGTGCGATAGCACCAGTCTGTGTAGACTTGGAGGACTGACCGCCTGTGTTGGAGTAAACCTCTGTATCGAATACGAAGATGTTTACGTCCTCGCCGGAAGCGATAACGTGGTCAAGACCGGAGAAGCCGATATCATAAGCCCAGCCGTCGCCGCCGAAGATCCACATACTCTTCTTTCTGAGGTAATCAGCGTCCTTAAGTATCTCGTCTGCAGCCTTTGTTCTTGCCTTCTTGAGAGCTGCGATGAGCTCGTCAGTAGCAGCAGAGTTAGCAGCACCGTCGTCAACTGTTGAGAGGAAGCCCTCGATAGCCTTCTTAACGTCAGCCTTCTTGGTTGTCTTCTCAAGCTCTAAGAGCTTAGCGATAGTTCTCTGTCTGATAGTGTTCTGAGCGAGGAACATACCGTAACCGTACTCAGCGTTATCCTCGAACAGTGAGTTAGCCCAAGCAGGACCCTTGCCTTCCTTATTTACTGTGTAAGGAGTTGAAGGTGCAGAGCCGCCCCAGATGGACGAGCAGCCAGTAGCGTTAGCGATGAACATTCTGTCGCCGAAGAGCTGTGTTACGAGCTTAGCATAAGGTGTCTCACCGCAGCCTGCGCAAGCGCCCGAGAACTCGAGCAGCGGCTGCTTGAACTGCGAGCCCTTAACTGTCTTAGCGTTGAACTTCTCAAATACCTCAGGCTTCTCAGCGAGAGTAAGGCCGTAGTTGAATACTTCCTGCTCTGCGAGCTGTGTCTCGAGGGGCTGGAGTGCGAGAGCCTTCTCACCCTTCTTGCCGGGGCATACATTTACGCACGAACCGCAGCCTGTGCAGTCGAGTGCAGACATTGTCATAACGAAGTTGTAACCAGGCATACCTGTCATAGGCTTAGCCTTCTTCTGTGCAAGAGCAGGTGCCTTCTTAAGCTCAGCATCTGTCATTACAACAGGACGGATTACAGCGTGAGGACATACATAAGAGCAGAAGTTACACTGTATGCAGTTGTCGCCGTTCCAAGCAGGAACATCTACAGCGATACCTCTCTTCTCGAATGCAGCCGAGCCCTGCGGGAATGTACCGTCTGCCATATCCTTGAATGTGGATACCGGCAGGCTGTCGCCTTCCTGAGCGTTGCAGGGGATCTGGATATTGTTAACGAAATCCTGAAGGGTCTTGTCAGCGTTCTTGACCTTAGCCATACCCATCTTGGAATCCTTAGCCTTCTTCCAGCTTGCAGGAACCTTTACCTCATGAACCTGCTGATAACCAGCGTCGATAGCGTCGTGGTTCATCTTAACGATAGCCTCACCCTTCTTGGAGTAAGAAGCAGTTGCAGCGTCCTTCATGTACTTAACAGCCTCGTCGATCGGAATGATGTTAGCGAGCTTAAAGAATGCAGACTGAAGAACAGTGTTTATTCTGTTGCCAAGGCCTATTTCCTTACCGATCTTAACGCCGTTTATTGTATAGAACTTGATGTCGTTCTCAGCGATGTATCTCTTGACCTGACCAGGAAGGTGCTTATCAAGCTCCTTGTCGTCCCACTGGCAGTTGAGGAGGAATGTACCGCCGGGCTTAACGTCCTGAACCATATTGTACTTGTCGATATAAGACTCATTATGGCAAGCAACGAAGTCAGCCATATTGATGAGGTATGTAGACTTGATAGGAGTCTTACCGAATCTCAGGTGAGAAACTGTAACACCGCCGGACTTCTTGGAGTCATAAGCAAAGTAAGCCTGAGCGAAGAGGTCAGTATGGTCGCCTATGATCTTGATGGAATTCTTGTTAGCACCAACAGTACCGTCAGCGCCGAGACCCCAGAACTTACAAGCTGTAGTGCCCTCAGGAGCAGAGTCGAGCTTGCCCTCTGTAGCGAGTGAGAGATATGTAACATCATCGTTGATACCGATAGTGAATCTCTTCTTGAAGTCTTCCTTCCAGGAAGCGTTCCAGTATACAGCCTTGATCTGAGCGGGAGTTGTATCCTTAGAGCCGAGACCGTATCTGCCGGATGCAACAGCTACGTTATTGAACTTACTATCCTTAAGAGCAGCTACTACGTCGAGGTAGAGAGGCTCGCCCATGGAACCAGGCTCCTTAGTTCTGTCGAGAACAGAGATCTGCTCAACAGTATCAGGAAGTGCAGCAACGAGCTTATCAGCACGGAAAGGTCTGTAAAGACGAACCTTAACGAGACCGAGCTTTGTGCCCTCGTTAGCGTTTAAGTAATCGATTGTCTCTTCGATAGTGTCACATACAGAACCCATAGCAACGATAACGTGTGTTGCATCAGGAGCACCGTAGTAGTTGAAGAGCTGATAGTTTGTGCCTATCTTCTTGTTTACTTTATCCATATACTCCTCAACTATGCCGGGGATAGCGTCATAGTAGGGGTTGCAGGCTTCTCTTGCCTGGAAGAAGATATCACCGTTCTGAGCCGTACCACGGAGTACGGGGTGCTCAGGACTTAAGGAGCGCTTTCTGAACTCTTCGATCTTCTCGAAGTTTACCATTTCTCTAACGTCCTCGATATCCCATGTCTCGATCTTCTGGATCTCGTGAGATGTTCTGAAACCGTCAAAGAAGTGGAGGAAAGGAACTCTGCCCTCGATAGTTGAAAGGTGAGCTACTGTACCAAGATCCATAACTTCCTGAACGTTAGACGAGCAGAGCATTGCAAAGCCTGTCTGACGGCAAGCGTAGATATCGGAGTGGTCACCGAAGATATTAAGTGCGTGAGAAGCAACGCAGCGAGCTGAAACGTGGATAACACACGGAAGAAGCTCACCAGCGATCTTATACATATTCGGGATCATAAGGAGAAGACCCTGTGAAGCTGTATAAGTTGTTGTCAGAGCGCCTGCGGAGAGTGAGCCGTGAACAGTACCCGCAGCACCTGCCTCGGACTGCATCTCAGCAACTCTTACGGGAGTGCCGAAAAGGTTCTTCTGACCCTTTGCAGACCACTGATCTGTTACCTCAGCCATAACTGACGAAGGTGTGATAGGATAGATAGCAGCTACTTCCGTAAACGGGTAGGAAGCCCAAGCGGCAGCGTTGTTACCATCCATGGTTTTCATTTTTCTTGCCATTATTTTATCCTCCTCATAAAGATATGTGTACATAAGGTGGGCGCAAAATGCCCATATTACAACAATATCATTATATCACTTTTTATGCGTATTGTAAATAGTATTTTTGAAAATTTTACTTTTTATACAAGTAATTGCGTTAAGGCAGAAAAAAACAGGCGGCCGAAGCCGCCTGCAAAACTTTTTAAGTTTTAGGGATTAAGCGAGAGGGCCCTCGTCCGGATCGCCGTTAGATGTTGTGATAACATCCTGAGCCTCGAAAGAGATAACCTTTATCTCTGCCTCTGTGTACTTCTTCATCATATATCACTCCTTTTTAAATGATTGACAAATTGATGTGTATTAAGATCTCCCAGCAACGTAAGCATTAGCTGCCTGATAGTAAGCATAGAGAGCCTTAACCATGTTCTTGTTAGCTGTGGACTGCTTAGAGTTATTAGCTATAGCCTCGCAGTAGTCAACAACGTTATAGTTTGTTACATTGATTGCATAGATGTCATCATAATCATTACCATCTGCATAATCATACTCAACAGTTGCATCAAGTTCATCAGCACCAACCTTGTATGTTGCCGCACCAGCTGCAACAGTATTTGCACCGTCAGTATAGGACTCTGCATTAGTAACTGTGCCAGGGAAGTCATAAACCGTAATAGAACCTCTGTCCTTATCAAGGTTATATGCCATCTCAGCAGGAACATCTAAGTAGTAACCAGTGCTGTTCTTAGGAAGCTTAACAAGATTGATTGTGCTTGGATTTCCAGTATACTTCATTGTCTTGATATCAAACTTCTCAGCCCTTACCTTGATAGCATTAAGCTCATCTTCAGTAATGCTCGGATCAACTGTGAAATAGTGACGTACATAAAGCATGCTCTTAGTCATAACAGTTGTGCCCTTGTATGTTACTGTAGGTGTGAACTTGATCTTTACAGACTGAGGAATACCAGCTGTAGCAACTGTTGTTGTGCCCTCATAAGGTGTAGGTCTTACAAACTTAGACTGGCTCTTAGGCTGAATTGCACTTACATCTACCTTGATGTCTGCGCTTGCATTTGCAAGAAGGTCTTTGTTGTTCTTAAGAGCTACCTGAGTGTAACCACCGTAGTTGAGCATTGCCTTAAGAACTTCCTTACCTTCAAGATCCTTCTTGATAGCTGTCTCAGCATAATCCTTGATGCTTCTTTCCTTAGTGGAAATAGGTGTAGCGGAATTCTTAAGGAAGAGTTCTGCCTTTACAGGTATTGCCATTTCAGAAGCTGTGAGTTCCTGTCTGAATCTGTAGTACTTGCCATACATATCCTGCTTGTTGAGAGGAACAATATTCTCTACCTTCTCACCATAGTGATCATATGTGAACTTAACATATGCACCGTCAACATAAGCAGTATCATTGATCTCTGCAAGGAAGTTGAACTGTACCTGATCCTTGAAGCTTACTGTGTTGGAATCAAGGAGCTTAGCATCAACAGATGTATCCGAGCCTGCAGCAACGATCTTCCAGTCAGCAGAAGCTGTACCTGTATAGTTGCCGATACCCTCAACGAAGAGTGTATACTTACCAGCCTTGGTATATGTCTTTGTGCCCTTGAGTGTGTAGTCAACGCCTTCCTTCATAACCTTGCCGGAATTGTTGTCAACAACCTGGAACTTAGCAGTAGCACTGCCGTTCTTGAGCTCAAATACGTTTGTCTCCTGAGTGAACTGGATAGTGTAGTCTGTAGACTGCTTAACAGTGTATACAAGTGTCTTATTATGATTTGCATCTTCAGCCATCGTGAATAAAGCTTTTTTATCTGTTGTATAAATGTTCAAAAGATCAACTGTAAAGTTAGGATCATTTGTAACTATAGCATCTTCAAGAGCATAGTAACCAGCTGTACCGTCATATACTGCATCAGAAAGCTTGTACTTTGTATTCTGATCATCACCTATGGTGATAGTACCCTCGTCATCAACTACATACTTCTTCAGCTTAGTAGCATCAAACTTAGCTGTTACAAGAGCATCACCAGCATCCTCATGAATATCGATCTGGAATGTGGGCTCTATAGCATCGCCATAGACTCTTGAAAATGCAGTAGACTTATTATCAACAAGATAATTGTTATCAGTCAGATCTGCATCTTTCTGGAGCTGATTCATATCGTATATAACTGAATCAAGACCTTCTGCCTTGATTGTAAAGTCAACATAGCCGACCTTAGCAAGCTCAGGTACATATTCTTCATCATCAACAGCGCCAGGCTTGTTTGCTAATACGAAGTCATCGCTGAACACAACTTCTGCTCTGTAAGAACCAGCAACTGTAGGATAACCTGTTGTCTTTGTAGACTCGATAGGCTCACCCTTATCATTGAGCTGTGTGAAGTATACGGTGTAGTCACCAGCTGCTTCAGAAGCAGAAGCACGAACTGATTCAGGTAGCTTTACGCCTGCATCAGTATACAGATGCTCTTTAAGATCCACATCAGTTCTAATGCAGAAATCGGCTTTTCCTGCAAGTACATCCTTTTCTGTACCAAATACTTTACCTGCACCGATTGTGCTTGCAAGCTTTCTATTCAATGTATCTGTAGCTGAAGCATTATTAGCTGCTTTAGCTGTAAAAGTTGTACGATCGTTGCTGCTGCATACTGACAGATGAACATCTGCAGTGATCTCACGAGCATTGTTTACCCACTTGAGCGGGATCTCTGTGGTGCCCATGTAGTTACCGTTAGCAGAAGCTGTAGCAACAAGCTCATACTCGCCAGCATGGAGTGCCTTAGGTGTACCAGAGAAGTCGAGATCCGCCATTGTCATGAGGCCGTTATCGTTATTCTGGATGTAAACCTCATAAGGATTGCCGTTATAAACGATCTCGTTAGCCTTGAGTTCCTGACCTTCAGCAACAGCCTTAGGCTCAGTATTCTTGAAATCAGAAGGAACGATAACAAGAGTTACGTTGTCCTTAGCATCAGCAAGATCCTTCTTAGCGATCGTGATCTTCTCTGTATCATTGAACTTAGCAGCCTTGTAGTTCTTAGCAGCATCGCTCTCAGGAACGAATCCGCCGTTGTATGTGAGTGTGTACTCACCAGCAGGTGAACCTGAACGATAGTTGTTGGAAACTACTACGAAGCCTCTGAAGTCGTCAACAGAAACCTTATCCTTATCAGCATCGATTACGCCGTCATAGTCGAATGTGATGCTGCGGTTGATAGTAGCAACAGGTGCGCCATAAACAGCTTCCTTAGTACCAGCCTTGATGTTTGTGAGTGTGATCTCCTTAGGAGTGATCTCGAAATCATACTGGTCAGAAGTCTTAGGTCTGTAGTTGTCGTTGTAGATAGTTACAGCGATCTTGTACTCGCCTATATCCTTAGCTGTCTGAGTATCTTCGTATTCACCTGCAGCATTCTTCTTGGAGAGGTGATATACCATTTCTACTTCATCAGTATCAACCTTCTTGCCGTCAACTGTGAAGTCGAACATATCACCAAGTCTGCTGAATATTGTATTGCCGTCATATGCGAAGTTAGCCTTGTCCTTAGGCGAAATAACGATAGACAGATCAGCAGAAGGAGCTATTGTGAACTGAGTATAAACAGGGTTACCAGCATCTACATTACCAGCAATTGTGCTGTTATCAAGATATGTAGCACCATAGTAAGCGCCTGCACCAACTATCTTAGCAAAGTATGTACCTACGTTAGAAGGTGTTGTGTCGAGCTTTGTATAAACATAAGGATTCTCCTCACCGTCGCCAGATCTTGTATAGTACTCAACATTATAGTCTGTACCCTCTGTGAGTGTTACAGCAGGTCTTTCCCAATCGTTTGTACGCTTGTCATCAGCAGCTCTTGAAATCGTGAAAGCAGGAGCCTGAGGTTTGCCATTGTAGGTAAATGTTGTAGGTGTGCCAGTAGCTGTGAAGAAATTAAAGTCACGACCCTTGATAACCCACTTAACAGTCAGGCTGCCCTTGGTGTTCTTTACACCCTTGATAGTGAGCTCATACTCACCTGCAGCTGTCTGTGTAGCACCGCTTACCTGATAATCAGCAGCCTTAAATGCTTTGTGAGGCGCATGATCGATAGCTGTAACATCAATAGTCTTCTCGTTGCCGTCATATAACACAGGAGTAGCAGCCTTATAGCCAACAATTGTCTTGCCAGCCTTTACAGCCTCTTCAACAATATTTTTATCTTCAAATGTTGCGTTAACAGGCCATTCCTTAGATGCTTCAAGACCAGTAGCATCGCCATCAGGATCATATGCTTCATTAAGGATAGCTACTATAGGCTGATCATTTACTGTGAAATCATCAGCTGTAAGCTGTGTAGCAATAATGCTGAACTTCTGAGTGTTGATATCTGTTGTGTAAGAGCCGGTGAATTTATTGCTGCCAGCAAAAACAACTTTATCAGGTGTACCGTCGCCGTTAGTGTCTTCTTCGATCTTATCGAATACAATCTTGAAGTTATAATCGTCAACATCTGTGAAATCAGCCTTAACCTCATCTGCAGTTGTCTTTGTCGACATAACAACATAATCTGCAGGATCAATAACTGTACCGTCAATAGTCAGAGACTTAATATTAGCCTTGATATCGTCTTCGCTATACTTAGAAGCCTTGTAAGCAAGAAGAGGATTCTTGAATTCGATAGCTACTGTGCTGTTCTGATCAACAGTTCTCTTGCTTACGGAGAAGCCCTTAGTATAGCCTACGCCGTAGTCGAAGAGCTGGTTATAGGTAGAATCAGCCTGAGGATCGTTAGCAATAACAACCGCTACATAACCTCTGTTTTCATATGCAACATCGCCTACTTTTTCACGAGCAGCTAAGGGAGTTTCTGCATTGAATACAAATGCACCTGCAATTTTCTTGATTGCTGTTATAGCAGCCTTACGCTGTTCATCGGTCTTTGTTGTATCATTTGCGATGGTTACATTATCGCTAAGAGCAGCAGGTATAGTAGGAGCGCCATTCTTGTCAAGATCAACAGGAATGTAAATTATGTCCTGCTTAAGTGCGTTCGGAACGCCAGCAATTTCTGCGCCGATCGTATCACCATAGTTGTACTGAACCTTCTCCAGGCCATTTACCTTAGTAGTAAGAGTTGTATCGCCAAGAGTAAGCTTGTAATCATCGATCTTATCTATCTGTATCTTTTTGCTATTACCATAGTTGCCAATACCTGATAATTTAACTGTGAACGGACCGTTGCCTTCGGGGATAGTTGTTTTCCAAACCTCTACAGCAGGAGTTTCATCATTATTATCATCATCAACCATGTGCTTGAACTCAGCAATAAAGTCTACGCCCTGAACGAGCTTAGCACCAGCCTGAGCTGTAGGATCTGTCTCAGCATTATCTCTGATGTTATATGTAGCCTCAGCCTTGCCTGTTGAAGGATTGATAGCGAGGGATACATTTGTTGTAACACGAGTATCATCAGCTATGCTATGAGGATCTCTAACCCACTCGATTTCACATACGATATCCTTTGTAGGATCATTCACATCGCCAGCACTCTTATTCTTGAAGTTGCCCGATGCAGTTACAACAGTCTTATAGCTGCCTGCAGCCGTTACATCAGTTGTGGATGTAGAAGAATATACCTTATTACCGTTTTCTTCCTTAACTGAGCCATCAGGATTGAGCTCTGCCTTGTATGTTGTAAGCTCTATGCCATAGAAGTTTGCAACACCCTTTGCGGCAGTTGTATCTGTAACTGTGATCGGATGAGTGTTTGAACGATCATAATCTGCATGCGTCACACCATTTTTTGTTGCATCAGTAAGCTTTGCCTTTAAACCAGCTGCATCAAGCTCAGCAGGAACGATGTTGAACTTAACGCTCTTAGTGCCTGAATAGTTGTTCTTGAAGTTAAGTGTAGCTGTGTACTTACCAACATTTACAGCAGATTCAGCAACGCCGTCTGTAGCCACAGCATGAGCAGCATTATAATAATCGGTAAGTGCGCCTTCATTTGCCGTGTATACAATATCAAAGTCTACGCCTTCTTCAAGAGTATCTACCGTAGTACCATCAGGAAGAGTGACCTCAACTTTCTTAAGGAACGACCTATTATGGGTTGTGCCGTACGGGTCACCATCGTTGTTTGCAGTAACACCACTTGCAGGAGTTTCATTGTAAACTATTCTTGCATTTGTCCAACCAGCCTGCTTATTAGCTTCAACATTAACACTGTCAGAAATTCCAAGAGCTGAGATCTGGAACTTCACCTGGCCGGTAACACCTTCAAACTTAGTGTTTGCATTACCGACAACATCGATAGTGTATGTACCTGCATTTATCTGATCAGCAGCAGCAACACCATTTATCTTCTTGGTAAACTGTTCATTATACTCTTTCTCAGTGATAACGACATCGTTGCCGCTTGCATCTAAGTATGAGATCTCGACGTTGTTGTAATCAGCTACTTCATCGCCTGTATCAACAGTAGCCTCATCGCCTGCCTGCTCATCGTTGAGGTTCTTGCCTATCTTGACATTGTGACCCTTGCCATCAAATGTCCAAACAGTCATGCCGTTTGCAGTAAACTCTGTAAACTCGTTTACTCTAACTGTAAGAGTGTCAGTAACTGTTGTGGCATTGTAAATATCATCCTCGGTATCATTATTATTATTGTCAATAACTGTATAGCCATTAACTACTGCATATACATTTGCCTGCGAGAATGTACCATCTGTCAGCTTAACAGCAAGTGTCTTAATATTAGAGAATGTATTGTCCGGTGTAACTGTTACTGTAGCATCCTTAGTAACACCTGCAACTGTAACCTTTGCAACACCAGTTGTTCCTGTAATAGCCAGATCAGAAACTGTCACAAATTTGTCAGAAGTTGCTTGTGGAATTGCAGCTTCCGCATTAGCAACCAAAGTGCTGCCAAAGAAGTCGCCTATCACGCTGCCCGCATCAGCAGGAACGCTTGAAGCAACTGTCAAAAGCGCAAGAGTACCGGCAAGCACTCTCTTAAATGAATTGCTTTTTTCCATTTATTTTTCCTCCTTAAGAGTGTTTATTTCCTGCATTTCGCAGGATAATTGATTTAGTTGAACACATCAAAGCCGCCGCATCTGCCACGTTCAGTCCAAAAATGCACCCATGAGCCTCACGCAGCTGCGCACAATGCATAGACTTTAATATGTTAGCATACTTCATTTTAACACATTCTATATGCTATGTCAAGCGATAAATCTACAATTTTGTACTTTTTTGTGAATGAATACAAGAAAAGTTACACATTATTGTGCATTTTAAGCTAAATCACAACAGAAGTATGATTTTTCGCAAACGATTAAGTATAGAAAACACGTTAAAATGAACGACAAAAAGCCAAGCCACCCAAATAAAATCCGAATAACTCAGCTGTCATAAAATATTAACATATGAAGAACGCACCTGCGCTGACCTTCACAGATGTAAAATACTTCAGTATGCTTTTTTATTTGGGTGCAACCTTATTATATCACAGTTGTTTCGCCTTGTCAATAGGTAATTTTAAGTTTTTTCACATTTTATTACCAAATCATCTTTATTTTAGTTAAACGTTTAAACTTTTGGGCTTGCACTAACGAAATACCGCATCTGCGCCGTTTGTGCACAAAAACAGCCCCCTTGTCCGCTGCCGGGCAAAGGGGCTTGTTGTGTCGAAACTATTACGTTATTGTCGTTCGTTTTATTTTTTACATCGTGCTGAGCTTTCTGAACTGTTCTTTGAGTGCAGGGTATATCTCGGTGTAGAGTCTGTAGAATTTTTCGTACTCGGGAACCTTTGCAGGGTCAGGCTCCTGTGTCTTGTCTACTGCCACTACTGCCTTGCAAGCCTCAGGCACTGATGAGTATATGCCTGCGCCCACACTTGCGAGAAGTGCCACGCCCAGAGCCGGGCCTTCCTTCGAGGAAGCCGTCTTTACCGGGCAGCTGTAGAGGTCAGCGAGCATCGAACGCCACAGAGGCGAGCTTCCGCCGCCGCCGCAGGCCATCATGTCAGATACGTTTATATCCATTTCCCTGAATACCTCCACGCAGTCTCTCAGGCTGTAGGACACGCCCTCCATGACTGCACGGAGCATATGCTTCTTTGTGTGCATAGCCGAAAGACCGAAGAACACGCCTCTTGCGTTGGGGTCAAGGTGAGGTGTGCGCTCGCCCATGAGGTAAGGCAGGTATAAAAGCCTCTCAGCGCCTACCGGAACAGTCTCAGCCTGCTTGTCCATAAGGTAGTATTCGTCAACGCCCATGTACTTTGCAGTTTCCTTCTCGGGGTTGCAGAAGTTATCTCTGAACCATTTGAGCGAAAGGCCTGCACCCTGGGTAACGCCCATAACGTGCCACGAGTTCGGTACGGCTGCGCAGCAGGTGTGTACTCTGCCCTTGGGGTCGATAGATATCTTAGATGTATGTGCAAAAACAACACCGGAAGTGCCAATAGTAGTAAACGCCTTGCCGTCCTCGCAGACACCTGTGCCGATAGCCGCACCTGCATTATCGCCTGCGCCGCCGACAACTATAGTGCCCTCGCAAAGGCCGAGCTCGTCTGCCATAGCCTTTGTAAGTGTACCTGTCACCTCGCAGGACTCATAGACCTTACCGAGCCAGTTTTTATCTATCTCGAAAGCAGATAACAGCTCGTCAGACCACTTTCTGTTCGGAACGTCAAGCAGCTGCATACCGGAAGCATCTGAAACTTCTGTTGCATACTCGTGTGTGAGCACAAATCTCAGGTAATCCTTCGGGAGCAGGATATGAGCGACCTTTGAGTAGACCTCGGGCTCATTGTTCTTTACCCAGAGTATCTTTGCAGCAGTCCAGCCGGTGAGGGCAGGGTTTGCGGTTATCTGAATGAGCTTATCACGGCCGACATTTGCGGTCATCCACTCAACTTCCTTTTCCGTTCTCTGGTCGCACCAGATAATAGAACGGCGAAGCACGTTATTATCCTTATCGAGCATTACAAGGCCGTGCATCTGGCCGGATATACCGATACCCTTAACGTCCTCTTTCTTGACGCCGCTTTTTGCCATAACGTCCTTTACAGTGCCTATCATAGCGTTTGCCCAGTCTGCCGGCTCCTGCTCAGCGTAGCCGTTTTTGGGCTGATACATCGGATACTCGATAGTAGACGATGCCATTACCTTTCCTGTTTCGTCGAAAAGAACAGTCTTTGTGCCGCTCGTTCCGCAGTCGATGCCTAATACATAAGCCATTTCACATTACTCCTTTTATATCTGATATTTATATTTCCGTATTCGTATTCTGTTTTCTGTAAGCCAGCGGCGAGAGCTTTGACACCTGCTTGAACTGTCTTGAAAAATGCACGGGGTTCTTATATCCGCACTCAAAGGCTATCTCCTCTATCGTCATCTGCGAGCATTCGAGATAGTGGCGTGCTGCTTCTATCCGGCTGTTTATCACATCTGCATTGCAGGTGACACCGAAGGCCTTCTTATATATAAGGTGCAGATACGGCTCGGAGACGTTTATGAGCGACGACATCAGTCCCACCGTCCAGTCCTCGTTCGGCTCGGCGTATATGCGCCTGCGAAGGTCTAAAAGCTCACGGTAATGCGGCAGCGAAGCGCTCTCCCCTGTCACATTTGAAAAGACATCGGAAAGCATAGCCTTCATAAGAAAACCTGCTGCGTGGTGGTTCTGTGCCTTATAGTAGCAATCTGCTATCAGCCTGAAATACTGCGATACATTTACCCTCTCACCCACAAAATACGGCTTGCCGAACACAAGTCCCGTCTCGGCCTCAAGATTATCGGTACACTCAAACTCTATCCAGTCATTGATATACTCATCTCTGACAGCCTTATAGTAGAGAGTGGTCGCCTTATCATATATTATAAAGGTATCCGGCTCGGTATAATACTCGACACCGTCGATAACGAACAGTGCGTGCGTCTTGACAAAAAGGCAGAGGTAATTCTCAAACCCCTTGGGGCTGTCAAGCACAAAATCCCCGTCATGCCGGCAGCCGCAGCCCATTCTTTTTACTCTGAACACTCTCTCACCCCCACACAGGATTTAACGTATACTATTATTTTAACATAGTTTTTCAGATTTTGCAAGAAGAATTTTATGCAATTTATAAAAATATAAAAGCCCGGCAGAGGTGGGCTCTGTCGGGCTGATGCTTTATATGCGGAATACTATGCCTTGACTTCAAAGCGGGTAGCGCCTATTGTCACAGCGCTGACATTGTCGATATCGACAAGTTCTAAGAACGATACGTGCATCTTGTCATAATGCCCGTCATCGCTCGGTTCGGTAGAGCCGAATATCTCAATGTTCTTTGATGTGCCGTCCTTATACTCGGCTGTCACCTCCAAAAAAGGCAGTGGGTCTGTCTTGACTGCGACAGTTACGTCACTGCCGCTTATGCTGTTTTCACATAGTGATATTTTCTCGCCAGCCGCATTTTCAAGAATGATCGTCCTTTCATTCTTTTCAAATGTCAGCTCAAACTCTGCAAGGGTTATATATTTGCCGTCCTCGATAGCAAAGGTTATGAGCGACATAGGCATGACCACCTTGTCCTGCGGCTCGTCAAGGAAATAAGACCAGCGCATAACTTCTCTGCCGTTTTCAGGCTGATAGTTTACTTCCTCGTCAAAATCAGTGCTGCTTATCTCCGGCCTTACAGAATGAAGCCACGGCTCCTCGCCGTTTTGAAGCATTTTTGCGCCCTCTTCATCATTGGGCTCGGCATTCGCAACAACTGTCAGGTACTGCCCGTCCGAGAGTATCGTCTCTATATTTACATCAAAATGCTCGCCCTTGATAGTCTGCTCATATTTTGCGCCAATGCTTTCGAGCTTATCATCTGTTCCTTCACCGAAGTATCTGTCGCTTGCAGTGTTTTTCTTATAGATATACGCCGCACCTGCGCCGACAATGCCCGTAACGGCTATTGCCGCTGCCGCCATTATCCCTATAAAACGCTTTTTCATCTTTTTAGTCCTCCGTTTTCCTATGTCTGCCTCAAGAATGTATTCATCATCAAGGCAGCTCATCATATCAAATATCTGTCTTTCGTTCATACATCATACCCCGCTTTCCTGATAAAGACTTTCAGCTGCTCTCTTGTGCGGTGCAGCATGACATTTACTGCATTGACACTCATTCCGAGGTCTTCGGCTATCTGTTTCGGCGGACACATATACCAGTAGCGCTTGACAAATGCTATTCGCTGTTTCTTTTCAAGAGATGCCGCAAAGCCGTTTATCAGCTCTCGCAGCTGCTTTGCGTCAAGCTCTTCCTCGGGGGGCGTGCCGCCTGCACATTCTGTCAGCTCATCAAGTGCCTGAGATACACTATCACCTCCACGCTTTGCGGCACTGATCTTCCTCAAAGCATCAAACGCAATGTTTCGTGTCAGCCTTGCAAGATAGGCTTTCAGGCTTTCGGGTCTGTGAGGCGGTATGCTGTTCCAGAGTGCGAGATATGCGTCATCGACGCACTCCTCGCTGTCACGAGTGTCACCCAGTATATTATCTGCGATAAAGTGAGCATATTTGCCGTATTTTTGTGAAACCAACTCAAACACGCTCTCATCACGCTGCTCATAAAGAGTTATAAGCTCGCTGTCCTCCATGCGACCGCCTCCTTCCTTCTAATTCAAAAGCGCTTTCACTTAAATAGACGTAAACAAAGATCAGTTATTACATAAAAAGAGAAAAACCGTCCGCAGAGGACGGCTTTTTTGCATTATTCACCCGGCAGGCTGTCATTTTTGCTCTCACGTCTTTTCTTAAGCCGGTATTTTACATACTTTTCAGCGGCAAGGAGGGCAAAGATGATAAGCATTTCAAAACACATTGCTGCCACAGATTCCTCGGGGACGACAATCGCTCTGAGAAAGCAGACGGTCGTTATATATGCGCCTGCAAAGTCTGCTGCTGCGGCAGAAAGAGTCCTGCCCTTTGCGATGAACCTTTTCACCGCCATGTGCGATGCAAACGCCGCTGCAAAGGATATCACTACAGGAATAAGATGCAGCCATTTCGGCGCATGGGTGCCAAGGTCTGCAAAATATATCTTGGCAAACGGGTCAGTCGTTTCATTGCCGCCGGGGTAGCGCTCCCATATAACTATTGATACGACTATCTGGCATATGCTTATCATTATACAGTAGAGCCGCACGAGCTTGTGAGTATCGGTCTTGTTAACGTCTTCGCCCTTTTGCTTGTGCTTTAGCTTTGCATATGTGCTGAGTATAAGAGCAGCCGCCAAATACGCTAAAAACAGATAAGCGCCGATATTATTCACCCTGCCTTTGGTGCCGTGCTGATGTATCACAGCATCAGACCATTCAAGGAAGAAAAGGCAGGTATACGCCTTGATGCCGTTTGTAAAAAGCAAAACAGAGGCACGCACCATGCTCTCGCCTTTTGTGTCATAGCTCGCACCGACCTTTAGTCTGAGTATAAACCTGTCAGCCACAAGCAGCGCACCTATGATAAGCGTGCCCATAAGATACGGATAAAAGCCGTAGTATTTCTCGGCGTGGACATCAAAATCGCCGTTGCTGCCGAAATGCATACCGATAGTTTCGGGCATATCGCTGTAAACGTAAAGAAAATGCACAAGCTCTGCCCATATTGATAAAAGCATCAGTATTGCAAGCGCAAAGTGAACATAGAGAAACTTTTTATACATCGTTCTGTCTCTCCTGTCTTATGCTTTGTCATATAGCTCCCCGTCAAAGAACCTCTCCTGGAACTCAATCTTTTCCAGTATCTCCTCACGGGTGAAGCTCATTCCCTCGGGGGCGAGTATCCACTTATCCTCGTTGTCATTGAGCCTGTGGTATACGGCTATCACCCTGCCGGTGAAGCTGTCGAGCGGTGTATCGACACCAAGCACATAAACGTCCTGTCCGGCGCCGTCGCCTGCGATGATATCCTCGATATAGCCGTAGTTCACAGGGTAGACAAGGCTTTTTACTCTCGGGTGAGCTGTGCCGAGGGGACGGTCTATCTTGCAGGTGAAGGTCTTGCCTATTATATCTGAGTAGTCGGGGACTGTGTATTCCTTGTTGACAGTTGCTTCGATGAAATAGTGCTTTTGCAGCTTCCAGCCCTTGCCGTCAAAGCAGTCGTCTATATGGCGCACCTTGACAAGGCTCCAGCAGGCAAAGAGTTTTTTGATATCCTCGGCATCACAGAAGAAGTGCGGAACATTCTGCTCGACACCCTCGGTCTTAAGCAGAGTGTTCTCGTCAATACGCTTGCCGGCCTGCTGCCGGTAGGTGTATGTCTCCTTCGAGCAGAGGGTCATGAACACTGCACCGCCGGGCTTTAAAACACGGGCAAGCTCTGCCATGAGCCTTTTCATACCGGGCGTGTCGGTATGCCCTGCCGAATGCATGGCGAATATACAGTCAAAGGCATTGTCGGCAAAGGGCAGCGCTTCCATATCTGCCTTTTTGCAGAGGATATCGACACCCTGCTCTTTGCACAGCCCTTTGAGAGTGCCGAGCGCCTCGTCTGATATATCCACAGCCGTGGTCTTGAAGCCGCCCTTGGCAAACAGCAGTGCGTGTCTGCCAAGGCCGCAGCCGAGGTCGAGCACGCTTTTTCTGCCCTCGCTTTTCCATTTATTAAGGTAGTAATAGCTCTCCTCACACGGGGTAAGCCACACTGCTTTATCATCTACCGACTTCCAGTCAAAGGGGTTATCGCATTTCATGGTTATTCCTCCTGTTCTTCATCATCAACAAATTCAAGTATATCTCCCGGCTGGCACTTGAGCGCCTTACATATCGCATTGAGCGTTGAGAACCTCACGGCACTCACCTTGCCGGTCTTGAGCTTTGAAAGGTTGACATTTGCGACGCCGACCTTCTGCGAGAGCTCATTGAGCGACATCTTCCTGTCAGCCATTACTCTGTCGAGCCTGAGTATTATAGCCATAGCACTCTCCCCTTACAAAGTCTCGTCAGCCTGCGTCTGCAAGCTGCAACCGTACTCGAAGATAAGCGAGAATGCATCGAACATCAGCCCGGCTAAACCTATTCCGAAGCCGAAAAGGTCAAAGCCCTTGCTGCCGACTACGGGAGCCTTGCTATGGAGCAGCGGCGAGATAATCATACTGCCGACACCGCCCCAGACGAGCACACGGCTGAGCCTTCTTATCCCCACAGCTATCTCTGTGCGGAAGGGGCTGTCTGAGCTTATGAGCTTTTTGAATGTCGCCCTGAGGAAATTGACTGCGGCAGTGAACATCAGCACATAGTATGCGTAGTAAAGGCTTTTCCACACGCCTGCGTCGTCTGCAAACATCTCAGTAAAGCTCCCCTTGCCTATCAGCTGTGCCACGACAGACACCACCATAGCCATTGACAGCAGGCAGAGTATCGCCAGGCCGCCAAGAGAGTAGCCGTATATATACTTGCACACGTTCTTGTATTTTTCTTCTACAGTTGCGTTTTTTCTCAGTTTCATATCATCATTCCTCCGTTTCATAGCTTCCGGTATGATGACAGTATAGCACACTTTTTTACGTTTGTCAATGCTTTTTTAACGATAAACGTTAATTTTTATATTTTTAGCGTTTAACTCCGCTCTCCTCACCTGCCTTTTCAGGGCAAAACAAAAGACCGCCCGGAACGGACGGCCTTTCAAACCTTCTGAAATTATTCAGCCTGGGGAGCACCAACAGGGCAAGCACCAGCACAAGCACCGCAGTCGATGCAAGCGTCAGCGTCAATAACATACTTGCCGTCAGCCTCAGAAATAGCGCCAACAGGGCAGCCCTCAGCGCAAGCGCCGCAAGCGATGCACTCATCAGAAATCTTGTAAGCCATAGTAATATCCTCCTCATTATCTTTTGCCGCAGCTTGGGCGGCCAAAAAATCATATAAACGGGTAAGCACTCCCGTCTTTAATAATGATAACACACTTTAGAAAAAAAGCAAGGGGTTGGCAGAAAGTTTAACGGATTATTAATAATTAGTAAGCATAAGTTAGCTATGGCAAAAAATCTGCATTTTTCATACAAATATGTTGAAATCAGTGTTGGAATATGTTATAATACTATAAATATACATCCCAACATCTATTCTACCGAGGTGAAAGCATGGCTAAACGCAAAACTATCTGCTTCGTGACCGTAGCACCTGATTCGATACATTCGCAGAGGATAAGCAGGGGCATTTTCACTCAGTGTGAGAAATACGGCTACAACATCGCACTTTTCGCATCAATGATAAACCCCGAGTTCTACTACAAGGACTATGCGCACGGTGAGTGCAACATATACGAGCTGCCGAGCTTTGACGGCTTTGACGGCGTAATACTCGATACAGTAAGTCTTATGTATTCCAACAACTTCGACCTTGTTGACGGGCTTTACAAAAAGATAAAGCAGACCGGCACTCCGGCTGTGAGCATAAGTGTCCCCTACAAGGATATGCCGGCCATACAAAACAGCAACGAGCTGATGCTGCGTGAGCTCTGCCGCCATGCGATTGAAGTACACGGCTGCAAGGAGATATGCCTGCTGACCGGGCAGAAGGACAACTACGAGGCTCAGCAGAGGCTTGCCACTTTTATTGACGAGATAGAAAAGCACGGGCTGACCGTCAAGGAAGAACACAGGATATACGGCAATTTCTGGTACGAGAGCGGCAACCAGCTCGCAAGGGACATTATAGACGGCAGGATATCAAAGCCTGATGCCGTGATAGCCGCAAGCGACCACATGGCGCTCGGTTTTATCGAGGAATACACCAAGCTCGGCGGAAAGGTGCCTGAGGACATATGCGTGCTCGGCTTTGAAGCGACTGTTGAGGCAGCGCTTGACGAGATTACTCTTACCACGATAGAATCAAACTTCGCAAGGTGTGCTGCCGATGCGGTAGACTACATAAGGAGCATTATAGAACCCGGCGCTGAGATAAAGCCTTTTGAAAGGTCTTTAGACAAGATGATGCACACCGGCGACAGCTGCGGCTGCCATGCCGATGTAAAGCACACGATGAAAACGCTTCATTCGCTCATATACTACACGGGCAGGAACTACACCGAGGACGTATTCAACGACAACATAGACATAGGCCTGCTTATGGAAACCTACATTCCCGAGCAGCTTGCGGCAGCAGAAACGCCCGAGGAATGCATAGACGGCATATCAAAGGCGACATACATCATAATGCCGTTTGAGAGGTTTTTCCTCTGTCTGCGTGATGACTGGCTCAATTCTGACAGCGACATCACCGAAGGCTATCCTGACAAGATGCGGCGAATTATAATGCGCTCGAACATTGACGGGAACAATTACAGCAAGATAAGCGAGAGCGTGCTGTTTGACACACACGATATGCTGCCTCAGATGTACGATGAATTTGATGTTCCGTATGCGTATTATTTCGCAGCTGTGCATTTTTCGGACAAGACGCTCGGCTATGCAGTATTGCAGCGAAAGCTCAGCGACTACAGCAAATACAACCTTGTATACCGCAACTGGCTGAGATTTGTAAACACGGCTTTAGAAATGACACGCACCAAGAACCGCTTTATGCTGCTCTCGATACATGACAAGATGACAGGGCTTTTAAACAGGCGTGGAATGTACGAGCAGCTTGACGAGCTGACAAAAAAGCTCGACGACAGCAGCGAGCTGATAGCCGTCGTGATAGACATGGACGGGCTCAAATACATAAACGACACATTCGGCCACACCGAGGGCGACTACGGCATAAAGCTCGTAGGCGAAGCTGCTCTTGCAGTGACCGAGCAAGGCGACATATGCGCCCGTGCAGGCGGCGATGAATTCTACATCGCAGGCATAAGGCCAAAGGGCAGCTTTAACAGCAGCAAATTGACAGAGCTTTTCTGCGACAAGCTCAGCGAGCTCGGCAAAGCGCACGACAACAAGCCGTTCCTTGTTTCGGCGAGCATAGGCTGTGCTGTAGGCAGCGGTGATGATATCGACTTTGAGACGATACTTGCCGAGGCTGATGAGAATATGTACCGCTTCAAAATGGCAAGAAAAAAGCAGCGCAGATGAATATCTGCCCGGTCAGAATCACACAAAAAAGGTATCGCACAATGCGATACCTTTTTTAATTGTTCACTCTTCACTCGGCGGCTGCTCCGCTTCGGGCATTATTATATCACAGATACCGAAATAATCTGTGGGGTCCTGCTTATTGGCATAGTCGGGGGTGGTTATCTTAAAGTCTTTAAGAAACGTCTCCGGGGGCGTGAGCCAGACTGCGCCCTTGTCCTTTGAAAACTCAACACGGCGCATATAGCAAATATCCTCCTGCGCATCGGGGTCTAAAAGCCAGTAGACCTCCTTATCCATAGCGATACCGTTACGCTTTATGTCATAGGTGAGCTTTACGCCTAAATATCCGCTGTCAAGCTCAACGCTCTCGCACTTTATCTCGCTCACACTGCTGTCATCGGCAGGCTCACGGAAGACATTTGCGGTATTAAACACATTTAAGATCTCGGGTATGGCGGCAGTATCGTTTGTATTTATGCCAAGCTCGAGCCATTCTCTGTGTGAAGCGTCAAGACCTGTGTAGTTATAGGCATCAAGTCCTTCATTTGCGATAAATGCAGGGGTGAGTTTTTCGATGTCGCTTTTGAGAAGTTTTACAAAATCCGCCTTGTTCTGTATGGGCGATATGCCATATTCGGGGTGCTCCTCCCACCAGGAGAGCGGCTGGAACACAGCGCCTATGCTCGTAGTGAACCCCACCCTCACAAACTCATGCGAGTGCGGGAAATTGCCGTTTGTAAGGAATATAGCCGCTATGCAGGTCTTGTTCTGCTCGTGGGTCTCTATTTCCTTTGGCTTTCTGTTCTCTTTTTCGGCTGCCTTGCGCTCGTCGTCAAGACGCTTTTCGTCATTCTGCTCGTAGATATAGGCATTATAGCCGTCAGGCAGCTTAAAGCTGACACCCAGCCTGTCATAAGACACGGTGCCGCCGTCGGGTGCAAGCTCACGGGCATACATATCGTCGAGCCTTACCGTATCGGGCAGGCAGGCGTATTCGTCAGCCTCGGTTTGGTTTATCTCGTTTGCCTGCGACATCATATCCTCTATCGTTTCGTGAGATGAATCCTTTTCATTGCAGGCACACAGCAGCAAAGCCGCTGCAAGAAGCGGTATCAGCTTTAAACATTTCATAGCGCTATCCCTCCTGACCATATATACGAGGCTGACATGGTAAATCACTCAAACTTTTTTAAAACAACTCATCAAGCAGCAAATAATACCGCAGCTTTTCCTCGTTCTTTTTGACACCTATGGCATCGAACAGCTTCTCGGGGTCAACGCCCTTGTAGACGTGGCCGAAGGTGCCGTCGGCGTTGTGCTTCAGGCTACGGTAGAGCAGTGAGATATCACGCCACTTGTCGGCAACGCCCATATCACCGGTGTCGATAAGGCCGCTTAATTTGTCGCCGTTTATAAAGATATTGGGCAGGCAGAGATCGCCGTGAGAAACGCACAGCTCCTCCTTGGGCTTATTCTGCTCTAACCATTCAAGCAGCTCCCACGGGTCGGAGAAGCCGCCCTCGCCATATGTACCGGGAGCGCTTTTTGACATATCGACACGCCCTGCGACCACTCTTGCCCTTGCCTCTCTGAGCTCGGTGTCGAGCCTGCGCTCACGGGGGCATTTTCTTATATCGACCGACCACAGTCTGTGCAGGCTGTCAGCAAGCACAGGTATCAGAAGGTCAGGGTGCTCCATATAGAACCTGTCGCACGCCATGACGCCCTTTACACGCTCCATGAGCATATAACTCACGCCCTCGCACACGCCGTGGTAGATAAGATGCGGCAGCGGCAGAAGCTCTTCAAGCGAGCACATGACACTTATCGATGCAAATATGCTCTCACTCATAGGCTCGGTCTTTAGCACCATATCATCATAGATATACACATTGCCCTCAGACATACCTGTCTTGTCTATCTGACAGGTCTTGCCTTCGATATAGTGTCTTATGTTTTCGGGAATGTTTTGGGTCATTTTTCTCACCTCTTAAGTACTATTGTTATAAAACTCAATTATATATGCAGATCAGAGATCAACAGTAACATATTCTGTCAATCCGTTTTCTTTAATGATCCTTTTTGCATCTGCGGCCGTCAGTGAAGCACTTATGATATACGGTATCTTCCGGGTCGCTTGCAGAAACTCTCCTAACGGCATCTCTAAAGAGAATGCTATTTTTATTTTCATCAGGATACGCTTGTCAGTTATTTCCTTTTTTATAATGATCTGTGGTGTCCTGTATGCATTGCCGACAGAGCCGGTTTCAATAAAGCAATCATTTTCCAGATAATAATTGACAGCATTTATCAGCTGCTCTACTGACAGCCTGCTGTTTTTTATCATATAGGCGGTGATAACATCGACTATTATTTCATCTGTAACATAGCAATACATATCATTCAGGGCAGCAAGGGCGGGAAGGATCTCCTCATCGTCATCTGTCACTGTAACCCAGTCGGTAATACAGCATTTCGTATTATTCTCGATCTTTGATGTGTCTTTATAGTATACAGCCCATCCGTCATCAGGTATCTCTCCGTTTTCATCATAGATACAGAGTAATTCTTTTATCAGTTCCCCGAAATCCAATATCCTGTCCTTTAACATTTTTTGAGACCTCCATGATCCGCCGCACTGACAGTACATATATACCCGGCTATGTTTTTTACATTATATCATATCCTATCGCAAATAGCAAGTATTGACTTGTTTTTTGGCACAGGATATGGTATAATGAATGTAACACAATAATACTCAAAAAGGAGGTATGACATATGATAATGACCGACAAGAATAACTTTGAAAAAAGGATAGAGCGTGTGCTCATATCAGAAGACGAGATAAGGCAGAAGCTGGCTGAATACGGCAGCATCATCGACCGTGAATACGAGGGCAAGCCGCTGCTGCTCGTGAGTGTATTAAAGGGGGCGTTCATCTTCCTTGCAGACCTATCAAGAAACATCAGCATACCGCACGAGATAGCCTTCATGGCAGCACAGAGCTACTTTGACGGCACGACTTCTTCGGGAAACGTGAACATCACCCTCGACATAGCTCAGGACATAAGCAATTATAATGTGCTTATCGTTGAAGACATCATCGACACCGGCAGAACGCTCAGTCTCATCTACGACAAGCTGAGAGCCAGAGCTCCCCTGTCACTTAAAGTCATAACGCTGCTCGACAAACCGGAAAGACGTGTCGTTGATTTTAACGCAGACTACACGCTGTTTACCATACCCGACCATTTCGTGATAGGCTACGGGCTCGACTGCGGCGAATACTACAGAAACCTTCCCTACATCGCACAGTACAGGGAATAAGAGGTGATGCCGATGCTTGAAAAGATATTTAAACTCAAAGAGCACGGCACAAGTGTGCGGACTGAGATAGTTGCAGGCGTTACCACATTCATGACTATGGCGTATATCCTTGCTGTAAACCCGAGCGTGCTCTCGGACGCCGGCATGGACCCGACAGCAATACTGCTTGCGACCTGCATTGCGACCTTTATCGGCACAGCCTGCATGGCACTTACGGCAAATCTGCCGTTTGCCGTTTCATCAGGCATGGGGCTGAATGCGTTTTTTGCCTACACGATAGTGCAGCTTGGCGGCTACAGCTGGCAGACGGCACTATTAGCGGTGTTTGCAGAGGGTGTCATATTCATCATATTCTCACTTACAGGTGTCAGGGAAGCTATATTCAACTGCATACCTCTCATGCTCAAGCATTCCGTATCGGTGGGCATAGGCCTGTTCATATGCTTTATTGGCTTGCAGAATTCAGGGCTCTCTGCCGATGCTGACACGCTTGTGTCTTTGATCGATTTCAAGGAGCATTTCCACACAGCCGGGATATGCGCCCTGCTCGCACTTATCGGAACTGTGGGCATGGCTGTGCTGTACATCAGAAAAGTCCCCGGCTCAATACTCATAGGCATTTTCGGCACATGGGCGCTCGGCATAATATGCGAGCTGACAGGCATATACACCCCCGATGCCGATGCAGGATATCAGACACTTATACCCACATTTACAGCAACCGATTTCTCAAAGCTCGGCGAGACGTTCGGCAAATGCTTTGAGACTGACCTGAATGAAGTCGGCATAGTCAATTTCATAGTGATAGTGTGCTCGTTCATGTTTGTTGACCTGTTTGACACGATAGGCTCGCTGATAGGTGTCAGCGCAAAGGCAGGCGTGCTCGATGAAAACGGCAGGCTGCCTGCAATAAAGCCTGCGCTTATGGCTGATGCGGCTGCGACGACGGCAGGCGCTGTGCTCGGCACCTCGACGACTACAACATTTGTCGAGTCAGCCTCAGGTGTCGGCGCCGGAGGAAAGACAGGCCTCACCTCGATGACGACGGCTGTGCTTTTCCTGCTGTCGATGTTCTTTGCACCGATATTTATAGCGATACCCTCATTTGCGACAGCGCCTGCGCTTATACTTGTAGGCTTTCTGATGTTCTCATCAGTCGGTGAGCTTAAATTTTCCGAGGAGAACTACACGCAGGTCATTCCGGCATATCTTTGCATAATCGCAATGCCGCTGTTTTACAGCATTTCGGAGGGCATTGCACTGGGCGTTATCTCTTATGTGGTGATAAACCTCACCTGCGGAAAGCGCAAGGAGATAAAGCCGGTGATGTATGTGCTGGCGGTGCTGTTCATCATCAAATACATATTCCTGTGATGTAAAAGGAGGGAGTTTTTATGGACAGATTTATGAAAGAAGCTATAGATGAGGCCCGTGACGGTATCCATGCAGGACACGGCGGACCGTTCGGCTGCGTGATAGTAAAGGACGGCAGGATAATAGGCCGTGGGCACAACGAAGTAGTAAAGCAAAACGACCCCACCTGTCACGGCGAGATGATGGCGATACGAATCGCCTGCAAAAACACCGGCAGCTTTGACCTGAGCGGCTGCGAGCTTTACACAACGGCAGAGCCCTGCCCGATGTGCAGCGGCGCTATAAAATGGGCAAACATCGCAAAGGTCTACTACGGCTGCAATGTTTCGGACACTGACAATATAGGCTTCCGTGACAAGGTGTTTTATGAAAACCCCGACGATGCATCGCAGGAGCTTGACCGGGCAGAGTGTCTTGAACTGTTTGAGGAATACAGGGGCATTCAGGGCAGGACGATGTACTGACCCGAAAAAAACATATACGGAGAAGTGTCGATATGAACAGGCTTATAATAGTTGAGGGGCTGCCCTGCTCCGGCAAGAGCACAGTCTCAAAATACATTGCCGACAGAGCGGGTGCGGTCTTTTATGACGAAGGCAGCGGCGAGCACCCTGCCGATTACGAGTTCCATGCTTTTTTGACTGAGTGTGATATATACACCTTTTCAGCCGGAGAGCAGACGCTCATAAGACAGCAAGCAACGCCAACTCACGGAGGATACATAGTGCCGATAGGGGCATTCAGCGGTGCGATGTGTGACAGGCTGATCCAATACAAGATATACGACTTCCTGCCGTGGGAGACAGAGCGGCCTCTGATGCTTGGCAAGTGGGAGGAGTTTGTAAAAAGTGCTGACAAGAACAAGCGATATGTATTCAACTGCGTGCTGCTGCAAAACCCCATGTGCGAGACAATGATGAGGTTCGGGTCTGACAGGCAGGTGTCTTTTGAGCACATAAAAAGCATCTGCGATATCATAAGGCCTATGGAGCCCTTTGTGGTATATCTTAAAATGAGCAATATCCGTGCTGCGATAGAAAAGGCCTTGCCGGAGCGTGGCAATGATTGGCTTGACGGGGTGATAAACTATCACTGCGGCGGAGCTTACGGAAAGGCAAATCACCTGAGCGGCTTTGACGGATACATCGCAGCGCTTGAAGAACGCCAGCGCAGAGAAACGGAGATACTGACAGCCTCAGGGATAGAGCACATGATACTTGATGACCCCTGCAATGACTGGGAGCGTGCCTACGCTCAGATAGCCGGGCGGCTCAGGATATAAGCAATAATTATTTGACACAAGGAGAAAAACATGAGCGACAAGCTGTACACACCTACAAACACCAACTCACAGAAATGCGTGAGAGATGTGCTCAAATACCTCTCAGGCATTACATATAATAAGATCATCACAGGGCAGCACGTTCAGACGCTTGACATGGAGGAGTACGAGCTGATAAAGGAGCAGACCGGCAAGGAGCCTGCGCTGCTCGGCTTTGAGCTGCTTTCATACTCCCCGAACATCAACTATCTCGACACAGACGACGAGTGCATGACCGAGGTCGTGGAAAACTACGGTATGCTTAAGCGTGCGTGGGAGTGGGCAGAGAAGAAGGGGCTTATCACATTCACATGGCACTGGTTCTCGCCGCTGGGAGGAAGGAGCAAGTCGTTCTTCACGGAGAACACAGAGTTTGACGCTTCGCTTGCTATCAAGGAAGGCACGCCCGAGCACGATGCACTGATAAAAGACATGGACGTTATGGCAGGGCTGCTGCGGCCTTTCTGTGACAAAGGCATACCGATACTCTGGCGGCCTTTCCACGAGGGCGACGGCGGCTGGTTCTGGTGGGGCGCTAAGGGGGCAAGTGTTGTAAAAGCGCTTTGGCGGATAATGTATGAGAGATACACCGTTCATCACGGGCTCAACAATCTCATATGGGTATGGAACTCACAGGTGCCGGAATGTTACCCGGGTGATGATGTGGTAGACATAATATCCCGTGACCTCTACCCCGAGCCTCACGCTCACACCTCACAGAAAGCTGCCTACGACGAGCTGTTAAAGATAACAGACACGCCAAAGATAGCAACTATCGGCGAGATAGGCGTTCTGCCCGACCCGGGTGCGATACACTCAGAAGGTGCAGGCTGGGCAGCATTCATGGTATGGTCGAAGGAATTTTGTCTGGGCGAGAAGCACAGCAGCTATGACTATCTCAGGCAGGTCTACAGCAGCCCGTTCTCGGTGACGCTCGACACTCTGCCGGCGCTTTACTGAAATTTCAAAAAAGCTCTTGACAAGTCGGGCATAATATGATATAATTTTAAAGTCGGGTCGGCAAGGCTCGGCTTTAAATTGTGGATCAGTGCGCAAGACACCCACCTCGCCGGATACGGGCGTGTAAAAATTCATATCTTTATTTTTTGGCTCTGCCAAAAATAATGCAGGAGTGGCGGAATGGCAGACGCGCTGGCTTCGGGTGGCGTTATGTTGATGACATATCCTGTACTATCGTGGATCAATTTGCATAAACTCAGCAAGCAGAGTTTGCACCCACCTCGCCAAATTTGAGGCGTATAAAAGTTTCAAATATTTATATTTTGCAGGAGTGGCGGAATGGCAGACGCGCTGGCTTCAGGTGCCAGTGATCGCAAGGTTGTGTGGGTTCAAGTCCCATCTCCTGCACCAACAAAAAGCACAATGTCTTGAGCGAAGCGAAAGATATTGTGCTTTTTGTTTTGGAGCAGAATGCAGACTTGAAGCCACTGTTCAACGTCCCATCTCCTGCACCAACAAAAAGCACAATGTCTTGATCGAAGTGAGAGATATTGTGCTTTTTGTTTATGGAGCAGAATGCAGACTTGAAGCCACTGTTCAACGTCCCATCTCCTGCACCATCACCTATTAACAAAAAAGATGACAAGGGCTCAAACAGCGTAGATACGCGGTTTGAGCCTCTTGCTTTACCCAAAATTTTTATATCTTAACCGAGGATGACATTTTCAAAATAACGCAATGCAACGGGACTTGAACCCGTACATTACTAAACATTATCAAGCAAATATCCATTTTTCGAGAGCGGAAAGCTCCCAAAAACAAGATTTTTTCAAAAAAACATTCATAAACATATCTGCCTGGATTTGTTGGTATCTCACAAAAATGAGGTACCAAGAAATTCGGGCTTTTTTTATTGCCCGAAAAACCATATACCATATTAATGGAGGACGAAAACAATGGACAACTACAAACTGTACGCAAACCTCATACGCAAGCCGAACTCAAGTGATTTCAACGCCCGTCCCTGCGTGGTGGAAGAATAGATCCCGCTCAGCCATTGGAGCTTTGAGCAGATCAAGCAGGATCCCCTGCACGACCATGAAGCGGTCAAGGCTTACCGCGACATTATGTTCTGCGATAATGAGACCAACCACTGCATTATGCTCCTTGATGACTTCGGGAGTGACGGCATACTTGTGGAGAGCGAGGGATATGACTATCCCCGGTACTCCTGCTTCGTGCCGAATGCAAGGGTGCTGTATGTCAGCTTCTAACCCTTGGTCACTGCCTTTGCTATCTTTGCCATTTTAATTACCTCCGTAAAGTATGGCAGATTTTGTTTTCAATGTCTGAATTATACTGTCCGTTTGTTGCAGTAAAGTTTGAGTTTTGTTTCAGTAATATTAAAATGAGCTGATGTGTCTTGAAAGCTGAATGGATTTTTGGTATAATGATAACAAGAATAGTCAAAGGGAGTGATACTTTGAGATCTCCACACTTTGCATACCAAAAACTGCTTCACCCGTCGGGGAAAGCAGTCGTACTCATAGATATTATCGCAGCTCCGCTTGTTATCATCGCACTGGTGTTTTTATCGCCGCTGAATCCCATTTCTATAGTCGCCTATCTGTTGTCCGCCTATGCACTTGCGATCTCGGTCATGAATGCAGGGCGAATATACAGAAATATCCGAACAGCAGTCAGGGAGGATAAAATTCCCGTAGTTGTGTGGTTCAAAAAAATGATGCGGAAAAACAAGTACACAGCTCTCTATTTGGAAAGCGCTGATTTCCGTGCGGAAATATCACTGTATTCCGGGCTTACAGCAAACCTGATATTTGCCGTATTCAAGGGTACATCGGGTGTGTATTATCATTCTACATGGCTTGGCTCTGTAGGGGTATACTATCTTGTGTTCGGGGCGATACGCTTTATGCTGATGAAGAATTACCGTGTTCATAAAAATGACGAGCATACAAAAGACATCCGTCTGCATGAATATGTGACCGTGCGAAGCTGCGGCGTTATGATGATCCTGCTCACGCTCACTGTAACGAGCATAGCTTACCACATGATCGAAAAGAACGATACGAGTAATTATTCAAAGCTCGTTGCAATCGTTTCAGCAGTCTATACATTTTATTATGTTATCACAGCGATCATCAGTGCGGTGTCCTTCCGAAAGCGTGACAATGCGATACTTGCCGCCACAAAAAAACTGAATATCTCAGGGGCGGCACTTTCGATGTTCACTTTGCAGACCGCCATGATACACACCTTTGACGGAACGGTAAGCAGTTATTCACGAACGATGAATACCATTACGGGTACAGCAGTCATGCTTATCATGCTGTGGAATGCCTTGTCTATGAGCGTCAGGGCGCAGCGAAACATCAGACAGGAGGAATTACAATGATACATATTTTAGTTGTTGACGATGACAAAGACCTGAACCGCCTTGTGTGCAGTTATCTGAATGACAGCGGATTTTCGGCAAAGGGCTGTCTGTCGGTAAATGAGGCATATGATGAGATGTACGCCAATCTTTACGACCTCATCATTTCAGACATTATGATGCCGAAAATTGACGGCTTTGAGTTTGCGGAGACTGTCCGTAAGCTGAATGCGAATATCCCTATTCTGTTTCTCTCGGCAAGAGATGATCTGTCGGCAAAAGAAAAGGGCTTCCGATTGGGCATTGATGATTATATGGTCAAGCCCGTGGAGCTTGCGGAACTGGAAATGCGTGTGAGGGCGCTCCTGCGCAGGGCGAATATCGCAGAGTCCAAAAAGCTGACGGTGGGCGACCTGACACTTGACGGCGATGCGATGTCAGGCACGGTAAACGGCGAGGAAATGCCCCTTTCCACACGGGAATTTAATATCCTGTTCAAGCTGCTGTCCTACCCGAACAAGACATTTTCGAGGGCGCAGCTCATGGACGAGTTCTGGGGCGTGGACTCTGACGCAAGCCTGCGTTCGGTGGACGTGTATATCACAAGGCTGCGTGACAAAACGGCGGTCTGCTCCGGATTTGAGATCAAGACGATTCGGGGTATCGGCTACAAGGCGGTACTGAAATGAAACATCAGGGAATTGCAAATGCCGTCAAAAACAGCCGTTTTCCGAAGTCGATTTTTTTCGGATATTTCGGTGCCTTGCTGCTGCTGTCCGGTGTGCATATCGCACTGCTGCTCGGTATGCAGCGGGCGCATTTCAATGAAATCCTCCTGATCCATGTGATTCTGATTTTCTGGGCACTGGTCGCAGGCGGGCTGACGCTCTACACGCGCCATCAGGTACGAAAGACCTATGAGCTGCCTATGCTCCGTCTTGCAGATGCGGCTGCAAAGATCGCAAAGGGCGATTTTTCGGTGCGCGTCGAGCCGATCAATGAGCATGAGAAATTTGACTATCTCGATGTGATGATCGGGGATTTCAACAAAATGACAGAGGAGCTTGGCAGCATTGAAACGCTCCGTGTGGACTTTTTTTCAAATGTTTCCCACGAGATCAAGACGCCGATCGCCGTGATCCAGAATGCAGCAGAAATGCTGAAAAAGCCCGGCCTGTCCGAGGAAAAACGACAGGAATACGTTGACACGGTCACAAATGCTGCCAAACGTCTGAACACACTCATCACGAATATCCTGAAGCTCAACAAGCTGGAAAAGCAAAGCATAACGCCTCATGTCAGTGCGTTTGATCTGTGCGATCAGCTTGTGCAGTCTGCACTGCTGTTTGAATCAATATGGGAGGAAAAGAGCATTGAGTTTGAAGCAGACATTGCAGACGAGCGCAGGCTCATCACCGCCGATGCAGAGCTTCTTCCGCTGGTGTGGAACAATCTGCTGTCCAATGCGTTCAAGTTTACAGAGAAGGGCGGAACGGTCACACTTCGGGAATACTCCGGAAACGGCAAGGTCATTGTCGAGATCGAGGACACCGGCTGCGGCATGGACGAGCAGACGAAAAAGCACGTCTTTGATAAATTCTATCAGGGCGACACCTCCCATTCTACTGAAGGGAACGGTTTGGGACTCGCGCTTGCGCTGCGTGTGTTGCAGCTTTCAGGCGGTGAAATTGATGTGCAGAGCGAACCGGGTAAGGGTACTAAATTTACCGTGACACTGAATATTTAGCGGAAAGCTGTCAGCTTACAGGGCTGGCAGCTTTTTAAGGCAACACCGCACGAAGATTGTGCGCAAATTACGCAGTCAGCTTTTTCGTCAGATTGCGCAGATTTTCCGAAGGAATACTACCGTATTTCAAGGAAAAAATGTGTAATATGACGGAAAAGATGCAAGTAAGTTGCGTACAAAGCCTTCAGGCGGTCTTTGTGCGGTGTTGCCTTAATATAACTGCAACAAAACTCAAACCTTACTGCAACAAAAGGGTAGTAAAATACAGACATACCAAATGAAACAGGAGGTCGCCTGAATGAGAAAGCGTATTGCGGTCATTGCAGGAATCACTGCTGCTGCCGGTGCAGTCATCGGTATATTTGTATGGAGGAAGAAAAAATGAGTATGATCGAAGTAAACAAACTTACAAAGGATTACGGTCACGGGAGAGGAATTTTCGATGTTACTTTTGAGGTGCATAAGGGTGAGACGCTCGGCTTTCTCGGCCCGAACGGTGCAGGCAAATCCACGACGATGCGCCATCTTATGGGTTTTGCTAAGCCCCAGAGCGGGACGGCGAGCATCGGCGGCCTTGACAGCACGGCAAAGCATCACGAGATCCTCAGAAATGTCGGCTATCTGCCCGGAGAGGTAGCACTCCCCGACGGCCTGACGGGCAGACAGTTTATCGAGATGATGCTTGCAATGAAGGGCACGGTCAGCAAGGGGCGCTCGGAAGAACTGCTTGAACGCTTTGCGCTGAATCCGGACGGCAATGTAAAACGAATGAGCATCGGCGAAAAACGAAAGCTGGCGGTCGTTACGGCTTTTATGTCAGACCCCGATATTCTTCTGCTCGATGAGCCGACAAGCGGTCTTGACCCTGTGATGCAGGACGTATTTATCGACTTTATCCGTGAGGAAAAGAAGTGCGGCAAAACGATACTGCTTTCAAGCCATATTTTCAGCGAGGTCGAAGCCCTCTGTGACCGCATTGCGATCATCAAGGACGGAAAACTGATCTCCACCGTAGATGCCGCCGATGTCAAGCACGGGCTGAAAAATGAGTTTACGATAGAATTTGAGACCAATGATGACTATGATAGATTCGTTCATTCGGGGCTGAATCCTGAAAAGGGCAATAAATCGTCTAAAAAGTGCGTGATCTCTGTTCCCGATCAACTGACAAATGCCTTTTTGTCGGCTCTTTCAAAGTGCCGTATCAGAAGTATTGACGAGCATTCCGTCAGCCTTGAGGAATACTTCATGCACTTTTATAAGAACGATAAGAGATTCGGTGTGGGGGGTGTGCAAAATGCCTGAGATCATCAAAATCGAGCATATGACCAAGGATTACGGCAAAGGGCGTGGAATATTCGATTTCAATATCTCGATCAATGAGGGCGAGGCATATGGGCTTGTGGGCACGAACGGCAGCGGAAAGACAACTACGATGCGTCACCTTATGGGCTTTCTTGCTCCCGACAGCGGAAGCTGCGAGATCGGCGGAATCAACTGCCGTCAGCATCCCGATCAGATTGCAAAGCGTGTAGGCTATGTGCCGGGGCAGATAGATTTTCCTGATGTAGGCAGCGGAACAAATTTCCTGAAAATTCAGGCGCAGTATCTCGGCATCAAGGATATGAGCTACACAGAAAAGCTGATAGATCTGTTCAAAATCGACACCTCTGCACCGCTGAAAAGAATGAGCAAGGGCATGAAGCAGAAAATGGCGCTTGTTGCAGCGTTCATGGCAAAACCGGATATTCTGCTGCTGGACGAGCCCTCTACAGGACTTGACCCCGTTATGCGTGATGCCCTGATAGAGCTTATCCTTGAGCAGAAAAAGCGTGGAGCAACAGTTTTTATGTCCAGCCACATTTTCAAGGAGCTTGAAGATACCTGTGATAAAGTTACGTTTATTCACAACGGTAAAGTAATCAATACCATAGGACGTGATCTCTACGATGAGAATATGCCGAGACTTTATCGTGTAGGCTTTGCGGATGAAAAACAATATCATGAGTTCAAAAGTCACACCGGCTTTCAGATAGAAAGCAGCAATGACAAGTATAAGCATCTAATGGCAGTTGTTCCGATGAACGAGATGAACAGCTTTGTCAGAGAGCTTGCAGATTACGATATGCGGTATATGCGGTATGTGCCGTATTCCCTTGAAATGTATTACAAGAAAGAGATAGAAAACGGAGGAAATGTATAATGTTCAGCTTACCTTTATTCAAGCAGTCAGTGAAATCAAACTGGGTGTTGTGGACTGCCATTACGTCTGTCATGTCAGTACTGTGCGTGCAGTTTGCGGCGCTTGAAATGACGCAGCCATTGCTTTTTATTATATTCTACGGAATGATGACGACCATTCTCCCTTCCATTTATGCTCTCGTGACAGCCAATAAGCTCATCGCCAATCAGGTCGATCGCGGATCTATGGCATATGTGCTGTCAACACCGATCAAACGCTCTGCTGTGAATATTACACAGTCTGTATTTCTGATAGGTTCTCTTGCGGCGATGTTCGGCATCGAAACGCTCCTTCACCTTGCGGTCAATGCTGCAAAGCCGATCACGATTGCAACGGCTCTTGGCAACAGTGAGCTCCCGCTTCAAGGAAATCTGACCGCAAAGATGATCGTGCAGGTAAACCTGTCAGCGTTTGTGGTCTGCATTGCGATCGCTGCTGTATGTTTCATGTTCTCCGACATTTTCAATTCTGCAAAATACGCCATCGGTCTGAGCGGAACATTCGTGGGGGTGAATATCCTTGCCAATATGCTCTCCATGTTCGGAAGCCTCGGTGTCGGAGGTCTTGACAAGTTCAAGTATCTGACTATCTGCTCTTTTTACGATTATCAGTCAGTGCTGTTTTCAGAGAATAACTGGATCACAAAAATGATATACCCTGCGGCAATTGCTATTGTGGCTTTAACGATAGGCTTGGTAGTTTTTAAGAAAAAAGACCTGCCGCTGTGATGATATAAAAAATATAATAAGAGGTCTATGCCCTCCATTCGGGGGGACATAGACCTTTTTTGTTTTGATATGGTGTTTATTAAGGCAACACCGCACAACCATTGTGCGTCAGACACGCAGTCAAATTTTTCGTCAGATTGGCTAAATTTACCGCAGGAATACTAACGTATTTCAAGGTAAATTTGGGTAATATGACGGAAAATTTGCAAGTGGATGGCGTGCAAAGGTATCCGCCGGTGGTTGTGCGGTGTTGCCTTAAGTAAATCGTTATTCCTGTATTTCCTGTATCAATGCCGCACCGTCCTTGAAACCGACTTTATATGCTGAACGCATCTCATCAGCAGCAGTCTCGCTCACGCAGTCAAGTATCTTGTGGATCACTTCGATCTGCTCCTCTCTCAGCGAATCCTCAAAGGGGATCGAACGGGTACTTGGGCGTATTATCGGGAATTACTTATCTTGTTATCGACTTTGAACCCAGTGGATTCAAAGTTTAGATCATGGCAGGATAATGATTCATTCAAATCACATAAAAACAAACTCCCCGGAACTGCTCATACGAACAGCTCCGGGGAGCATCATTTTGGGATCATAACTTAGCGAGGTATTATCCCTCAATTGCAATATACTTGTGATTCTCCATCTTCTTAGGCTCTGCCTTCGGAACGCAGATGTTCAGAACACCGTCCTCGAACTTCGCCTTCACATCGGCTTCTTTAACAGTATCTCCGATATAGAAGCTCCTCTGCATTGCGCCTGCGTAACGCTCCTGACGGATCAGCTTGCCCTTCTTAGTTTTTTCGTCCTTGTCAAGTCCCTTTGCGGCGCTGACAGTCAGATAACCGTTCTGAAGCTCAAGATTGATCTGATCTTTCTTGAAGCCCGGCAGGTCGATCACGATCTCATAGTGATCATCATGCTCATGAACATCAGTCTTCATGACCTGTGCAGCGTGCTTGCCGTACAGCTTCTTCTCCACGTCTCTGCCGAAGTCAGGGAATCTGAAGAAATCATCGAATAAGTTTTCACCGAAAATGCTTGGATATAACATAGGTCAGTCCTCCTTTTTTACTCGTCACATTGTTTCCATTGCTTCGAGCAAGGGGACGGAGGGTTCAGCACCCGGATCCTTTGGTGCTTCTCTGTTCCTTTGTTCTGATTATATTATAGCACTCTGAATTAGCACTGTCAAGGGGAGAGTGCTAATTTTCACACAGGTTTCATTTTTTTGACAAGATTGTCACATTAGGTTGTGAGCAATAATAATCTGCCAATTGACCTTTTGACCGCAGTATGGTATAATTATCCTATATCGATCAAAGAAGCATAATAATACACAGTGAGGTTTTTAAAAATGTATAAGATCAAAATTGACACAGATAAAAAGATCACAGATATTTCAAAGAGTCTTTACGGCATTTTCTTTGAGGATATAAACCGTTCGGGTGACGGCGGACTCTATGCCGAGATGCTGGCAAACAGAGCCTTTGATGACGGCGTTATCCCTGACAGATGCACCTACTCCCCGGAAAGTAAAACTATTACCTCGCCTACGGGCTGGGTATGCAGCTTTAACTGCTTTGAGGGTGAGGGGATCTACGGCTGGAGGGCTGACAGCGCCGAAATGTCGCTTACCGATAAATGTACTCTGAACAGTGCAAGAAAGCGTGCTTTGAATGTCCTCTTTAACGGCGGAAAAATATACAACAGGGGCTTTGAAGGGCTTGCTGTCAGAGAAGGCAGTGAATACAGATTCTATATGTTCGCCAAAACCGAGACCGCCGCAGAGGTCGAAGCTCGTCTGGTTTTAAGTGACGGTGTCTGCATAAGCGACAGTCACACGTTTATTGTAAAGGGCGGATATACAAAATACGAGTGCATTTTCAAGGCAAACAAGACCGACTTTAATGCGGCACTTGAACTGTATTCGGATTCTTGTGAAACAGTAACTATCGGGTTTACATCTCTGTTCCCCATTGATACTTTTTGCGGCAGAGAAAACGGGCTTAGAAAAGACCTGGCCACTATGCTTGTAGGGCTTAAACCGTCCTTCCTGCGTTTCCCCGGAGGCTGCATTGTCGAAGGCTTCACAAGGGAGACCGCCTACCGTTTTGAGGACAGCATAGGTCCTGTGTGGGAGCGCAGACCGCACCGCCTGCTGTGGGGATATAACTCCACCAACGGGCTCGGATTTCACGAGTTTATGCAGTTTTGCGAGGACGCAGGGATAGACGCTATGTATGTTTTCAACTGCGGTATGACCTGTCAGGCTCGCTGTCCCGATTATTTTGATGACGGGCTTGTGGAGGAGTTTTATCAGGACGCCCGCCATGCAATACTCTATGCGACCGCACCTGCCGACAGCGAATGGGGTTCACAGCGTGCCGCCAACGGTCACACCGAGCCGTTCAAATGTCTGAAATATCTCGAGATCGGCAACGAGAATTATGGTGAAGAGTATGAAAAGCGATACAAGCTGTTTTACGACAGACTCAAAGCGGAATTTCCACAGTTTAAGTATATCGCCACCGACCACGTTGAAAACAGCGGTCTTTCTGCTGATCTGATCGACGATCATTACTATGCCGATCCGCTGTTTTTCGCATCAAACCATGATACCTACAACGGTCACACAAGCACAGATATCTATGTTGGCGAATATGCATCAACTATCGGCTGTAAACAGGGTACACTTATGGGTGCGCTGGGTGAGGCGGCATTACTGACAGGGATAGAATGGGATCAGGACAAGGTAAAAATGACCAGCTATGCACCGCTTCTTAATAACCCGAGATTCACAGAGTGGCAGCCCGACCTTATAACATTTAACAATCATCAATGCTATGGTATTCCCAGCTACTATATGCTGAAAATGTTTGCAGAAAACAGGGGCAACTATGTTTGCGGCTGCGATGTGGAAACTGGATACTTTTCCCGTCACGATAAGGGCAGCACTTGCCTGCTCACAGACGGAGATAAAAAAGCTATCGACAGCACCGAAACAAACACGGGTGTTGTTTACAGTTATGATTTTGATAAGCCTGTCAATGAACTGCATCTCACATTTTTTGACAACGGACTTAAAAACGAAGATCAGAACCGCTATGAACTGACAGCGGCAGACGGCAGATGTACTGTGACACATTATAACGGCTGGTCAAAAATGATAGTTTCCGAAAGCGAATACACGGGCGAGCTTGAAGTCAAGAGTTTTACTTTTTCTATTGACGGAAACAGCTATGAACTCTGCATAAACGGCGATCTCCTGCACAGCGGAATTATAAAACAAGTGCCTGACATCACAGCGGTCTGCACAGTAGATACAGCTAAAAATGAACTGATAATAAAGCTGGTAAATCTGACTGAGAGTGATATTGAGGTTTCACTTGAAAGCGACAGAGCATTGAGCAGGGAGTTCTGTGTTCAGACTCTCACCGCAAACAGCAAGGACGATGGCAACAGCTTTGCTGAACCCGAAAAGGTCATACCAAGGCGCAGATGTATTTCGGTCGACGATAGTATTGTGCGCGTGTCTGCAAGTTCGGTCAATGTATTCAGGGCAGGTATAGGTTAAGGAGAACTTGATTTGTGATCAGTATATCATAATAAGAAATGGCTATCAAGAAAAAAGGGCAAAACTTACGGCAAAAACTCAAAATCTTACGGCAGATTTTCTGGGCTCTTTTTTCAGATATGATTTAAGGCAACACCGCACAACCCACGGCTAACGCCTCTGCACGTCATCTGCTTGCCAGCTTTCCGTCATATTACCCAAATTCTCCTTGACTTGCGCCAGCAAACCTGCGTCGAATTTAGGCAATCTGACGAAAATCTAGACGTCGCATCTGACGCACAGGAGTTGTGCGGTATTGCCTTAAAAAAAACAGAGAGTGTCCAGAAAAATAAGTAAGAATGATAGAAACTAAAAAAGCTCCATAATGGAGCAGAATGCAGACCCCCACCCGCTCAACGTCCCATCTTTTCATTAAAACATATACAGTCAAAAGCTCGTGTTCTACGGGCTTTTTTCTATGTTTTGGGCAATATCACCAATCAAGAAAATGAAATCATCCTGCTTTTTGACAAAATGATGTCTTGACAAAACTGTTTATGTGTTATATACTGTATATATACCACATAAACAGTTAAAACTGGAAGGAGTGCATCAGGTGAAAATATATCAGAATTCAAACGAACCTATATACAAGCAGATAGCCACCCAGCTCAGAGAGCAGATACTGACCGGCAAGCTGAAAGCCGGCGACCCTCTCCCCTCGATACGGGGTCTGGCACAGGACTTGAAGATAAGCGTTATCACCACTATGAAGGCTTACGAAGAGCTTTCAAACGAAGGACTGGCGACCGCTTCAAAGGGCAAGGGCTATTATGTCAACGCACAGGACGAGCGTATGCTCAAAGAACAGCATATGCGCCAGCTTGAAAAGAATCTGTCAGATGCGATATACTCCGCAAGGATAGCAGGTATCGGGCTTGAAGAAGTAGAACAGACGCTTGAGATGCTATGGAGCATTGACGAGGAATGATAGGCAATAAATAAGGAGATTAAGGATATGAATAACGCAATTGAGATAAATGGTATTACCAAAAGCTACAAGGATTTCACACTTGGTGAGGTTCAGGCCGCTATCCCCTGCGGCTTTGCAACGGCTCTGATAGGTGCCAACGGTGCAGGAAAGACCACGCTTATTGACATTCTTTGCGGTGTCACGAACAAAACGAGCGGTGACACTGTATACTTCGGCGACATGACAGATATTGATGATGACAGGCTGCGCAACCGAATCGGCTACTGTTCTTCGGCTAACTTTTTCCCTATGGACTGGACGCTCAAAAAGATAGCCGATTCTATGGAGCTCGGCTTTGACAATTTTGACAGGCAGCGCTTTGCACAGCTTTGCAAGCGCTTCAAGCTGGGCGACCCGGCTGAAAAGAAGCAGAAAAAACTCATGAAGCTATCAGACGGCAACAAGATGCGCACATACTTAGCCGCTGTGCTTGCAAGAGACACCGAGCTGCTTGTGCTCGATGAGCCTGCATCATCGCTCGACCCCCTCGCCCGTGATGTGCTCTGCGACCTGTTCCGTGAGTATCTTAACGAGCGTGACGGTGAACGTTCGGTGCTGTTCTCGACACACAATATCGCTGATATGGAGTATGCCACCGACTATGCGATATTCATGTCAAACGGCAAGGTCATAGAACAGGGCTTTGTCGAGGACTTAAAGCAGAAATACATACTCGTTCACGGCGATGCAGAGAACGCTGACAAGGCAAGGCCTTTCATGCTCTCCTTCTCAGGCGGAAGAACAGGCTTTGAGGGCATCGCACTTGCAAAAAACACAGATATGCTCGCAGCATACGACACAGCTATAGAGACACCCACATTACAGCAGCTGAGTGTCGGCATACTCAGAAAGGCGGAGGAAGATGACAAGTAAAACTCTTACGCTCTCGCAGGCGCACAAGATATACACAGGCAGCGGTATGTGGCTGTACGCTTTAAAGCTCGGCATATGCGGTGTGCTGATGTATTTTGCAAGCATACTCACCTTTTTTGCAATATCTATGCTGTCGAAGTGGGATGCTTCAGATGCTCTTAAAGAGATAACCGACATAGGGCTTATAAACATATTCCTGACGGTAGATGCAGGCATCATACTGATGATAACAGGGCTTGTGCAGTATAACAAATCATTGCCCGGCGGCAAGTATTTCCGCACGGTAAACGGCGGTTTTGACACTTACAGAAAGATGAAAGCCGCTTCAACTGTCGCCCGTGTCACAGCACTCATAATGATACTCATCTTCGGGGTCATCATTGATATTACGGGGACATTCACGTTCACACACGGAACAGTCGGTGCGGTGTATATAGGGGCATTTTTACTTGTCTGCGTTGGTCTTATAGACCTGTTGAGCCTTATCAAAAGCCCTGCATTAAGAGGCGGTGTAACGCCGGTCATTATCTTCGGGGCAGGCGCACTTGGTGTGGTAACGCCTGAAATATTTGACGGCAAGCTGTATTTTCCTCTTGCAGTTGCCGGGGCAGCAATACCACTTATCATTATTTCGCAGAAGGTAATGCTTGGCAACTACAAAAAGCATAAATGGAACTGACAAAGGAGTAAAAGCTATGAATAAAGCTGTAAGAGCATTAAAGCTATACGCAGAAGCGGCAGCACACCCGTTCGTGATAGGCTTTGGGCTGTTTTTGATGATAGGAATGGCACTTGCATTTATCATTGACCCTGACCCTGTCGGCGGTGATGAGTATTTATCAATGCTCGGTGCTGTTCAAATGGGCAATATGGGCGTGATACTAATGGTGTTTGCAGCAAGTACAAAGCTGCAGCAGAACAAGTTTTTCAGCTCCTGCACCTGTGCTAAGGAGCTGTTCACGATAGGGCCTGTGGTTGCGGTCACTATACTGTGCGTGTTATATGACACGCTGCTTGACGTATCGGCATATATCAATCTTGGCACACAGGGCTTGGCAGATACACTGGTATTCAACACTGTAAGCAGTATGCTGCTTATCATAGTTGGCGGCTGCTACGGCAAAAAGGGCGTTCCGCTCACGGCATTATTACTCGGTGCGGCATACTTTACTTTCCTGGGTTTCCCGATGGCAAGCAAAATCACAAATATCTCAAGCCATATCATCGGGCTTTCCCTGACGACAGCAGTTATCATTGCCGTATGCGGTTATACATTTGCAATTGCCTTTACGCTGATGATAGAGAACATCTGGTGGAAGAAGGGTAACAGATTTGCCCCGAACAAGTTTATACAGAATGCGCTGGAGGTACAGGAAAATGAATAAAACAAAGAAAAAGGCAATGTACATAAACCTTGCAGCACAGTGTGTGCTATATATATCAGTTGCAATATTTGCTGTAACTTATTTAACGGATAAAGAGCTGCCTGAATTACTGCTAATGATACTTATGGTGCTTGATCTGCTGACGCTGCCGGCGTTTATGTACGCATATCTGAAAACTATAGAGAAAGACAAAGAATAGAGACACAACAAACGGAGGTTTATATGAAAAGCAAAGCTATTATATCAGTCATTGCTATAGTGACAGCACTTTTCTGTGCATCATGCGGCAAGAAGGGAGCTGAGTCGTCTTCAAAGGGAGATTCATCAGCAGCAGAAACTACTGCTGAAAGCATCGTGACCGATGCGGAAGAAAGCAGCGACTCCGCCCCTGAGGGATCGTCCGAGCCTGCTGCCGAGGAGCCTTCGGAGACTGACAAGCAGCAAACACCTGAGTCCGTCTCAGAAAACTCTGCCAATACAGATAAAAAGAAATACGGCAGGACTGTTGACATCAATGATTACATCAGCACCAAGGAGATAGACCCGCCTTTATGGAAAGTCACCGACCCCATAAGCGGAAACTCGATATACCTTTTAGGAACGCTGCATTTTCTTCCCTCTGGTGTATCCGAATATCCCTCAGACCTGATAGACATTTACAACAGCTGTGATTCAATTGCAGTTGAGTATGACATCACGGCTATGCAAAGTGATCTCGGCGCTCAGTTAGCATATGCAAAAGGCATGATATATTCAGACGGAACCAATATCAAAGATCACATCTCGGAGGAGTCTTACAACAAGGCAAAGGATTACCTGACAAGCATCGGCGCATACAGCAAGATGCTCGACCTTTACACAGCAGGCTACTGGATAAACCAGCTGACCAATGTTGAGATCCAAAGGCTTGAAAACATTGATCTTACAGGCACGGATATGTATTTTATAACCAAGGCAAAGGAGAACGGCAAGGAAATCATAAACATCGAGGAGCTGTCAATGCAGACAGATGCGCTCAATGCTTATTCAGACGATTATGCTGATTACACGATAAGTGAAATGGTCGACAGTATCGACGACATCGACGGCTTTGCAAAAGCCTACGGCGATATGTTTGATATGTGGGCAATGGGCAGCGATGATGTTCTCACAGCGACGGAAACTGATGCAGAGGTCATCGAGTTTCCGCTAGATCTTTATGACGACTATGAAGCCTATACAAAGACAGTATTCTATGACCGCAATCAGTACATGGCCGGCAAGGCATCAGAGTATATCAAAGAAGGTAAGAACTGTCTGTTCATGGTAGGCTCTGCACATTACTCGGGAGAGTACGGCGTTGATGATCTTCTTGCACAAATGGGGTACAGTGTTGAGAAGATAAGCTGACATTCTGTTACCGTAAAAGCTGTTGCTCAAAGCGTGAATATGCAGATGACAATATCTATGATACAGACCCGGACGAACATGACCCTGACTGAGATATCGGGCGCTGACAAGGTACCTTTAAAACCAACTGATACGAGCTATGGAGGAGCATTATGAACTATCCCTACAAAACCGGCGGCGGTATTATCCCTGAAGGAGATATAAACGGGCCGGAAAAGGCAGATATTCATAAATATGACCCGGTGTATGATGATTAGCAAGACTTCAGGCAACACAGAAAATACCATATTTTAATATAGAAAAAGGAGCTGCGTTAGAGGAGCTCCTTTGCTTTTTCGGGTCATAGACCCAAGTGTTCAGTTTTTGTTTGTGGGTTTTAAAACAGCACTGTCACGAAACAAGATTATTAAATGTTATTGAGGTTCATATCCTTGTTGTTGTTGTTAAGGCTCTTAACGCTCTCTCTTTCGCCGATGTTTTCTTCGAGCTTGTCAAGTTCGTTCTTTTTGGGTACAAATTTTTTTATGTTTTTTCTATCTCATCTCACAAATGCCGCAGATATAAAAAAATCACGCCTGCATTTATGCAGTTTCACTATTGAACGGATATGAAAAACGTGATATAATATATGCAAACGATATCACATCGCAAGGAGGTGCGTTTATGAATATTTCCGAATTTGCAAAAGAAGCCGGCGTATCAGTTTCAGCAGTCAGCAGATTTTTCAATGACGGATATCTGAGCGATGACAAGCGTGAAAAGATACAGGCCGCCCTTGACAGAACAGGCTATATGCCAAGCTACAATGCAAGGACAGTGCGCACCAAGGTGACAAAGCTCGTGGGAGTTATACTGCCGAAGCTGTCAAGCGAGAGCATATCCCGTGTCACTGAGGGCATTAGCGAGGTGCTGGGCAAGGAGGGCTTTGAGCTGCTGCTCATCAACACAGCCAACGACTACAACCGTGAGATAAGCTCTCTCGAACTGCTGCGGCAGAACCGTGTTGACGGGGTGATACTGCTTGCAAGCGTATTCACGGAGCTCCACCGCTCGGTGCTTTCAAAGATGCGAATTCCCGTCGTGATAGTCGGCCAGCAGCTCAAGGGCTTCAACTGCGTCTGTCACAACGACATGGGCGCCGCCTATGCCATGACAAAGCTGATGCTCGACAAGGGAGCTGTGCGCCCTGCATTCATCGGCGCAAACCCGGACGACAAGGCCGCCGGGAACGACAGGCGTGCAGGTTTTGAAAAAGCGCTTCTTGACCACGGCATCACGCCCGACAAGAGCCTTATGGAGATTGCCAAATTCAACATGGATTCCGGCTACGAGAAAGCAAGGCTGCTCTTTTCACACCGCAGCAGACCCGACTGCATATTCTGTGCGACCGACAACATAGCCGCCGGTGTAATGCTCTACTGCCACGAGAACGGCATCAGGATACCTGAGGACGTTATGATAGGCGGCATAGGCGATTCAAGAATGGGCAAGGTGCTGCTGACACCATTAAGCTCGGTGCATCTGCACTACAAGACAGCCGGTATGTGGGGCGCAAAGATGCTGCTCGCAGAGCTTAAGGAGCCCGGCAGTGTACACCGCATACTCCAGCTCGAATACGACATCATCGAGCGTGAATCCACAAACCGCAAATGTGAAACTGTGTGAAACTTACGGAATATCTCGTTATAATTCTTGCTATCCGTCAATAGACTTTCATTCTGACCCGTGATATAATATATACAACAAATGAAACCGATATCATTTCATATGTGAAACAACATGAATGTCAGGATCATCTAAGGAGGGGTCAGTATGGATTACAACAAGTGTGCATCCGAGATACTGGGTGCCATAGGCGGCAAGGATAACCTCGCAAGTGCCGCCCATTGCGCCACAAGACTAAGGCTGGTAATAGCCGACAATTCAAAGGTAAAGAAATCCGTGCTCGAAAGCACAGACGGTGTCAAGGGCGTGTTTGAGGCTGCCGGGCAGCTTCAGATAATCATCGGCACAGGCACGGTGAACAAGGTCTATGATGAATTTATAGCGCTTGCAGGTATAGAGGCTGCAAGCAAGGACGATGTGAAAAAGGCCGCAGCGGCAAGATCACCCTGGTACAAGAGGGCTATCAAGTCACTCGGCGATATATTCGTTCCTATCATCCCTGCTATCGTGGCAACGGGTCTTCTGTGCGGCCTGCTCGGCTGTCTTTCAAAGGCCTTCCCCGACATAGCCGACACGCAGATTTACGCTCTGCTCGATATCTTCTCAAACGCAGCACTCACATTCCTGCCGATACTTATTGCAGTAAGTGCGGCAAAGATATTCGGTGCCAACACCTATCTCGGCGCCGTTATCGGTATGATAATGATACACCCGAACCTGATAAATGCATGGAGCGTCGGCGACGGCTCAGACCTGCCCACCCTCTGGTCGTGGTTCGGTCTGTGGGAGATACACGCTACCGGCTATCAGGGTCACGTTATCCCTGTAGTTATCGCAGTATTGCTGCTCTCGGTCATTGAGAAATGGCTGCACAAGAAAGTTCCTGAGATGTTCGACCTTTTCGTGACACCTCTTGTATCAGTTTTAGTCACAGGCTTCCTTACCATGACAGTTATAGGCCCTGTATTCTCGCAGATAGAGAGCTGGGTGCTCTCAGGCGCACAGTGGCTCATATCTATCCCCTTCGGCATAGGCTCGTTCATCATGGGTGCGGCATATGCACCGACTGTAGTTGCAGGCGTTCACCATATGTACAACGCTATCGAGCTCTCGATGCTCGCTGACAACGGCAAGAACATCTGGATGCCTATCGCAACAGCTGCAAACGTGGCACAGGGCGCAGCTGCCCTCGCAGTTGCTCTTAAGACACGCAACAAGAAGATAAAGTCAAAGGCTCTGCCTGCATCTCTCTCAGCGTTCATGGGCATTACCGAGCCTGCAATATTCGGTGTAAACGTAAGATTTGTAAAGCCCCTTATCGCCGGCATGATAGGCGGTGCCTGCGGTGCTGCTGTAGCTTCGATGACAAACGTTTATGCTACAGCAAACGGCGTAACAGGTATATTTGGCTTCCTTATCACTACCGACAGCTTTGTAGGCTATCTGCTCACATTCGCAGTTGCAGCAGGTGTGGCATTCGCTCTTTCGTGGTTCATGCACAAAGACCCTGCCGATGAGGAGCAGGCTGCTCCTGAGACAACTCAGGAAGACATTACTCCTGCACCGGCAGCAGAGTATGATGACAGCTCAGTTTATTCTCCCCTTAAGGGTCAGGCAGTTCTGCTTGCAGATGTACCCGACGAGACTTTCGCAGCCGAGGTGCTCGGCAAGGGCGCAGCAGTTGAGCCCTCAGAGGGCAGAGTGATAGCCCCTGCTGACGGCGAGGTAAGCACACTGTTTGATACTCACCATGCGATAGGTCTTACACTTGACAACGGCATGGAGCTTCTGATACACGTCGGCATAAACACAGTCGAATTAAACGGCGAGGGCTACACCGCTCACGTTTCCGAGGGCGACAGAGTGACAAGGGGGCAAACTCTTATAACCTTTGACACAGAGCTTATCAGAAACAAGGGCTACAAGCTCATAACACCTGTAATAGTCACCAACGCTGACGATTATTCCGAGGTGAAAATGGCTGACATTAAGAATACAGGATTCCTTGATGAGCTTATAAAGACTGCTAAGTAACAGCAAGTGAAGGGGTGTGTGCAAAATGGTAAACAGCTTCCGGCAGAGATTACACCTTGAACCGCCGACTGGCTGGCTCAATGACCCGAACGGTCTGTGCTTTTTCAAAGGCGAATACCACGTTTATTTCCAATACGCCCCTGACAGTGCCGAGGGCAGGGGCAACAAATGCTGGGGACATTTTTGCAGCCCCGACCTTATAAAATGGCGCTTCACAGGCACAGTGCTTTTCCCAGACACGCCAGATGACAAGGACGGCGTATACTCCGGCTGCGGCTTTGTTAAGGGCGACAAGCTGTATCTCTTTTACACTGGCAACGTAAAGGAGGAGGGCGAGCATGATTACATCACCTCTGGCAGAGGGGCAAACGTCATTCTCGTGACTACCGAGGACGGTGTGACGATGAGTGAGAAAAAGGTGCTTCTGAGAAACGCCGACTACCCCGACTACTGCTCATGCCATGTGCGTGACCCGAAGGTCTGGGAGGAGGACGGGCGCTACTTTATGGTGCTCGGTGCAAGGACGCTCGATGACAAGGGCTGTGTGCTATTTACGCTTCGGCGAAAGGGAATATCTTAGCATATCTCCGCAGGGCGTGCCGCATGAGAAATACAGCTTTCAGAATGTTTACAGCTCAGGGTATCTTGCATTGCAGACAGGCAAATACACCGAGTGGGACTGCGGCTTTGATTTTTACGCACCGCAGACATTTGAAGCCCCGGACGGCAGACGGCTGCTCATAGGCTGGGAGGGCATCGGCGATATCCCCTACACAAATGCCACAACAGCGCTCGGCTGGCAGCACTGTCTGACACTCCCCCGTGAGCTGACAGAGCATGACGGCGTGATATTTCAACAGCCGGCAAGAGAGCTTAAAAGCCTTCGCTATGACGAAAAACCTATAGAATATGAAAACACAGTGCAGCTGCCTTTCGAGCTTGAAGGGCGCTGCGAGGACAGCTTTATGATACAGCTTGGCGACATACTGACGCTTGAATACAACGGCGATGACTTTGCCATGCGCTTTACAGACCTTAAAGCCTCCGGCGGCAGAGACTGCCGGTATGCAAAGATAAAGGGCTGCAAGGACATTAGAGTGATAGCAGACACATCATCAGTGGAAGTGTATCTTGCAAATGGCAAGAAGGTGCTATCATCGAGAATGTACCCTGCCGGCAGTGAGATAAAGCTGCTCACAAAGGGCGTTACGGGAACGCTTTACAGACTTAACGGAACAGAGGTGAGTTACGATGGGTAATATACTTGCGGCGATAGGCGAAGCGCTTATCGACTTTATCCCCGACAGGAGCGGCTGCTCGTTTGACGAGGTGGGGGCTTTCGCACCAAAGGTCGGCGGTGCGCCGGCAAATGTATGCGCTGCTTACTCCAGGCTCGGCGGCAGGTCAAGGCTGCTCACGCAGCTCGGCGACGACCCGTTCGGCCACAGGATAATCCACAGATTAGAGGACGTAGGTGTAGGAACAGAATGCATTACGCTTACCGACAAGGCAAACACAGCGCTTGCATTCGTATCACTGGCAGAGAACGGCGACAGGACTTTTTCTTTCTACCGCAAGCCGTCTGCCGATATGCTGTACAGTGCCGAATGTGTTAAGGAAGAATACTTTGATGATGTATTCTGTCTGCACTTTTGCAGCGTGTCGATAGGCGATTTCCCGATGAAGCAGGCACACAGCAAAGCTATAGAGCTTGCAAGGGCAAGAGGCTGTATCATCAGCTTTGACCCGAATCTTCGCTTCAACCTGTGGGACAGCAAGGAGGCGCTCAGAGCCGCCGTACACGAGTTTATCCCACAAAGTGACATAGTCAAGCTCTCGGAGGACGAGCTTGGATTCATAACAGGCTGCTCCTCCCCCGAGGAGGGCGCACGGTGGCTGTTTGAGCGTGGTGTCAGAATGATGCTCTACACCTTAGGCAGCAAGGGCGCATATGCTTTTACTCAAAGCACTATGGCATTCTCTCCGGCGTACAAAGTACGGGCATCAGACACAACAGGAGCAGGTGACGGCTTTACAGGGGCATTTCTGTATAAGCTGCACGAGCTGGGCGCCAACGCAGACACGCTCTCAGAGCTTTCAGAGGAAACACTTGCCGGGTGTCTTGACTTTTCAAACAGGTTCTGCGCTGTGAGCGTAACTAAAAAAGGAGCTATCGCATCTTACCCTGACACGGACGAGATGCGGAACATAGATCTAAACCAAAACTGAAAGGAAGAATGACTTATGAAAACATTTGACTACACCGTAAAGGACGAGATCGGTATCCACGCAAGACCGGCAGGAAACCTCGTTAAGCTCATCAAGGGCTTTTCAAGCTCGGTGACTATCGAGAAGGAAGGCAAGCCGCCTATCAATGCATCAGCTCTTATGAAGCTCATGGGACTGGGTGTAAAATGCGGCGACACTGTAAAATTTACAGTTGAGGGCGAAGACGAGGAAGCAGCAGCATCGGCACTGGAAGAATTCATGAAAGCTAACCTCTGATCTCACAACAAAACAAGAAAGGCCGGGTGACGGATATGATCATATTTAAGGGCACGGGTGTTTACGGTGCTGTAGCTATAGGCAAGGCTTTAGTCTTCAAAAGGCAGGCCGCCGAGGTGCGCCGCAGCAGAGTCGAGGACACTGCCGCAGAGCTTGAACGCATCGAGGCTGCAAAGGCTCTTGCGGTCGAGCAGCTGACAGCGATATACGAAAAGGCTATCAAAGAGGTCGGCGAGACGAATGCCGAGATATTTGAGATACACATTATGATGCTCGATGATGATGACTACAACGAGTCTATCCGCAGCATAATCGAAACTCAGCAGGTCAACGCCGAGTATGCGGTCGCCGTCACCTCGGATAATTTTGCTGATATGTTCTCATCTATGAGCGATGCCTATATGCAGGCCCGTGCAGCAGACGTAAAGGACATATCAAACCGTCTTATCGCCTGCCTGACAGACAGCACTGCATCGGCATCATCAGATGATGACAAGATGATAGTATGCGCAGACGACCTTGCACCGAGCGAGACTGTGACGCTTGACAAGGACAAGGTGCTTGCATTCGTGACGGCATTCGGTTCAAGCAACTCACACACGGCGATTCTTGCAAGGAACATGAACATTCCGGCAGTCATCAGCGCCGGAGAGGAGTTTCTGTCATCTGTCGAAGACGGTGTGATGATGATAGTTGACGGCCACACCGGCGAAGTATACATCGACCCCGACGAGGAGACACTAAAGCGCTTTGAAGCCAAGCAGGCAGAGGACGCCAAAAAGAGCCAGCTTCTCCAGCTGCTAAAGGGCAAGGAAAATGTCACGCTTGACGGCACAAAGGTAAAGATATTTGCAAACATCGGCGGTGTCAGTGGCATCGGCGCAGTGCTTGCAAACGATGCAGGCGGCATAGGGCTTTTCAGGAGCGAGTTTTTATACCTTGAAAGCGAGGACTACCCGACCGAGGAGCAGCAGTTTGCCGCATACAAAAAAGTGCTTGAAAGCATGGCCGGCAAAAAGGTGATCATACGCACGCTCGACATCGGCGCTGACAAGCAGATAGATTATTTCGCACTCGACAAGGAGGACAATCCCGCACTCGGATTCAGGGCGATAAGGATTTGTCTTACACGGCCGGAGATTTTCCGCACACAGCTGCGTGCTCTGTTCAGAGCTTCTGTTTACGGCGACCTTGGGATAATGTTTCCGATGATAACGAGCGTATCCGAGGTCGAGAAGTGCCTTGCCGCCTGCGATGAGGTCAGATCAGAGCTTAAGGCTGACGGCATACCCTTTAACGAGAACACCGAGATAGGCATTATGATAGAGACGCCGGCTGCGGCCGTGATAAGCGACAGGCTTGCACCGCTCGTGGACTTTTTCAGTGTCGGCACAAACGACCTGACGCAGTACACACTTGCCTGCGACAGGCAGAATGCAAAGCTCGAAGCGTTTGTTGACACGCATCACGAGGCCGTGCTGCGGCTTATCGAGATGTCGGCCAAGAACGCCCACGCTAACGGCGCCTGGATAGGCATCTGCGGCGAGCTTGCAGCAGACACGACACTGACTGAGGCCTTCCTGCGAATGGGCATAGACGTGCTTTCATTCTCGCCGCCGTTCGTACTGCCGCTGCGTGAGAAGGTGCGCAGTCTTGACTTAAGATAAAACAGCAAAAACCACCGCTTTCCATTTGGGGGAAGCGGTGGCTTTTTAGTTATTCAGTTGTGATTATGCTCGCTTGTCAACATACGCCTTTGCGGCTTTGTAGTAAGCGTAGAGCGCCTTGACCATGTTCTTGTTTTTATCAGTCTGCTTGTCGCTGTTTGCAACGGCTTCGCAGTAGTCGATGACATTGTAGTTCTCGATGCTGATAGCATTTGTGCTATCGGGTGTTTCTGAACCTTCAAATCCGTAAACAACTATCTTGCCGTTCTCCTTATCAAGCTCGTATGCAAGCTGCGGAGCAACATCATAGTAATAGCCGGTGTTGTTCTTGGGGAGGTCTTTGAGTGCTAAGACTTTATCGCCGACCTGTATTTTCACAGCACTAAGCTCCTTGGCAGTCATGCTTGAATCTACTGTGAAATAGTGGCGGACATAAACATCGCTTACTGTCATAGCTGTCGAGCCCTTGTATGTTACCTTTGCGCCCTGAGCAGATACAGGTCTTACGAACGGTGTAGCGCTCTTGGGTGCTACGGCCGATACATCAACTGCAATGCCTTCCCCACTGTTTGCGAGCAGGGTCGTATTGTTGTTAAGTGCAGTCTGAGTATAGCCGCCGTAATTGAGCATAGCCTTAAGAACTTCTGCACCGTCGAGGTTGGATTTTATTGCTGCTTCGGCATAATCCTTGATACTTCTTGTCTTTGTATCGACCGGCTTGTCTGAGGTTGCAAGATACAACTCGGCCTTGATGTCGATTGCCATTTCAGAGGCTGTCAGCGGAAGTCTTACTCTGTAATACTTGCCGTTCTTGTCTGACTTGTTGATAGGCTTCTTGACTGTGGTTGTTGTGCCATAGTGGTCGTAGGTGAAGACTACATATGCGCCTTCGACTGTATCAACATCAGTTGCTTCTACAAGGAAATTGAACTCAACTTTTTCCTTGAAGCTAACGGTATTTCCTGTTGAGAATTTTGCACCCTTGATTGTATACTCTGCCGATTCGAGCTTTGAAAAATGCGTCTCATCGCCGCTTGATGATACGGATACTCTGTAATCGCCCGGCTCTGTGGGAGCTGTGTTTCCTAAGCATACACCGGCTGCTGTGAAGTAAGTATATGTGAGCTTGCCGTAAGCTGTGCCGTTTATTGTAGGCTCGTGAGCCGTGCCGTCGTAGACATAATCGGGCATTGAAAGCGTCCATGTCTGCTCTGACTTATTGGTGACGGTCACAGTGCCGAGCTTTGTGGGTGCTACGGCGTTCCAGTCTGTGCCCTCGGCTATTTTGTACCAAACATAATATGTGCCGGCAGCATCTGCTTTGATGTTGTCGTATGTTGTCCAGCTCTCGGCATCAGCGGCAGGGGCTGTGTCTGAGGTCGTAACAGCGTATTTTACGGCTGCAGCTTCGCCGGAACTGTACCGGCCACTATAGCGAATGCCAGCAGGCTGGCTGTCATTCGCTTACATGCAATATTCATGGTTACTTTCTCCTTGTAAGTTTTTATCCTGCAAATGCGTATTTGTAATATATCAACTCACCTGATAAACGGATATATCGCCCTGATGTACTTTCTGTCCCACACCGGGTCGAAGACCTTGCCGAACTCGCTCATCTTGCAGTCGTTGTACAGGTCGTCTGCTATTTCAAGTATGGTGTCGTAAAGCTCTAAGCCCTGCTTGAACTTTTCGGGTATCGCCTCAAAGCCCGTGTATGTGCCGAGGATATTGCCGAGCACTGCACCTGTCGAATCGCTGTCGCCGCTGTGGTTGACTGCTGCGGCAATGGCTTTTTCAAAGTCGTCCTGATAGCGCACGGCACAGAATACGGCTATGGCAAGCGTCTCCTCTGCCACCCAGCCCTCGCCGAGCTGACGAATGGCTTCAAGATCGGGGGTGGTGCTCTTTGCAAGGGAGAGAGCTCCGCTCATTATCTCTGAAAAATAATCGGTGTTCTTAGTGGCCGGGAACAGCTCACGCATGGTGTTTAAGGCGTCATTCACAGCGGCTTCTACAGTAATGTCGCTCTCGCTTAAAAGCCTTACTATATGCGAAAGCGCCGCCGCAGGAATGTAGCCCAGCTCGTGCCCGTGAGTGAGGGCTGCTGCATCTGCTGCGAGCATATCGCTCTGTGTGATATCCATGGTCGTATCGGTAAAATACAGCCCTATCGGCGCTACTCGCATAACGCCGCCGCAGCCCTTGCTGTCGTTTATCGGCTTGTCTATCGTGCCGTCTGCACCGCCGGCTATCGCACTCATGCAGGTGCCGCCGGGGGCACGCCTGTCATAAAGCCCCGGAACATTCAATAGCCACGACTTGCGGTATTCGTTCTTTGTCGGGAAGCCGCCCTCCTGCGTTCTGTACCACGCCTTGTACATATCCCTTATGTAATCTATATAACTGAGCCTCAGCCCCTTCATCATCGCACGGGTGGTGCAAAGCAGAAGACCGTTTGCTGTAAAGAGCGTCATCTGCGTGTCGTCGGATATCTGCGCCGTGCCGTTTGTGAGGGAATACTCTGTTATCCCCTGCTCGCCGAATTCCTTGAAGATGCTGTTTGCCGTCATGAATTCGACCCTGTAGCCGAGCGCATCGCCTGCTGCCCCTGCAACAAGGCAGCCCCTGAATTTATCTATGCTTCTCATATCAATTCACCTCGTATAGTAAACACAAATGCCCCCGGCACAGCTTTTGCAGTGCTGGGGGGTGTGTTATTGTTGTTTATCAGAGCTTCTGTACAATGGTCTTATCGTTGCTGATGATCTTTTCGCTGTCCTTTATCATCTGGTCAACGTTTATGCCTGCGCCGAAGTTTTCATTGAGCGTGCCGACAAGCTTATTGAAGGTATCGAGCGGATAGTACATCTTGTAATTGGGATAGAAGTCCTGCTCCCGTATCTCAAATTCCTGCTCTGTCTTGATAGCATTATAATACTTCTTGCAGAAGCCGTCTGAGGAGAGCATCGACTTAAAGATATCCACAGCGTCCTTAAGGCCGTTTTCCCACTGCTCCTTGGTCATGCCGTCTTTGTTAAGCTCGCTTGCAGGCTTTAGCAGCTTGCCGAAGTCTTCATATATCTTGCCGAGCTTCTGCTTTTCAGCTTCGCTGATGCCGATTTGCACCAGTGAATCCTGGAGCTTGCCCTTTATATCAGCCGATGTGACAGTCTTCCTCTCAAATAACTTTGCATCTGTACGCTCAGGAGCTTCCTTATCAAGCTCAGCCGATCTCTTGGGGTATGCAGAGTACCACTTGTCATATTCTGATGCAGGCTGCTCGTTTGCCTTTTCGTTCTTTTCCTTGTCTGCATCTGTAGGTGAAAGCAGCTTGTCATATTCAGCTATCTTCTTTGTAACGTACTTGTCAATAAGTGCTGTTACCTCATCGAGCTCCTGAACTGCGGCTATACGTCTCTCGGCCTTTTTGCTGTCCTCGCCCCATATTCTGCCGAGCTTGTATATCTCGCCTGCAACACCGTTGCCGGCTTCACCGTTGTAAATATCACGGATATCCTTATACGGCTTCCGGAAGAAAGGTACATCCTGCTCCCTGATCTCGCCTCTTCCGAGCTTTTTCTTATATCCGTTCTCGCACAGATATGCATTTGAAACAAAGTGCGCCATCATATCCTACATATCTCTTATGAGCTTGACCTGATCCTCGTTAAGTGATCTTGTATTCTGTAAGAATTCCTGATAAGTGAATGGCATAACTGATTCCTTCATTTACATTTATGATGGTGCGGCCTGTTTTTAAGGCTGCTTGATTTGCGTTTCCATAAGTAATACCCTCTGCTCCACCTGACGGATGCAGTTTTGGCAAATTTCGGCACATTGCACAAGTAAACTCGTTATTATGCATAACGCTCACATAACAGCTACAACATAGCGGTCCATGTGATATGAGCCGCTTATTTATAATATGCTGTTTTGTGTTATTCGTGCAGCCTGTACTCAGTATCCGAGTCGATAATTTCGAGCATTATCTTTGCAGGAATGGGGTCAAACTGCGTGCCGATGTTCTTTTCTATCTCCTCACGCACCACATTCTGAGGAAGGTATTTTCTGTAGCTGCGGTTAGAGGTCATAGTGTCGTAGCTGTCAGCCACGGCGATTATCCTCGCAAAGAGGGGTATCTTCTCGCCGGAGATACCGTCTGGGTAGCCCTTGCCGTCGTAGCGCTCGTGGTGCCAGCGTGCGCCGACAGGCAGCTCCTGCAGGCTCTCTATCTCGGAAAGTATCTCATAGCCCCTTAACGGGTGCGTCTTTATGACATCTGTAAAAGTCTGTCAAATCGTTTAGCTATATTTTTACAACATCTTCATAAAGAATATACAAGTTGCCGAAATCATTATCGACATGGAAATGCCCGGCGTACCATTTCTTAAAGTCAAGCTCTCTGTAAAGCCATTCAAAGTAGCCGGTAAGCTCTGCGTCGTGCCTGTCGGGTACCAGACCGAGCCTGTGTATGAATGATTCCGGAACGGTATGTGTGAGCACATAATCCACCTTATAGCCAAGGCGTTCGAGGGTGCTTTTAGCGTTGTCGTAATCTTCATTGCCTGGCAGCTCCTGCGGCCACCATGATATACCCTCATATCGGGTTCCCTTATCAACTGAATATGCACCGCCAAAGCAGAAGAAGGAATGCCCCTCAATTTCAAAGCACTCGCCACGCATCAGGTGGAAGATATTCTTTCTGACACGGTGAGCTTTTCCTCCGCAGAACTCCTCGACCGGGTAGGAATACAGCCTGTTGAAGTTCTCGTGATTGCCGTCAACAAATGCTATGGTAAACGGCATAGCCGACAGCGCTTCAAGAGCCTTTTCGCTCTGATAGCTGCCAAGTGTAAACCCGAAGTCGCCGCAGACTATCAGTATATCTCCCTGCGAGATGCCGCATTTATTTATCTTTGGTGTTATATCATTTATATCTCCGTGAGTATCGCCTGTTATGTAGATCATTCTTTCGCCCTCTTTCCATAATATATTATATCACACCTTAAAGAAAATGTACAGAAGAAAAATGCAAGCACCTGTCAGCTTTTCCAAAAAGCGTTACGCACAAAAAAAGAGCCGCAATCTGCGACTCTTTTCACTAATATTCAGTTTTTTTCAAGGCTTGACCAGTGATCCCTTCTTGAGCTTTCCAAGCATGGCGATATTCTGAGCGGCCGTACCTCTATAGGTCTTACCGTACTTGGAGACAAGGTCAGAATTTGCGTAGTATATCTTTGTCCTGTAGTCAAATGAGCTCTTTGCACCGATGGAGTTGAGTGCTGTGACTACCGAGCCGCTGCCTCCGGTGTACTTCTTAAATGTTGTGACTGTGCTTGCAGTTGAAACTGCCTTTGATGCTTCTGTAAGTACGCCGCCAATCACGTTGTCGTTTGTCTTGTATGCAGGCCTTATGAAAACTGTTGCATACTTTATCTCACGGGTGTACTTATGAGCTGCTGTGCCGCTGCCGCCTCTTGTCTCGACTGTTGTTACTGTGCCCTTCTTGCTGTTTACTGCAACAACCAGACCTACATGGCCGTACTTGTTGAGACGGTAGTTTGCATTTATCTTTGTCTTGCCGCCCCATACGATAACGTCACCGGGCTGAGGAGTATTTGTGCGCTTCCAGCCGCTGGGGAGCTTGTTTGACTGATAGTTTGTAGCGTTGCCGCCTACATTGTAACCTACGAGGTATCTGTAGTAAGCCATTACAAGGTCTACACACTGGCAGCCATAGCTTCCGTCTACGTCCTTTGCCCAGCTCTCGCTTGCTCTTGCGTTTATCCACTTGACTGCCTGATCCTTTGTTCTGCTGCTGTCTGCTGCATCAGCCGTGATAGCCGTCTCATTGAAAATACCCTCTGTCACACTGTTGCTGAATGCGCCTGTCATCATTGTTGCTGCCATACCGAGTGCTACTACTGTTGTTGTGATCTTCTTCATCATTCTTGATTCCTCCTGAGAATTTGTTGTGAGGCGTTGCCTCTGGGTTTGTTTTTCCTTCTGTATTAGTTATACCACAGATGATTTTCTGTGTTTTAAGGGGGGGAGGTTTTTTCTCTCGCCCTTTTTTATCCGAGCCGTTTTCCTTGGCTCTGATATAGTTATACCATATCGGGTGAGGAGCGTTTTGAGGGGGGGATAAAAAACTCACCGTCCCGGAAGCTCACTCCCGAAACGGTGGTATTGAAAAACCTATTCAAGCGCTGACAGATACTCGTCTGCCTTTTTCTTTAGCTGACTGGTGTTGTAATACGGCACGACCGCCGAAGTCTCCATGCTATCATCATAGATAAACAGCCGCTCATTCTCGCCGCTGCCGCCCCTTGCCACAAGATCGGGGACAGTGTACTTTATAGTAAACCGCTCTGTGTCTATCACATAGCCTGCACCCGACACCCGAAGCAGCAGGCAGCCGTCGCTCATGCTGTCAAGTGATGCGTAGGCTTCGTTTTCCGCTATTCCCGAAAGGATATCTTTAGAGCCTGCCATATCGAGCTGTATGCTGCCGTCAACAGCGCCGTCTTCACCCAGCCGGTAAAACGCCCCGTCGGCACCGAGGATATAGACCCTCTCGTCATACGCCATGCCCAGTGCAGGCAGAGAACTGAGCCCTGTGATGTCAGTTCTCCTAAGCAGCTCGCCTGTGCCTGCGCTGAAGTATTCGACAAACATACCGCTGTGAAGCACGCCGACTGTGTTGTCATCGAGCCAGAAGGTATTCATTATATCAATGCCCTCTGCCAGCTCGTGGCTCTCGCCGAGCTTTGTCCTTTTGCCGGTCTCGCTGTCGAATACTGCAATGCAGTATTTGCTCTCGCCTCGCACAAACTTATCTTCAAGCAGGCCGAACACTGCCTTTTTCATATCAGGTGAAGGTGAGATGCAGTCAGGATAATCGCCTTCAGTCTGGGAACCAAGGAATATGCTGCCAAGTATCACCCCGTCATCGCCGGGCTCAAATTTCGTTACCTTGCCTGACTTGTCGATGAAGATAAAGCTGTTGCCTCTTTTTTTATACCAGAAAGCATTATCCCCGGCAGACATGACCGTGCCGCTGTTTATATCTTTATCATCCAGTATCTCTTTAGCACTCTTGGCATCAAGGTCAATAAGCAAAAACTTTGTGCTCACCTTTGCCAGTGCCGTGTCATCACCAAGAAAAACAGCTCCGCCAAAGCTGCTTAAGCTGTATTCTGCATCACTGTCAAATGCTCCTTCTATAGCCGAGTATTTCTTCTTGCCGGCATCATAAAGATAAAGGCCGTATGCATATTTTTCCGAGCCCTTGCCGTCTGATATCTTCGCCTTTTCATACACCAGTGCCTTGCTGCCGTCACGGCTGACATCGGTTATCATCTCACGCCTGTTCTGTTCGCCTGTACGGGAAAGCTGCTCACGGTCTTCGTTTTTTATCTTCTTTTGTATCAGGGCTGTTTTGTCATTCCTGCCGACAGTTACATAGCAGCCATTGCAGTATGCCGCCTTATCGATATCTGTACTGAACTCTGATAGCAGCAGTGTGAATTTGTAGTTTTCCTCCTTATTATAAAACGTCAGATATTCATTCCCGTCTGCCGTTATGACACATACAGGCCCGGAATACTGAGCTGTACATTCACATATCCTTGCCCCGGCATCAGATTCATCTATCTTTCTGCCTGTTTCGTGATCAAACTCATAAACCTTTTTCTCAGTGACAACGGTCAGGATATCTGACTTATCATTTGTCTTGTCTTTATCTGTCTTTTTAACATATATCTCGTCGGCATTGTCATAGACTGTCTGCATAAACTTAAGGTCTTTAAGCTCGCTGTCAAAGCAGAATATGTCTATCCTGTATTTCGGGGAGCCCCACACATTTATAACGACAACGCTGTCATCAAAATGCACGAGCTTCATATGATCGCTGTACACTTTGTCCGAGTCGGCATACAGCGTCGGCTGATCCTTGCGGATAGCTGCTTGTTCGCCGTTAATATCATAAACGTATATTTTACCGTCTTTTGCTATGCACATCATATTTTCGGAAGCAAACATTTTTGTATCGGAAAAGACAATGTCGCCCTCATAGCCGCCGTTTATATACACCGTCCTGCTTATCTCACCTGTCTGTGAGTCTATGTACAGCAGATAGGCATTATCACCTGCCGCAGGATACAGAAGATTACCTGCAAGATCATGAACCAGGAAAAACACTCCGTCGTCGGTCACAAAAGCATTGTCAAGAAAGTATTTATCAGTCGGCACATCTGCCTGCCATAACACATCGCCTGTTTCGGGGTCTATCTTGATAACAGTGTTTGTACGGTTTGCCCTGAAAGTCAGGTAGACCTCCTGCTTTTCTGTAGACTCGACTGATTTCCTTCTGACCTTGTCATTAACATAGCCAAGGCCTGAGCCCTGCCATGTTCCAAGAGAATAATTATCTGAATATCTCTCAAACCGTGTCTTCTCGCCCCCATGAGAAGATGTGATGACAAAGTCAAGGGCATTTGAGCCGTATTCATTAAAATAGTCTTTAAATATCTCATCACGGACAGTGTATTTGTGCATAAGCTCGCCTGTCTCTGCGTTCCAGAAATATATGCCCGAGCTGTCGCTTGAAACGACTGTCTTGCCGTCGCAGATGCATTCGAGCCGCTCGACGTTCATATCGTGTACGAGCTTTTTAGCAGGAAGCATCTTTTCATACTCATACAGCCCGAGCTCCTTTGAGAGCGCATACTCTGCCCTTGTGACCGGCGGTATATCATCATCGCCCGACAATGCCTGCCCGGCATACTCCACCGCCTGCAAAAGGTCGCCGCTGTCATACATAAGCAGCGAGCGCTCGGCAAGGTTCTCCTTGTCCTTGACAATAAGGCTCTTGTTGGTCTGTTCAAGCTCCTCGTTTTGCTGCTGTATCTGAGCGTTCTTTGATGATATCGCAACTGCCGACGAAATGCTCACCGCAGCTATCGCAGACAGTGCCGTGAATACCGCTGCCGCACCTATGATATACTTTTTCACCCTTCGTCTTCTCTCACGCTGATACAGGTCATCGAAGCCGCAGCCGAGCATCGTTGCAGCTATCCTGAGATATTCTGTGTCAAGGCGCTTAAGAGATGCCTTCTCGCTCTCAGCAGTTATGTTCGCTGCAAGCGGCTCTATCTCTTTGACAGTCTTGACGGTGTTCCCCTTGCTGTCGGTCGTGATGGTCTCTGCAAACCTTAAGCTGTCCGGGAATGACTGCTCGGGCGTGCCGTTTATCAGCAGGGTCATAATACCGTCTGTCGTGCCGCCGTGGAGCTTTTTGAAATACTCTATCTCTGCCATGCACCATTTTGACTTCTTGTAGTCCTTTGAGCATATGCAGATAAGATACTCAGAGTCACTTAGCGCCTGCTCGATGCCGCTGCCAAGGTCAGGGTCAGACTGAAGCTCTGTCTCGTCACGGAACACCCTGAACCTGCTGCCGCCCTTGCCGGGCTTAAGCGCTTCGAGCTTCTTTTGCAGCCTGTCAGCCACCTTCTTGTCAAAGGGCATATGCCTGTAGCTTATAAAAGCCTTGTATTTGTATCCCATAGCTTACTCCCCTGCTGCCGTGACCTTATAGCCCAGCTTGATAATTAGCTTTATAGTCTCCAGCGCTGTTTTTCTGTCGTATTCCTTTTCGCTTTCGGGCAGCTCGCTGTAAGGAACGAGAAGCGGCGTGGTCTTGCTTGCTGCGTCTTTTGTCTCGCCGTATGTCCACCCCTCTGCCATTCTTCCGGCAGCCCATATATCGTGGACGTTCTGCGCTATCCTTTCAGTCAGGGCTTCAAGCTCACACGGCAGCTCGATGCCGCTCGTATCTATCGGTATCGGCTCATATCTCATAGTATCAAACCTCTTTTTCGTTGCTTATTTATTCAAATAGATTATACACCAAATCACAGCAGCACGTCAAGTATGCCATTTTTGCGTAAAATTATTGACATAAAGATTTTTTTGATGTATAATAAGGAATGACAAAACACCAAAAGGGAGAGATATCTATGAAGAAAACACTGGCAGCTGCACTTGCACTTATAATGGCTCTGGCAGCTTTCACAGGCTGCTCGGACAAAGACAGCAGCTCAGGCAGCAAAAGTGGCAGCTTACCCACATCATCTGCGGCGCAGACCGGCGGCACAGCTGAACCCGTTCCGTCAGACAAGGTGCTTGACGTTATGGGCGCACTGACAGGCGACGGCGGCAGCGAGGTCATAGGCATGACAAAGGAAGACTTTGACAAGGTCACCGACAACAGCTTTACTGAGAAAACCGCAATAGAATACGAAGACGGCGGCGACGGCGATATATATGCAGAGTTCTCACTCGGAAAGTCTGACAGCATTCTCGGCGGCAGGGTCGCTCTCGGCAAGGAGTATGATATTGTTTCCACCCTCAGATTCAAGGGCGGCAAGCTCATAAAATACACTGAAAATATAAGGAATATCGAAAAAGAAGAGGCTGATAAGATAAGCGAGACCTTCCTTAAGGCATTTGACGGCAAGCTGCCTGAGGGGTATGAGCAGGCCACCCCGGTAGAGCACGGCAGCAAACGTGAGGTAGGCTTCACAAAGGGCATACATGACTACTGCATCTCTATGAACCGTGACAAAAACCTCGATGATGAGTATTATTTGACTTTCGCACTTGAAAAATACGACGAAAGATACGGTATGTAACATATTAAGGCAACACAGCAAAGCGGCGCTCACATGATGTGAGCACCGCTTTTTGTTTTATAGCTTTTTTACTATTTCGTTCTGTAATTCGTTTTTTATCTTCATTATCTCAGGACGCAGCTTTTCAACCGTCTGCTTGTGCTCATCGGATACACCATATTTAAAATCCAGAGCATCATTGTTTTTTATATCAAATCCGCATGGGGTGCTTCCGATATATACATAGCCCGTGTATCTTACACTGTCAAACCTGCCGATCATTGCATATATCTCATAGTCATATTCTGCGCCGTCATATTTGATAGGCTCCAGATATTCATCTGAGGGATATACATCAAAAAAGCCGGTGTTATCAAGCTGTATACGCAGGGTGTAATGGCCTGTTGACGGTTTTGTATATGCTAAAGTACATTTACGGCTGCCGTCGGAAAACTCATACGGTGCATAGCTCCAGCCCGACGTACTGTCAAGAGCCTTTTCCTCGTCGATACTGCGAAGACTTATAAGTCCGTCGTAGTATTTTTGGTTATAACCCTTCCACAGGGAAACATCTATCACCTTTGCTATGACTGCAAGTGCCAGCAAAACACAGATGCATATCTTTACCGTTTTATCGCTTATGCGCAGAGGCTTAGCCTGGTCACTGTCAGAAAAAGCTGTGTTCGCTTTCGTTTTTATACTCACTTTCCCTGCACCTCCTTAAGCTCTGTCAGCATATTTTCTATATCTTCGTTCTTTATGCAGTACCAGCGTTTGACAAGCGAGCGTTTTGCTTCATCGGCATTATTTTCCCTGACGGTAAGATATACCTTTGTGTATCCGGGCTCGGTATCATTATAATGGTCAGGTGAGAGGAATAACATATCACCAAAAGAAAGCTCACGGCCTGACTTATCCTCATAGCGCTTGAGTATATCTGCTGTCTTTACCAGAGACTCTCCGTCATCGGTGCTTTCTGACAGCACATTGTCTTCAAAGTATTCCTTCTCGCTGCTGATGCTTACCTTATAATCCTTGTCGGCTTTATCAACAGGCAGGCAGCTTATCCCGAAGCATTCGGTGAGCGCAGCCGCAATGACAGCTGCACCAAGTGCAGCGCAGAGAACAGAGAACACCGCTGCTCTTTTAATGATAAACCGCTTGTTAAAGCCCTTGAACACAAGAACAGCGATATACACTGCAATGCCTGCTATACAGCCGACAGATACTCCCCAGAAGCCCTTCTCAAACAGCATTGCGCTGGCAAACACAGCAGTGCATACAAAAATGACTGCCATAAAGAACACAGCCGCCGGCGGAAATGAGAATATGCTCTTTCTGCTGCGTGAACAGTATACCCTGTATGCCAGAAATACCACAGCAGCGGATATGATAATGTTGACACAGCCGGTGAGCAGCAATGCTGACGGGGTGTACTTGTTCCAGTCTTCCAGGCGAAATAAAAACGAGTAGGTCTCGCCTGCGCCGATGCACGACACATATGCAGGCATCGTACCGCTCGTGCTGACATGAGCGCACTGCATAACCACCCGATACAGCGCTATCGGAAATGCCGTGACGGCTGCTATGCTGATAAACGACACTGTCAGCGCACCCATGTGTGAGCTTGTGAAGACGCTGCATATCAAAGCTGTGGCATCAACAAATATCACGCACACGAGCATCACTATAAAGCAGCTGAACCATTCGCTCACTGCGGCCGAGACATTTATCACAGGCGAGAACACGAGCATTATAAACAGTGTGCCGAGCATAGATATTATATAGGGTATCACCGTAAATGCTATTATCATGCAGAACCTTGCCGAAAACCTGCTGCCGCTGCTCACAGGGAGCGAGAGCGTCACATCTGCGGTCTCAGGCTTGTGGCAGTCATTAAAAAGCTCTGTACACATCAGAACTCCTACCGCCTGCGCTATGATAAATATCACTATCGCAAAGCTCGGCATCTCAAAGCCGGTCATATCGGCAACGTCGAGATCATCGCTCACATAGTACATCAGCGGGATCATCAGGTAAAGCACTGCAAAAGCATACACATAGCCTTTTACTCTGAAAAGCTCTGCCTTTATGATACTAAATAGTTTACTGTTCATCATTTCCCTCCCCGGGGATATCATCTTCCAAGGCTTCGTCGTACTCGTCATATACGTCGGGATCTTCTTCAGCCACAGCATATTCGACCATTCTGTCACCGAAGCGTTCCTTTAATGCCGAGCGCAGCTTCGGTATATCCTCATCATGTATACGAATGTAATATGAGCAGTTATCGTATTCCTGCAGATCAACGTCGCTAATGCCGTCACCGCAGAAAGGATACATCGACACAGCAAGCAGTCTGCACCCCTCAGGCTTGTATAACGGATCCCTCACATGGCCTGTATAGTCATTCAGATCATGTCCGGTAAGCCCTATGAATTCCGAAAAGCTCTTGACTGTCTTGACATCAGCATCGTATTCTGACACTGTTTTGTTGATCTCATCTATATCGTCACGGTAAACGCATTCCATATAGATGCCTGGAACTTCATCTTCTGTTTCCTTATCTTCAAAATGTTGGCAGATATCAAGTGAATAGCCGCCGTTCTTCACCATATACGAAGGGTGTGTGGGATAGCCGAGCCCGTCTGTGAAATACACTACAGCCGACAGCGCCACAAAGCCGCACATGATGCCTGCGAGCCCTGCGAACCAGCGCCCGCACTTTTTTGGCTCAAAGCCATTTCTTTTGAGCAGGAAGCCGTAAACGAGCCCTCCAGCGACAACTGCCGCATAAGGGATATACGCCATTGCTCCTATTGATGCGTATATTATCGCAGCTATACCTGTCAGGCCGATGATGCACATCAGAAAAGGCTTGGCAAAGCGGTTGCAGGTAAGTGTCGCTCTGTCTCTCCTGCGGTAGATAGGATATCCTATCATCATGATACCAAAAGACATAAGGATATTCACACAAAGCCCTATCATCATAGGTGTAAAGCCTGCTTTGTAAATGCCTTCGGTGCGCATCATCTCAAGATCAAGGAGCTGGATACTGTCAAGCCCGAAGCAATAATAAAGCGGATATGCTATAAAAGTATCACGAGCATTTTCAGAGATCTGTGCCGAGCGGAAGATAAGCTCAAGCATCAGCAAAGGCAGCAGAGCCGCAGACCCCACAGCGAACACAGAGGTTATAGCAGCCTCGGCAAAGGAATTGCTCATAACACTGCACAGAAAGCTCATAGCGCCTGTGAGCATTATCACCGACAGCCCTATCATAAAGAATATAAGCGAGCCCCTGACATACACGATAAAGCTATCATGGTGCTCAAATATAAAATAGTCTGACAGCATGGTGCATACGGTCGATACCACGCCGCATATGATAAACGGCAGCACTATGCATCTAAAAAAAACCAGCACCTTTGAGAAATACCGCTCCTTCGCCGTCATAGGCAGCGAGAGCATAATGTCTGACTGGGTGGGGTTGTGCATATCACGGAATATCTTTACCGAGAAAAGCAGGGATATCACACCGACAGCTATATACACTATAGGGTAAACAGTCGGAACACCGAACACATAATCGTGGTCATACATCAGCCCCTCGCTTGCAAAGGAGCATATGAGCACGATGAGCAGGCAGGCGACTATGAATATCTCGTATATCCTTATGCAGACCAGCTTCTCAGCCTTTATATTAGCCTTCATTCTCTGTAATGAAACCTGCATAGCCCCTCGCCTCCATTTCATAGATAAATACTTCTTCGAGAGTAAGCGACACAGCCTCGGTCATTCTCGGTGAAAGAGCCTGAGCACTCTTTACTGCCTGCTCCTCGCCTGCGTGAACTATCATCTGCACCACACTGCCAGTCCTCATCGTCTTGATGAGCCCGGGCACGGCGGCCTTAATGCTGTCATCATCAGGTGCGCTGCCGTCAAATACCAGCTGCAGCTTGCAGAAGCCTGAGGTTATGCTGTCCACCTCATCGCAGAGCACTATCTTTCCGCCGTGGATAAGCATTACTCTGTCGCATATGCCGCTTATCTCGGCTATGTTGTGAGATGACACGATGACGCTCGTGCCGTTGTCGAATATCTCGTCTGTTATCATGTTCTTGACAGCCATTCTCATTGCAGGGTCGAGCCCGTCAAATGCCTCATCGAGCATAAGATACTCAGTCCTGCAGGCAAGAGCGATTATGACTATCGACTGGCGCTTCATGCCCTTTGAATAGGTCGAGAGCTTTTTGTCTATCGGCAGATCAACCTTCGCAAGCAGCCTTTCAAAAGTCTCCTCGCTGAAATTCTTATAGTAGCTCTTGTAGTAGTCCTTAAGCTGCCTGAGCGTGAACGATGTATACTGCACCGTCTCGTCATTTACAAAGAAAATCCTGGCCTTGGCCTCTGCGTTGTCATAGACATTCTCGCCGTCTATGCACACACTGCCCGAGCCCGGCTCGTAAACTCCGCACATACAGCGCATGAGCGTCGATTTGCCTGCGCCGTTCGAGCCTAAAAAGCCGAATACACTGCCCTTTTCGACTTTTAGGTTTATATCATCGAGCACCTTCTTCTCGCCGAGCGAGAGCGAAAGGTCTTTTATCTCTATCATATAGATCCTCCTTTTACATATTCTTTTCAGCCTCGTCTATCAGTTCAGATATACGCTGCCTGTCGATGCCGCCCCTGAGCGCTTCCGTCAGCTTGTCAAGAAGCTCCGTTTCAAGGCGTTTGTGTGCGCTTCCCTGCTGCGTGGCAACAAAGCACCCCCTGCCGGCTGCGGAATATATTATCCCGTCACGCTCGAGCATCGAGTATGCCTTGGCTACAGTGTTGGGGTTAAGGCCAAGCTCCTTTGCGAGCGTCCTCGCACCGGGCAGCTTGTCGTCTTCTCTTAGCAGACCCTTTGCGATATCCGAACACACGCTTTTATATATCTGCTCGTATATCGGTACACGGGATCTGATGTCTATCGTTATCAAAGGCAGTACCCCTCCTTCCTATGCGGTTTTGTTGTCTGCTTTCTCTTTTTCGTTTTGTTTTTCTTTTGGATTCTTAAATCTACTGTACAGTGTATTAAGTGTACTATCTGTCGTAGTACACTTAGAGTATAGCACAGCTTTTTCTGTTTGTCAATACCCTGAAATATATTTTTTCAAAAAAAACAGCACCGCACAAAACCTGTACGATGCTTTATCTACACTATATCATTCACGCCAAGATGAACTATGCTCTCTTTAAGCTCAGCTGTACTCAGCCCCTTCTGCTCACAGGCTGCGAGCGAGTATCTGTCAAAGTGCAGATATGCCCCCGGGAAACCCTCTGCCGAAGTGTCGGCTGTCTTCATGTCGGCAGCTATACCTGTGCCGAGCATTTTGAGGTATGCTTCTTTCATGCACCATATCCCCCGGAATGTCAGCTCCGGGTCGGCAGATGAGTTGATAAGCTCTGTCTCCTGCTGAGTGCATACACGCTTTATCACATTGTTCCTGAGCCTGACCGGGTGCTGGATATCTGCTCCGACCTCACTGTCTGAAAGCGCACATATACAGCCCTCTAAGCAATGGCTTATGTTGAAAAACACACCCGGCACATCTGCAAGATAAGGCTTGCCGTTGTCTTTCACAGCCATGGAAAAGCTCTCTATGCCGTATTCCGCAAAAAGGCCGTATCCAAGCAGCCTGTAGGAGACAGCACACAGAACGCTGTCACTTATATTCTTATATCTTAACGCCTTTTGCCGCCTGTGCGCGGGCAGCATGGCAAGAAGTCTTTCATAAAGCCCGCCTGTTATTTTCTCAGGCTCGTCAAAAAGATATATACGCATATTTATCACCCAAGCTATATTATACCATATCCTGCGGATTTTGCAAGGGCTTTACAAATCATGATAAATGTGATATAGTTATGTAAATATGACGGAGGAGATGATGAGATGACCGACAAGAACAACCTGCCTGAGGAGCTTTACGGTGTGCTTGCAGAGCTTCTAAACCGAAAGAGCAATATCGCTATCCTTGACAGCATAAGGGGCGAATACGGCGTGCTCAACTGTCTTTACGGCCAGGAGGAAGGCGCTTCTGCCGGCGAGCTGTGCGAGAAGCTGCACGTCGTTCCGGGAAGGATAGCTGACATATTAAAGCAGCTCGAAAAAAAGGAGCTTATCCTCAGGCGCAAGGACGACAACGACCGCCGTGTAGTCAGAGCGACAATAACCGACAAGGGCAGGCAGATGCTTGAAGCCAAGCGTGAGCTGATACACAAGGAATACAAGGGAATGTTCGATATCCTCGGCGAGAAGGACGTAAGAGAGCTTATCCGCCTGCTTCGCATAGTTTTGGCCTACTACCCCGAGTATAACGAAACTGACGAAACAAAAACCGAAACGGATTAAATCATATAAAAAGTTTAACCTCCCAACTTTTATAATTGTTGATAAAGTCAATTGATTTTATCAAGTGATTGGTATATAATAAAAGCATAAGAGATGCTTCGCATTACGAAATAAAGTGCCTTTGCATAAAATTTGTTCGTATTGCGAAATAAATGTCAGATCATGAAAAAACACGGAGGTCAACTGATATGCTCAAAAACATCGGCGGGATAGAATATGACTGCTATCCACTAACATCAGCACAGCTATTAAACCTCTCGCTCATCAAGGCAGGCGCTACGGGTGAAGTCGAGAACATCGGATGCGGCAACTATCTTCAAATAGACATGAACATTGCTGCACTGCGTGAAGCGCTCAACCGTGCAGTCGAAAGATGCGAGTCCATGAGGCTCAGGATATGGAGAGACCCTGATACAGGCGAGGAATGGCAGTATGTTGTCCCCTATCAGAACGAGTATTTCGAGTATTATGATTTCTCGGCATGGAACGAGGACAAGGTACACGACGTGCTCAACAAGTGGACATCGCAGCCCTTTGACCTCTACGGCGGCAAGCTGTCAAGAATAGTTATCGTAACTCTGCCTAACGGCTTTAACGGCTTCTACTTCAACGTTCACCACGCCTGCATGGATTCAAGCTCGGTGATAGCTTTCACAAGAGACGTTATCGAGATATACTGCTCGCTCCTTTACAATATGCCCTACCCCAAGCCGATGTCATCATACATCGAGTCGCTTAAGAAGGATATGGCCTACGAGGGCAGCAAGAAGCAGAAGAAGGACGAGGAATACTGGCACAAGCAGCTTGAGCTCCCCGAGCCGATGTACACCGACTACACAGGCCCCGGCAGGCTTATGCAGCTGAGAAAAGAAAACAAGAACAAGAAGCAGCGCTGGGGCGTGCTCGCAAGCTCCGACGGCAAGGGCAACACCATAACCTACGAGGTAGATGTGCCTTCCACAATGAAGATAATGGAGTTTGCAAAGAAATATGAAGTGCCGGTAAGTGCTATAATACTCCACGCTATCAGAACAGTTCTTGCCAAATTCAACAACAACGAGAAGGATATCACGATAAGCGACCTTGTCAGCAGACGCTCGACACTTGCAAACAAAAAGTGCGGCGGCGTAAGGATGCACTGCTTCCCGCTGAGAACTATCATGCCTATGAAGACGACCGTTTTAGAATCTATCCGCATGATAAAGAAGGCTCAGGACGAGATATTCATTCACTCCGACTACGACCCGTTAAAGTGCTTCGGCGACATAGCCGAGAAGTTCGGTGCAGCACCCGGCTCGACATATGCGAGCGTTGACTTCACCTATCAGCCCGGCACACTTGCAGGCATCGGCCAGACGCTCAACGGCATACCCTTCAAGAGCAGATGGTACAGCAGCGGCAAGCAGCCAAAGCCTATGTATATAACAGCTATGCACCGCCCCAACGACGGCGGCCTCAACTTCTACTTCGGCTATCAGACCGAGTGCGCAACGCCTGAGGAGATAGAATTCCTTTACTACTTCACGGGCAGAGTGCTGTTCAGAAGCATTGAGAACCCTGACAAGACACTTAAAGAAATAATAGATATGACCTGATGAAAGGAGAAACAGTTATGTTTGAAAAGATGAAAGAGCTTATCACCCAGTATGTAGAGGTAGACGCCGACAGTATCACAGAGGAATCACGTTTTATAGAGGACTTAGGCTTCAACTCATATGATATCATGTGTATGCTCGGCGATGCTGAGACAGAGTTCGATGTTGACATCGACGAGGAAGCAATAATGAAGTGCAAGACAGTAGGCGACCTGCTCGAATACTTCGGAGGTCAGAAATAATGGAAGAACTAAAGACCCTTAAGCAGCTCGTATACCAGGCGGACGAGCAGTACAACGATGAGATATTCTTAAGCGAATACATCAACAAGCAGTTCCGCAACACATCGTTCCACGAGTTCCGTGTTGCGTGCGACAACATAGCTGTATGGATACAGAAGCACTTTACGGAAAAGACCCACATCGCACTTGTCGGCACTACTTCGTTTGAATATCTGAGCGCATGGTTCGGCGTACAGTGCAGCTGCAATGTATCCGTTCCGCTCGATACCAACAACTCACCTGAAAACATCGCAGACGAGCTTTTCCGCTCTGACAGCAAAATGGTGTTCCTCGATGACAAGCACGTCAAGGACATTCCCCTTTTCAAGGAGAAGTGCCCGGACATAAAATACTTCGTTCATCTTAAAAAGCCTGAAGAAGGTATGCTTTTCTTAGGCGACATAGCAGCAGAATATGCAGGCCAGCAGCCCACAGGTGATGTGACAGAGGACGAGCTCGCAGCTATCCTTTTCACCTCCGGCACGACCGGTGTCAGCAAGGGTGTTATGCTTAGTCACGGCAACTTTATCGACAACACCACCTGCACACCTGATGATGATTACCACGGCATGAAGCTGCTCACAGTGCTGCCGATACACCACGTTTTCTGCTTTACTATCGACATTCTTCACAGCCTCTGGAACGGTGTTACCGTATGCGTAAACGACAACCTTTTCCACATAGCAAAGAACTTAAAGCTCTTTGAGCCTGAATACTGCACCTTCGTGCCTATGATAGCATCTACCATTCTCGGCAAGATGCAGCAGGCAGCAAAGAAGATACCCCTAAAAAGAGTTATTGCCCGTGAGACATTCGGCAAGAACTTAAAGGCTATCTTCTCGGGCGGTGCTTACCTTGCGCCCGACATAATCGAGGGCTTCAAGAAATTCGGCATCGACATAGCTCAGGGCTACGGCATGACCGAGTGCGCTCCGAGAATATGCACAGGTATAGTGGGCTGCCCCAAGCCCGACTCTGTCGGCAAGATAGTAAGAGGCTGCGAGGTAAAGACTGTTGACGGCGAGATATGGGCAAGAAGCAAGTCTGTAATGATGGGCTACTACAAAAACCCTGAGGAGACTGCAAACACCCTCACCCCCGACGGCTGGCTCAAAACAGGCGACCTCGGCTACGCTGATGACGACGGCTACCTTTATATAACAGGCAGAAAGAAGAACCTCATTATCCTCTCAAACGGCGAGAACGTATCCCCTGAGGAGATAGAGAACAAGTTTGCAGCATTCCGCCCGATAAAGGAAATGGTAGTCTACGAGGCAGACCAGGTGATAACCGCACAGATATATCCCGACCCTGACTACAAGTCTAAGGACATTCAGGCTGAGATACGCAAGAAGGTAGATGAGGTAAACAACTCATTCCAGCCTGCAAAGAGGATAGTCAACATAATCTTCCGTGACAAGGAATTTGTCAAGACTGCATCAAGGAAGATAATCCGTGCAAGGATAAACGAGTGATCGGCTATGGAGACAGGATTTATCGTATCTGTAGTACTTAACCTACTCGCATTCGTGCTAATGGTAGTCGGTATCGTGGTGATGCTAAAGGGCATCGACGCTGATGAGCACCTTGCAGCCGACGGCTTAAGGGCTGTGAAATACTTCACCGTGCAGTCAAACTGGCTTTACGGCACCTATGCGCTCGTTTTTGCGATATGTGAGATAGCCTGCGGCTCGGCTGATAAGATACCTGCCGGGTTCTACACGCTCAAATACGTCTTCACAGTCGGTGTGACGCTGACGATGCTCACGGTCATATTCTTTTTGGCGCCGATAGTCGTAAAATCCTACCCCGAGCTTTTCAAGGGGGCTAACCTTTACTATCATCTGCTGATACCTGTGCTCGGCATAGTGTCATTCTGCTTTTTTGAAAAGGACTGTACGCTCAGTGTGAAGCAGACGCTTTACGGCATGATACCCTTTATGCTCTACGGCGTTTATTACTCGATAACCGCCCTTTCACACGCAGAGAACGGTCAGGTCGAGGAAAAGTATGACTGGTACAGATTTTTGGCACACGGCACGAGCAAGGCGATACCTGCAATCGTAGTAATGGTCGCAGCAGCGCTCGGTGTATGCTTCGGGCTGAGGTTTATACATTCATTATAATAATAAGGCTCATATACCGGCGGTATATGGGCTTTTTTATTGACTTTGTCAGGTGAAAGTGATATAATTAATTTAAGGCAACACCGCACAAAGACCGCCTGAAGGCTTTGTACGCAACTTACTTGCATCTTTTCCGTCATATTACACATTTTTTCCTTGAAATACGGTAGTATTCCTTCGGAAAATCTGTGCAATCTGACGAAAAAGCTGACTGCGCAATTTGCGCACAATCTTCGTGCGGTGTTGCCTTAAACTTTTATATAGAAAAGAGGTCTGATAAAAATGTATAGATTCCCTGAGGGCTTGTATGCCGATATACGCATAGAGACTACCGATGATGCACACTACCAGCTGCAAAACGGAGAAGTCAAGCAAAACAGCGAGACATCTGTCACCGGCGCTATAATAAGAGTATACGACGGCAATATGTGGTACACAAGCATTACCAACGATACCGACAGCATACAGCAGGAGCTTGACAGCCTTGCTGAAATAGCCGGCAAAAACGCCGATATCGAAAACGACCCTATGGTAAAGCTCTTTGAAGTTCACAAAGACAAGGTGCTGCGCTTTGAGGGCGAGAAGGATCTCAGAAAGACCACACGCAAGATGCGTGAGGAGCTTGTACAGGGCTATGTTGATGCCTGCATCGACAAGAATGATGAGGATATGAAGCAGTGGTACGGCGGCTACACTCAGACGCACTTTGTAAAGCAGTTTTTCTCTTCCAAGGGTGCTGAGATAGTGCAGGATTATCAGACCTGTGCTATATGGATATGGTATGATTTCGTGATAGACGGCATCAAGTACGACGGCGGAAAGATGATACAGGGCTTTTGCTTTGATGATCTTAAAGGCCACGAGAGCGAGGTAACAGACAAGCGTGACAGAGTTATCGACTATGCAAAGAATGCAGTCGATGTCGAGCCGGGTGACTATGTATGCGTGCTTCACCCGAACGTTACGTCGATGTTCACGCACGAGAGCTTCGGTCACAAGAGCGAGGCAGACCATATGCTCACAGACAAGACATTGCAGGACGAGTGGGTAATGGGCAAAAAGGTCGGCTCAGAACTTGTGAGCATATATGACAGCGGCACTATGGAACACCGTGGCTACATAGCCTATGATGACGAAGGCACAAAGCCGAGAGAAACTTACCTTATAAAAGACGGCGTGCTCTCAGGCAGGCTGCACGATGCAAACTCGGCAGCAGTCTTAGGCGAGGAGCTTACCGGCAATTCAAGAGCGCAGGATTTTGGCTACTCCCCCATTGTGCGTATGACGAACACTGTCATGGCAGCAGGTGAGAGCGACCCTGAGGATATCATCGCAGGTGTCAGCGACGGCATATATGTTTATGATGTTTCCTACGGCACGGGGTCAAGCACATTTACCATGAAGCCCACTATCTGCTACCGCATAAGAGACGGCAGGATAGCCGAGCCGCTGAGAGTAAATGTAGTGACAGGCAGCGTGTTTGAAACGCTCTTTAACATCGACGCTGTAGGCAATGACCTGAAATTCACCGAAACAGGCTGGTGCGGCAAGGGCGGTCAGCGTATGGCGGTATCAATGGCAGGACCGACTATCCGTGTCAGAAAGCTAAATATAAACTAAGGGGGGTGTGACCAATGCAAAAGGAAATAATACGCAACACAAACTCAACAAGCAGCATCTTTATCGAGGACAGCAAGTTCAAGAGCTTTGAAAAATACAACCGCACAAACAATTCGTTCCGTGTGTATGACGGCGGGTATGCAGGCGTGCAGTATTTTCAGGGGAATGTCTCCGACGATGAGGGCTTTAAGCAGGCGCAGGCAAACCTCTCGCTTAAGCGCCCATACAAATTCACCCTTGAAACAGGCTCACGCCACCGTGACAGGACAGAGAAAGAGTATTCCGACCGTGAGCTTATGGACATAGCCCGTGAGTGCCTTGACTACCTTAACACCCACTACCCGGATTTCAGATTCAACGGCAATGTTGAGACCACAAAATTCTCCCAGTATATGCAAAACACTCTCGGCCTTGATTACAGCGACACCGACACGGTAATTCAGGTGAGCATAGGCTACAAGCACAAAAGCAGCAAGGATATCGACGACGGCTACTTCGCTCTTGGCAAGCGCACATTTGACATGAAGAAGTTCACCGACATGGCCGACAACTACCTGACCGCCTTTACAAACAAGGCAGAGCTGCCTGAGGAGCTTATAATACAGGAGCAGTATTACGGATATCTTGGCAAGTTCTACGAGCTGCTCAATGCAGAGAACTTAGCCCTCGGCACATCTCTGCTCACAGGCAAGGTCGGGCAGAAGGTCTTTGCCGATGACTTTACGCTCCTTCATGATGTGACAGATGAGGAGATGTGGCTGAACAGCTTCTATGACGGCGAGGGTGTCGTCTGCGAGAATGACAGGTTCGTATACATCGAAAACGGCGTGGTCAAGACAGGCTTTGCCGACAAGTTCACCGCCGACAAACACAATATGCCGCACACAGGCAGCGCCAGCGAGAACTTAGCAGACGTTCCCCACAACGGCTATCTTAGCCTTCGCATAAAGCGCTCTGACAAGACTGCAAAGCAGCTGCTTGACGGCAGGCTGTCAGTAGTGCCTATCTGTGCATGGGGCGGCGGCTACAACGAAAGCGGCGAATACGTCACCCCCGTTCAGAAATCCATGCTCTGCGACGGCGAGAAGCTCATAGGCTCTCTGCCTGAGTTTACGATAAAGGGCAGCATTTTTGATATATTCGGCAAGGACTTCATAGGCGTGCCCTCTGACAACGCCGTATTTGAAGACAAGCACGTTATCATGAAAATGGAATACAGCAAGTAGCAATGCACAATGAATGTGTCAGCGCATAGCGCTGAAGATATGCCCGTTCGTGCAAGCCGTATGCGGCGGCTGCCCTTACCCCCTGCACCCGAACAATTTGATAAAAGCAACAACCCCCGAGATCCAGTGGATCTCGGGGGCAATTTTTTTAATTTACTTGCGCCAAAGGCGCACACCTCAATTGTGCATTCATTTGATGTCCGGATTGACGTGTACCATGCAGTGCTTTACTTCGGGGAAGGCGCTCTCTATGGCATCGTGTACTGCCTCAGCTGTGTCGTGGGCTTCAACGAGCGTCTTTGCAGCGTCCATTGATATCTCGACCTCGACGTATATCTTCGAGCCGAAAAGCCTTGTTTTAAGCTCATCTATGCCGAGCACTCCGTCTGTTGAGAGAATGACCTCACGCATCTGTGACACCTGCTCCTCATCGCAGGCCTTGTCTATCATCTTGTCTACCGCATCACGGAATATCTCTACAGCGGCCTTTTCTATGAAAACACATATTATAACGCTTGCGAGCGGGTCAAGCACAGGTGCGCCCATTCTTGCGCCGAGGATACCGGCAAACGAACCGACCGACGACAGCGCATCAGAGCGGTGGTGCCACGCATCAGCCATGAGTGCGCCCGAGTTTATCTGTTTTGCCGCACGCTTTGTGTAGTGGAACATCAGCTCCTTGACCACGACCGACACGACAGCCGCCGCAAGCGCAAGAGCACCCGGCACTGCAAGGTCGTATTCTTCGGGGGTGATTATCTTTTCTATGCCGCTCATGCCGATGCCGAAGCCTGTGGCTGCAAGCACGACTGCGAGTATGACCGATGCCACACATTCCATTCTCTCGTGGCCGTAGGGGTGCTCCTTGTCGGGCTGCTTTCCTGCGAGCTTTACCCCAATGATCACGACAAGCGTGCTGAACACATCAGATGCCGAATGCACAGCATCGGATATCATCGCACCCGACTTTGCAAAAAGGCCTGCAAACAGCTTTATGAGCGAAAGTACAATGTTAACAGCTATGCTCACCGCCGAGACCTTCATGGCAACAGCAGCCGAAATGTCTGTTTTCTGCGTGTTTATATCGTATCTTTCCATACTATCATCTCCATAAAAAAACACCTGCGGAACAAAAACACTGTCCCGCAGATGTGATAACTGCTGCCCTCGGGCCCGACTGCACGGCATTACTCAGCCGCCGTCTGTTCACTGTATTATATGCATATTCTTATAATGCGGTGAATGGTCTTTGTAATAATATAACACATAACAGAGCTAATGTCAATAGTCCGTGCCAAATAGTGACAATCCTATAAATTTCATACAAATTACACCCAATTCACGCTATGTTCTTGACAAAATGTATTTTGTTGTGCTAAAATTAATTCAATGGCAAGGGCGCTGTAATTAATTATTACGGCGCCCTTATTCTGTTTTGAAGGGAGTAAGGCCTTGTGAGCGGAAAATACCGTGTGCTTATATTTGACAACAACCTGAGCTGCTATGACAGACTGAGGAAAATGTCTGTATGGCATGAGAAGGGTTTCGAGATAGTCGGAAAGACTTCTAACATCACAGATGCTTTGAACATCTGCAAAAACTCGCAGGCCGAGCTTGTGATATGCTTCAACAGGTCATCTCTTCCGAGCACCGAGGCTGTGATATCGGCTGTTTCCGAGGTGTCTCCGTCAACTGTCTGCATAGCTGCCGGAAATGCCGGCGACAGCGAAACTATGCGGCGCTGCTTCATAATAGGTGCGATAGACTATGTGAGCGAACCTGTAAGCGAGCTGCGTCTGTGCGAGGCTCTTGACATAGCAGAGGTCAGGCTTACACAAAGCCTTTCGGGGAGCGATTACAGCCAGACTGTAGAGGAATTCATCTCCGAGCTCGATATCAGTGACAAGCGCTTCCTTGAACGTCTTACGGCGTTTTTAAACGAGAGCAAGGACGTTATCGCCACCACAGAATCCGCTGCTGACTGGTTCGGATTCAACAAGGATTATTTCGGCAGGCTCTTTAAATCAAAGGTCGGCATGACCTTCGGTATATTCTATAAGAGCTTCAGGATAAGGTATGCTTCCCGTCTTCTTTCATCAGGAAGATACCGTGTATATGAGGTGAGCGAGATGCTCGGCTTCTCGTCTGTTGACTATTTCAGCAACGTCTTCAAGAAGCTCACCGGCAAGACTCCCTCGCAGGTAAAAAGCCTGTGAAATAACGGCGTTTACGCCATATCAGGGCATTTGTCATAACTTAAATTTCTATGTAAATATCTGAAATTTAGGGTATCTGTTTTGTGTCTGCTATGGTAATATATTATTGTAAAAACAATATGAGCGTCGAAAGCAATAATGAGATCATCATCTAACCCATCATATATTTTTCGCTCAAGGGGAAGGCTGCGCAGCCTGCCCCTTGTTCGTGTTGTTTTTGCTTTGCCCCTCGTATGGGAGCAGTATATGCACAGTCTTGAAATAATGGTCAAAAGTAGTTTTTTTATAGGATAATGCAAATTGACTTTTGACAAACTATAATGTAAAATATATAACAGTTAAGGCAATGGCGCCCTAAATCACCGCTTGTATCTCATTGTATCTCAGGCGGTTTTAGTGTCATTGGCTTTTTTTTATTTTTAGGAGGTTGTTTTTTATGTCTTATGTTGATGAAGTACTTGAAAGCGTGATTGCCAAGAACCCTGCTGAGCCCGAGTTCCACCAGGCTGTAAGAGAGGTTCTTGAATCTATCAGACCCGTTATCGAGAAAAATGAGGATGCATTCAGAAAAGATGCACTTCTCGAGCGTATCACAAACCCTGAGAGACAGATCAAGTTCCGTGTTCCGTGGGTAGATGACAAGGGTAACGTTCAGGTAAACACAGGTTACAGAGTTCAGTTCAACTCTGCTATAGGTCCTTACAAGGGCGGTCTCAGACTCCACCCCTCAGTAAACCTCGGCATCATCAAGTTCTTAGGTTTTGAGCAGATCTTCAAGAACAGCCTTACAGGCCTTCCGATCGGCGGCGGTAAGGGCGGTTCCGACTTCGACCCCAAGGGCAAGAGCGACAGAGAAGTTATGGCATTCTGCCAGAGCTTTATGACAGAGCTTTGCAAGTACATCGGCGCTGATACAGACGTTCCTGCAGGTGACATCGGTACAGGCGCAAGAGAGATCGGTTATATGTTCGGTCAGTATAAGAGACTTCGTGGCGTGTTCGAGGGCGTTCTCACCGGTAAGGGTCTTTCCTACGGTGGTTCTCTCGCAAGAACAGAGGCTACAGGCTACGGTCTCCTTTACATAACAGAAGAGCTCTTAAAGAGCAAGGGCGATTCGCTCAACGGCAAGACAGTTGTTGTTTCCGGTGCCGGCAACGTTGCTATCTACGCTATCCAGAAGGCTCAGCAGCTCGGCGCAAAGGTAGTTACCTGCTCCGATTCCACAGGCTGGGTCTACGATCCCGACGGCATCGACGTAGCTGCTCTTAAGGAGATCAAGGAAGTTAAGCGTGCAAGACTTACTGAGTACAAGAGCTACAGACCCAACAGCGAGTACCACGAGGGCAAGGGCGTTTGGACAGTCAAGGCTGACATCGCACTCCCCTGCGCTACACAGAACGAGCTCGGCATCGACGATGCTAAGGCACTCGTTGCTAACGGCGTAAAAGCTGTATGCGAGGGCGCTAATATGCCTACAACTGAGGAAGCTACAAAGTTCTTTCAGGACAACGGCGTATTCTTCATCCCCGGCAAGGCTGCAAACGCAGGCGGCGTTGCTACATCTGCTCTTGAAATGTCCCAGAACAGCGAGAGACTCAGCTGGACATTCGACGAGGTTGACGCTAAGCTCAAGGGCATCATGGTAAACCTTTTCCACAACATCGACGATGCTGCTAAGCGCTACGGTTTCGAGGGCAACTACGTTGTAGGTGCTAACATCGCAGGCTTCGAGAAGGTCCTTGACGCTATGAACGCTCAGGGCATAGTCTGATAGTAACATAAAAAGGGCGTGTATATCATGAAAAGTATTTTTGACGAAACAAAGCAGATCGTGCCCTATACAGTAAATGTGGGTGAACACCCCGAGATGCTTATAGGCACACCCAGCAGAGACAGAAGGCTTGACGTTGCTGACAGCTGCAAATATGCTGTCAACGATGAGACGTTTGACTGAATAGATTAAACACAACTCATATTGGCTCAGCCTTCCATATTATCTGGCAGCACCGCTGTTATACGAGGCAAAACCGCACAAAGACCGCTTGTCGGCTTTGTACCAAATCCACTTGCATATTTTCCAGTCATCTCACACATCTTTCTCTTGGAATACGGTAGTATTCCTGCGAGAGATCTATGTGACCTGACGAAAAATCTGACTTCGTGTCTTTGGCACAATCTTTGTGCAGTATTGCCTCCACGGTGCTGCCCTTTGCTGTTTTTTTGGTTTTAAAAGTTAAGACATATTTTGCCTGACTTTTGAAAATATATGATGGTCTGAAAGGAGTATAGTGATGAAAAAAATTCTTCTCTGTAAAGAGAATGACCCGCTTGAAACAAGAACTGCGCTCATTCCCGATGATATCAAAAAGCTGACGGCTATGGGCTATGAGATCAGCGTGGTCAGAGGAACGGGTGAAAAAAGCGGCTTTTCCGATGAAAGCTATGAAAAAGCAGGTGCTAAGCTCGTTTCATCAAACGAAGAGGGCTACAAGGGCAACGAGATCGTGCTGCGTATAATGAAGCCCGAAAGCATTGACGGAATTGAAAAAGGCACACTGCATCTGAGCTACCTTGACCCGTTCAATGAGCGTGAGCTGCTCGACAAAATGGCAGCAGCAGATCTGATGGCAGTTTCTCTCGAAATGATCCCGAGAACTACCCTCGCTCAGAAAATGGACGTACAGTCATCGCAGACATCTCTTGCAGGTTATGTGGCTGTAGTAAACGCCGCAGCAAGACTTCCCAAGATACTCCCGATGATGGTAACACCTTCAGGTACGATCAACCCTGCAAGAGTATTCATCATCGGCGTAGGTGTTGCAGGTCTTCAGGCAATAGCTACTGCTAAGAGACTCGGCGCAAGAGTTGACGCATTTGACACTCGTCCTGTTGTTGAAGAACAGGTCAAATCTCTCGGTGCGAGCTTTGTAAAGATCGACCTCGGCGAGATGGGCCAGACTGACCAGGGCTATGCTAAGGAGCTCACCCCCGAGCAGATAGCAAAGCAGCAGAAGGCTCAGGCTAAGGTATGCGAGCGTTCGGATATCGTTATTACAACAGCTAAGGTATTCGGCAGAAAGGCACCCCGCCTTATCTCCAAGGACGTTATCTCAAGAATGAAGAGAGGCACTATCATCGTTGATATGGCTGTTTCTACAGGCGGTAACGTTGAAGGTTCCAAGCTCTTTGAGGAAGTTGTAACAGACAACGGCGTTATCATCATGTCTGGTGATATGCTTGAGCGTCAGGTCCCGCAGGACGCATCCAAGATGCTCTCCGGTAACTTCACTGCTTTCCTTACACACTTCTATAATAAGGAGACAAAGGAGCTCGACGTTAACCTTAATGATGAGATAATGAAGGGCTGCCTGCTCACACAGAACGGTCAGATAATACACGAAAGATTCAAATAATAAAAGGAGAAAAATATATGGCAACAGGTGAGATATTACTGCTCGTATTCGTATTTGTTATCGCAGGCTTCCTGGGCGTTGAGCTTATCTCTAAGGTACCCTCCCAGCTGCACACACCGCTTATGTCGGGTACAAATGCGATCTCGGGCATTACGATAGTCGGTGCTATTTCGGCAACTGCCGTAGCACTCCACACAGACGGCATGATCTCTAATATATGCGGCTTTGCTGCGATAGTTCTTGCTACTATCAACGTTATAGGCGGCTATATGGTAACAGACAGAATGCTTGAGATGTTCAAGAAAAAGGGGGATAAAAAGTGAGCTACGAAAAAATAAGCGTAGTACTGACCACCGTGCTTTACATGGTGTCCTCGGTACTTTTTATCCGTGGTATAAAGCTGCTCGGTAAGGCAGACACCGCAAGAAAGGGCAACAAGCTCTCCTCTATCGGTATGCTTATCGCAGTTGTTACTGTTTTACTTGAAAAGAATGTTACTGATACTCTTACAGAGGGCGTTATGGGCAATGCCTACATCTGGGCAATAGCTGCTATCGCACTCGGCGGTATCATCGGTGCTATCTGGGCAAAGAAGGTCGAGATGACCGGTATGCCCCAGCTCGTTGCACTCTTTAACGGCTTCGGCGGCCTTTCCTCGCTGCTCGTAGCCCTCACACAGTTCATGACAGACAAGAGCATCAACACCTTCTCCTCTATCGCACTCGGTCTTACCATTGCGATAGGTGCTATCGCCTTCACAGGTTCGATAGTTGCATGGGGCAAGCTCTCCGGCAAGATGTTCAAGAAAAACGTTTCTATACCTGCAAAGAACTTTGTAAACGGTCTTCTTGCTATAATCGGTCTCGGCGGCGTGGCTGTATATGCACTTTCCATCTCGGGCGTGCTTGATGCTTCTCTCGGCGATATAGGTATCATCGTTGTAACAGCTGCTTACCTTATACTCGGCCTTACAATGGTCGTTGCTATCGGCGGCGGCGATATGCCTGTTATCATCTCACTGCTCAATGCCTTCTCAGGTCTTGCAGCAGCATTCGCAGGCCTTTCGATATCCAACTCGGTGCTCGTTGTTTCGGGCTGTCTCGTTGGTACATCGGGTCTTATCCTTACACTTATCATGTGCAAGGCTATGAACAGAACTCTTTACAGCCTTCTCTTCGGTTCCTTCGGCGGCGCTGCCAAGAAGGGCGCAGCTGGCGAGCAGAAAGAGCCCAAGGCTATGTCTGTTGAGGACGCTTACCTTATCCTCGAAGCTGCAAGCTCTGTAGTATTCATCCCCGGCTACGGTATGGCTGTTGCTCAGGCACAGCACGCAGTCAAGGAGCTTTGCGACAAGCTCGAAGAAAACGGTGCAGAAGTCAGCTTTGCTATCCACCCGGTAGCAGGCAGAATGCCCGGTCATATGAACGTTCTTCTTGCTGAGGCTAACGTTCCCTACGAGCAGTTAAAGACGGCTGATGAGATGAATCCTCAGATGCCCAACACTGACGTTGCTATCGTTATCGGTGCGAACGACGTTGTTAACCCCTCGGCTATCAACGACGAGACTTCGCCTCTCTACGGAATGCCTATCATCAACGCATTCGAGGCAAGAACAGTATTCGTTCTCAAGCGTGGTAAAGGCACAGGCTTCTCGGGTGTCGAGAACCCGCTCTTTACAAACGATAATACAGTAATGATCTACGGTGATGCAAAGCAGACAGTTTCCTCTCTCGTAAGCGAATTCGACGAGGGCTGATGTCTGTGACGGAGGTGTGCAGATGGAGTCGGAAAATACACGATACAGTACGCTTATCGTATCCGGGTACAGAAAGTTTACCCAGAGCCTTAAGCAGATACTGATTGAGAATGAATTTGATGACCCCTGCATTGCCGAAAGTATAAATGATGCTAAACGGCTTGCTGACAGCAGGCCGTTTGATATTATACTCATACGTCTATCAGCACCAGATGATGCAAGCCTTGCGCACATAACACAGCAGCTTGCAAAAAAGAGCACCTGTACGGCAGTTTTCACTTCCCTTGACAGCTACGACAGCCTTTTTGAGATGCTGTCACCGAGCGGCATATATCTGATACCGCTGACGCCGTCAAAGCAGATGCTGCTCTATTCGCTCGACTGGCTCAAAGCCGGCTGCGAGCGTGTAAAGCAGAACGACCGCAAGAACCTCAGCTTTGATGAGAAGATACGCCAGCTGCGCATGGTAAACCGTGCGATATGGCTGCTTATCGAGCGTGATGATATCACTGAGGAGCAGGCGCAGAAAAAGCTCGAAGCTATGGCAAAGGAAGAAAACATTACCCGAGCCGAGGCAGCTGAGAAGATCATTTCACAGAAATAGCTATAAAGAAAGCGACAGGTCAGACCTGCCGCTTTTTTAGTTATCAGTTGTGGTGTCCTGCCGGCGCATGACGGTATGCCCGTTCGGGCTTTTTACCCTAACTTATAGGCAACACCGCACGAAGATTGTGCGCAAATTGCGCAGTCAGCTTTTTCGTCAGACCGCACAGATTTTCCGAAGGAATACTACCGTATTTCAAGGAAAAAATGTGTAATATGACGGAAAAGATGCAAGTAAGTTGCGTACAAAGCCTTCAGGCGGTCTTTGTGCGGTGTTGCCTATATTATCCCGTAACGATAAAGCACCCCACCGGCGGCGGTGAGCACGCCTGCTGCTATGAACAGCGCCGGAAGCCATACGCCACGCTTGTCGTCTGACCTGACTATAGCTATCAGCCCGACAGTGCCGAACACAAAAAAGAACTGCCCGAGCATCACAGGCACGAGCCATTCTCTGCCGCCGGTCTTTGCAGAAACTATCATCAGCACCACCGAGCCTGTGAACCACACAAGAAACACCAGCGACACTAACAGTTTTATCAGCTGCTTCATATCAAAGCTCCTTGTTTGCGAGATTTTTGAGCCAGCGCTCCTTTTTGAGCCAGATGTGGAATACTACCACCTTGACAAGATCGAGCAGCTTGACACCGAGATACATAGCCACCGGCCCGATATCCGTTGCAAAGCCGAGGATAAACAGCATCGGCAGCATGATGAATATCGTTATCGCCGAGTCGGTGTAAGCACCCATTGCCGTGTCGCCGCCTGCACGGGCGACTGCCATCTGCGAATTCATATATACCCATATCGGCATAAAGCAGCTCATCATTATTACCATGCTGCGGCAGATATCGACTGCACTATCGCTGAGCCTGCCGAACACTATCGGTATTATAAGCGTAGTTCCAAAGCCGAACAGCGCCATGAACACGCCGAACACCGCCGAGCCTGAAAGCAGCCATGTCTTCTGCTGCCTTGCCTTTTCGAGCTTTCCCTCGCCGAGCGTCTTGCCGATCATTACACCTGTCGCCGAATATATTCCGCCGAACGCCACGAAGAACAGATTAGCTATCGCAAAGCTCGAAGCCATGCCCGACACTACATCTGCTCCTCCCCTGCCGTTGTAGATAGCTGTCGTGATAGTTTCAGACAATACCCACACCATTTCGCAGAAAAGCACAAACGCACCCTTTTTGAGTATCCTTACAAACAGCGCCCTGTCGATTCCGAAAAGCTCACCAATCTTAACGGCAAATTCAGGCTTTACCCTGATATAGATGATCAGGAAAACTATCAGCTCGACCATTCTTGCGGTGACTGTCGCTATCGCTGCACCCTTGACCTCAAGCCTTGGGAAGCCGAGGTTGCCGTATATCAGCAGCCAGTTGAATAGCGTGTTGATAAGCGTTGCAGCGGCTGTGACTGCAAGAGGTATCTTTACCCTGCCCATGTCACGAAGCGAGCTTGCTATGCACATTGATACCGTCATCGGCAGACCCATAAAGAACATTATATGTATGTACTTTACTGCCTCGTCAAGAATAAGCTCTGCCTGCGTGTTGCCAATAAGCATTAGCGATAGTACCTGCCTCGGGAAAACGAGACATACGAGCAGGTATGGTATGAATGCTGCAAGCCCCATCATCAGCTTGAACAGAAATGCCTGCTTCATGCCGCCGGAGTTCTTTGCCCCGAAAAACTGTGTCATATAGATGCCGCCTGCCATGCAGATAGCGTTCAGATACACAAAGAACACAAAAAGCACCTGCCCTGCGACATTAACGCCCGACATAGACACATCGCCAAGACCTGACACCATGAAATTATCTATCAGCGACACAAGGCTCTGTATAAGCTGCTGCAGCATGATAGGCACAGCGAGTGCAAGAGCTCCTTTATAAAATCCACGGTCACCGAAAAGCCGTTTTGTCTGTGTTTGCTCCATTTGTACCTCCCTTTGTTCAGACAGCCGGTAGTTTCTTTTTATTTCAGCTGTCATGCCGTTTTTTGACTTAGTCTTCTTATTATACCACTATTTATCAAAAAAGAAAAGGGGGCAGAGCAAAAAATCTCCATACTATAGGCAACAGCCGGTGAGCGTGCGGTGTTGCTGTATATAAATGCAGTATACAAGTTATTAAGACAGTAGACCTTATAAGTATATTTTTTGTTAAGGTACTTGATTTTTGTCGGAATAAGGGGTATAATAGAAGCATATAATGTTAACAGGAGGAATTATAATGGCATTTGAAGTTACAAAGGACACTATAATCGGCGATATTCTCGATCAGGATGCTGGTACTGAGCCCTATTTCCTCGAAATGGGTATGCACTGCCTTTTCTGCCCCTCATCAAGAGGAGAGACTATTGAGGAAGCCTGCATGGTACACGGTGTTGACCCCGCTGACCTTATAGGCAAGCTCAACGCACATTTCGCAGGATGATCTGTCTGCCCCGATACTCTTTATGCGTATCGGGGCTTTTTTTAGGAACAACGTATAACAACGGAGTACATATATGAATATACTGACCGACAAGCGGCTGCTGCTGTGCGCATCAATGGTGCAGGGCAGGTTCGCTGCCGATATAGGAACAGACCACGGATATCTGCCGGCTCACCTCATAAAAGAGGGGCTTTGTGACAGATGCGTGGCTTCTGACATAAACGAAAAGCCCCTTGCCTCTGCAAGAAAAACTGCCAGTGAGCACGGGCTTTCAGAAAAGATAGACATAATACTCTCAGACGGGCTGAAGGAAGTGCCGCTTGAGGGAATAACCGATATAATCATCGCAGGCATGGGCGGCGAGCTGATAGCTAAGATAATAGATGACTGCCCCGGTCTGCGTGAGGGAGCACACCACCTCATATTACAGCCTATGACAAGGCCTGAGGCGCTGAGGGAATATCTCTACCAAAACGGCTTTGAGGTCGATGCGGAGAGGTGCGTTCACGAGGGCAGGTTTGAATACTCGGTGATGAGCGCATACTTTAAAGGCGGCAAGCCAGGCTATGACAATGACGACAGATACAGGATATTCGGCCGCATTGACCTTGCTGACCCGGCAGGCAGAGCGTATGCCGAGGACAGGCTAAGAAAGCTCACCACCGCCGCAAACGGTATGCTCAAAAGCGAGGAGAGCAGGGAGACGGGCGAGCATATAATGAACATGGTGAAAAATCTTACCGAATTACTCACAAGGGAGGAACAGGCATGATACTTGTTCGTGACATATACAGATACATTGACGAGCTTGCACCCTTTTCGGCGCAGGCAGGGTATGACAACAGCGGCCTTGTTATCGGCAACCCCTACTACGGTGTCAAGACAATGCTCACAGCACTCGACATCACAAACGACATAATAGCCGATGCCGAGGAGCTTGGCGCAGAGCTCATCGTCACACACCACCCCCCTATCTTCCGTGCGATAAAGAGGATAGACACCGAGAGTCCTGTCGGGAATCTTGCAATGAACGGCATATCCGTCATCTCGGCGCACACCAGCTTTGACAGTGCAAAGGGCGGCATGAACGACATTCTCTGCGAGAGGCTGGGGCTTACCCCTGACAGGCCGCTTGCCATAGAGGACGGCGTACCGATAGGCTACATATGCCAATGCGCCGCCACGACACCTGAGGAGTTTGCCGATAAGATAAAGGCAGCCCTTAACTGCGAGGTCGTGCGCTACAACGACATGGGCGGCAGCATCGAGACAGTCGCAGTATGCTCAGGCAGCGGCGGTAGCCTGCTTGCAGACGTACTCGCAAACGAGTGTGATGCATACATCACAGGCGACATAAAGCATGATGTCTTCATTGATGCATACAACGCAGGCCTGACTGTCTTTGATGCAGGGCATTTCCATACAGAAGACCTGTTCACAGATTTCATGGCACAGAAGCTGAGCGAGAAGTTTCCTGAGCTGACAGTGCTAAAAGCACCGAGCGACAGGGACGTTTTAAGCTACGCTTAAAACAGTTAACAGTTAACAGTTATCAGTTAACAGTTAAGGTATCGGCGCAAAGCGCCGATGTATCTAAAAGGTGGTTGCTATGAATAGTGAAGGTATGGTACTGGATAAAAGCAAATCTTTTGCAATAAGAATAGTAAAACTATATAAGTATCTTTGCAATAAAAACGAGTTTGTTTTATCAAAACAGCTTTTAAAGAGCGGCACAAGTATAGGTGCAAATCTATCAGAAGCAAAATATGCTCAAAGCCGCAATGATTTTCTGAACAAGGTAAATATCGCTCTTAAAGAGGCATCAGAGACAGAATACTGGCTTGAACTGCTTTATAAAACCGAATTTATATCAGAAAAACAGTATAGCAGCATAAACAAAGACTGTTCGGAGATAATCAGAATGCTTTCTTCAAGCGTCAAAACTATGAAGATTGAAAATAAAAATCCGTCTGCCGAAGGCGGACACCTCAACTGTTAACTGTTAACTGTTAACTATTAACTATTATCAAGGAGCGAAGCGACAAATGGCTTTAGACGGCGTATTTTTAGGAATAGTCAAAAACGAGATATCCGTCCTGCTTGACGGGCGTGTGGATAAGATACACCAGCCGTCAAGAGAGGAGATACTTATAACATTCCGCACCCGTGAGGGCGGATATAAGCTGCTTATAAACACCTCGGCAGGCGGTGCGAGGGTACACGTTACCCGTGCTCAGATAGATAATCCCCGTGTGCCGCCGATGTTCTGTATGCTCATGCGAAAGCTGCTCTCGTCGGGCAAGCTGATAAGCATCAGACAGGACGGACAGGAGCGTATACTTATGCTCGATTTCGACTCATCGAACGAAATGGGCGATATCGTGCGCATAACCCTTGTCATCGAGATAATGGGCAGGCATTCAAACCTAATCATACTCGATAACGAGGGAAAGATAATTGATGCTATAAAGCGTGTCGGGCAGGATATGTCTTCCGTGCGGCCTGTGCTGCCGGGAATGATATACGAAGCACCGCCCAAGGATAAAAGACTCAGCCTGTTTTCACTCACAAGACAGGAGCTGAGAGCGGCACTTGACGAAAACTCACACGCAGAGCTTTCAAAGGCGATACTCAGGAGCATCGAAGGCCTCTCACCTGTCTTCGCAAGAGAGTGTGCTTTAAAATGCACGCACGACGAGATAGCCGCAGGTGAACTGACAGACGAGGGCTTTGAAAAGCTCTATCTGTTCCTTTCGATGCAGGCGCAGCTTATAGAAAAGGGTGAGAATAAGTTCACCGTGCTGCTGTCGCAGGACGGGCTGCTTAAGGACTTCTGCTTTGCGGATATAAACCAGTACGGCTCGCTCATGGAGAAAAAATATTTCTCCTCGGCGTGCGAGACGCTTGACCACTTCTTCACACAGCGTGACATCACAGCACGAATGAAGCAGCGTGCGAGCGATTTGTATAAATTCTTGCAGAACACCCGTGACAGGATAAACAGGCGAACTGCCAACCAGCGGCAGGAGCTGCTTGAATGTGCCGACAGAGACAAGCTGAAGATATACGGCGACCTGCTAATGGCAAACCTGTATAACTTCAAAAAGGGCGACAGCTTTGTAAACGCTCAGAATTACTACGAGGAGGGCAGCCCCGAGGTCAGGATCAAGCTCGATGTGCGCCTGACCCCCTCGCAGAATGCGCAGAGGTATTACAACGAATACCGCAAGGCTGACACTGCCGAGAAAAAGCTCACAAAGCTCATAGAGCAGGGCGAGCAGGAGCTTTTGTACATCGACTCGGTGTTTGATAACCTCACCCGGGCGCAGAGCGAGACGGATATAGACGAGCTGCGGATAGAGCTGCACGAGCAGGGGTATTTAAGATCGGCAAGGCTCTCAAAGGGTGCAAAGAATGTAAAGACCCAGCCGCCGATGAAGTTTTTATCATCTGACGGGTATGAGATAAGAGTCGGGCGCAACAACAAGCAGAACGACCGCCTGACCTGCAAGGACAGCGAAAAGCTCGACATATGGCTGCACGTCAAGGAGATAACCGGCTCGCACGTCATCATATCGGCAAAGGGCGGCGATGTGCCTGATGATACGATAATGCAGGCTGCACAGATAGCGGCTTACTACTCATCGGCAAGGAGCTCGGCACAGGTGCCGGTGGATTACACGCTTGTGAAGTTTGTTAAAAAGCCAAATGGCGCAAAGCCCGGCATGGTGATATTCACAAACAACCGCACGCTCTACGTCAAGCCTGACGAGGAGCTCGTAAACAGCCTGAAAGCAAAATAACAGGCATCAGCAAAACAATCAATGCATTAAAAACGGGGGAAATAATATGAAAGCAGTCATTTCAGATATGCTCGGCGGCTTTGTAAACGGCTGTATATCGGCCAAGGTATTTGAGAAGCATCTTTATGCGCATATGAACGAGTATCAGAGGGAGCTTGACAAAAACACCTTTGATATGCTCGTATTTGCAGACTACGGCGATGAAAGCGATATAGGACATTTAAAGCGGTTTATGTGTGATGCTTTCCCGGCATCGCTTTACAATGACGGATACTTCCGCAGCACGAACAAGGCCGACATCGCCGAGGCATACAGACTTTCACACCCGGATATGTCGCAGCTTGTGATAGATCTAAGCGACATTGATACGACAGACGAGCTTCACACGCTGCTGAAGCGCACGCTCTCACTGCCCGATACATACGGCAGGAACTGGGCATCGCTCGAAGACATGATAGACCTCTCAGCGTGCAGGAGCATAACGATAAACGGCTACGGCAGCTTCTATCAGAAAAACGTCAAGGATGCGCTCATTTTCGTATGGCTGATAAGCAAGAACAAGTCAGGCGACTGTCTGCTGACAGTCAACAACTGACCCGGGAGGAACTGATATGATATACACAGTCACCTTCAACCCGGCGATAGATTATGTGGTCCAAACACCTGACCTGAGCCTTGGCATAGTAAACCGTGCAACGAGTGAGAATATGTTTTTCGGCGGCAAGGGGATAAATGTCTCCTGCGTATTAAAGGAGCTTGGGATAGATAGCGAGGCACTTGGATTTACGGCAGGCTTTACAGGCGAGGCTATCGAAAAAGGGCTTGCTGATATGGGCATACGCACAGGCTTTATAAGGCTGAAAAGCGGCTGCTCACGCATCAATGTAAAGATAAAATCATCAGAGGAGACTGAGCTAAACGGCAAAGGCCCTGACATCGACGACGAGTCGCTCGGGCTGCTGTTTGAAAAGCTCGGCACGCTGAAAAAGGGCGACACTCTCGTGCTTGCAGGAAGTGTGCCTTCATCGCTGCCTGCTGACATATACGAGAAGATTCTGAAAACGCTCGACGGGCGTGGCATACGCTTTGTTGTCGATGCCTGCGGCGAGCTGCTTTTAAACGTGCTAAGATACAGGCCGTTTCTTATCAAGCCAAACAACTTCGAGCTGGGCGAGCTGTTCGGTGTCAATATCAAAACCGATGCCGACATAGAAAAACACGCCCGCAAGCTGCGTGAAATGGGGGCTGCGAACGTGCTTATATCTATGGCAGGCGACGGAGCCATACTGATAGACGAGCAGGGCAACACCCACCGCTGCGGCGTCTGCAAGGGCGAGGTGAAAAACTCCGTCGGTGCAGGCGATTCGATGCTCGCAGGGTTTATAGCAGCACTTACCGAGCGTCCCGGCGACTACGGCTATGCACTCAGGCTCGGCACGGCAGCAGGCGGTGCGACGGCTTTTTCCGAGGGGCTTGCACAAAAGAGCATGATAAACAAACTGCTAAAACAAACAGAGATATAAAACACGCTCAGGAGACACACTGCAATGAACAAAGCGAAAAAAAGAATGATCATCATAGTTACAGCGGCTGCGGCGGTATATCTGCTCATACTATTATATATCATGTGGGGCAGATACTTTTTCGCAACGATAGATGATATGTCAAAAGACATCGGAGCTGATGACACAGAACACGTTATATGGGAATACTATTCAGACCCTGACAACCCCGATGCTGCCAATTCAGACCATTACATCGCATTTTATGATACAAAAAAGGGCTGGTATACAATAGGAGATGAAATGCTGGACTGCAATGTGGAATGTGAAGATAAGCTGTTCTCCCACAGGATAAGGTTCTACACATATGATACAGACGAAAACGGCAAGCCCTTTGATCCCAGGCTGGTATGCGAGGGCAGCTACAGATTCAACGACAGCGAGCACCTTATCGTCTATGTCGATGATGAATTCATCGGCGAAAACACCGGCGGAAGAAGCGTTTTGGAATTTGAGAAGAATTATTACGCATATGCTTTTGAGCTATGATGCAGGAAGAGCATTTGGTTACAGCTTAATAGAGTTTTGAGGATTCCTCACCATGTATATTATTACAGAGGTGAGGATTTTTATAGGCTGACAGAAGCGTTCACAAGTCTATTCAAAAATTTGAAATTATTTGTTCAGAAAATATTGCATTTTAAAACAGGATATGCTATAATAGTATCGTATATTTGAACAGCATCAAATAACGAGGAGGAGTATATATGAACAACACACGGAAGCGTGTGACAGCCGGCTTACTGGCATTTGCTATAG